>MEQZ01000166.1:6764-6934 GCA_001770425.1 Betaproteobacteria bacterium RIFCSPLOWO2_02_FULL_65_20 | reverse complement strand
TCGCCGGCGCGGTGATACTTGCGCTGCTCAATTTCGCCACGCTATCGGTGGCTGGACATCCGTGGAGCATTACCTGGGGAATGACGCTCTGGGCGGCAAAACTCGCGCTCGCCTTGGGCTGGGATCCTTCAAACACGCCGTTCTGGAGCGGCGAATTCCAGCACCAGGCC
>MEQZ01000166.1:6526-6640 GCA_001770425.1 Betaproteobacteria bacterium RIFCSPLOWO2_02_FULL_65_20 | reverse complement strand
TCGCGCTGTAGCCCTGCCGCGGATACCCGGTTCCCCTCGGCCCTCAGCCGCGCATCCACGCGTGAAACTTTCCCACCATCGCCAGCAGCCCTTGCGGCGCGTGAGCGCGCTTCC
>MEQZ01000166.1:5735-6515 GCA_001770425.1 Betaproteobacteria bacterium RIFCSPLOWO2_02_FULL_65_20 | reverse complement strand
ACATACTTGTTGGACTCGGCGAGCGTCGGATAGATGTGTATTGTGCCCAGAATCTTGTTCAGACCGAGTCCGTGGCGCATGGCGGAGACAAATTCTGCGATCAGGTCGCCCGCGTGGTCACCGACGATGGTAACGCCGAGGATGACATCCTTGCCCGGAACCGTGAGGACTTTCACGGACCCGTGCGCCTCCTCGTCGGCAATGGCCCGGTCGAGGTCGTCGATAGGGTAGATCGATGTCTCGTACGGGATATTCCGCTCCTTCGCCTCGGTTTCGTTCAGTCCCACGCGAGCCACCTCCGGGTCGGTGAAGGTGGCCCAGGGAATGACGGAATAATCGGCGCGAAACTTCCGGAACATACCGAACAGCGCATTGACCGACGCGTACCAGGCCTGGTGTGCCGCGGTATGCGTGAATTGATACGGCCCCGCCACGTCCCCGCAGGCATAGATATTCGGATAGATCGTCTGCAGGTACGCATTGGTCTCCACGGTACGCGTCTTTGCAAGCGGGACGCCGAGCTCCTCGAGTCCATAGCCCTTGGTATTCGCAATTCGGCCAACCGCAACCAGAACCTCGTCGAACTCGATGCGCACGTCACGACCGTCGTTTTCCGCGACCAGCACCTTCTGTCCGCTTTCAACGAGAAACTGCTTGGCCCTGTGATTGACCAGAACGTCGATACCCTCCTCTCGGAACTTGTTCATCACCATCGCCGAGACTTCGGGATCCTCCCGGATCAGGATTCTGGGCAGCATTTCCACCTGCGTCACCTTCGCG
>MEQZ01000166.1:2161-5728 GCA_001770425.1 Betaproteobacteria bacterium RIFCSPLOWO2_02_FULL_65_20 | reverse complement strand
TCGCGAACGCCTGGGTCAGCTCCGCGCCGATCGGGCCGCCACCGAGCACCACTAGCCGTTTTGGCAGTATCCGGAGATTCCAGACGTTGTCGGAGGTCAGATAGCCTACATCCTCCAGTCCCGGTATCGGCGGCACGAACGGGCGCGCCCCGGCGGCGATCACGATCGAGCGCGTCGTCAGGCGCTGCGTGGCGCCGGATTCAAGGCGAACTTCCACCTCCCACGGCGAAATGATCTTCGCTTCGCCCTCTAGGCATTCGACGCCCAGCTCGGTGTAGCGCGCCACCGAGTCGTGCGGCTCCACCGTCTTGACGACGCGCTGAACCCGCTCCATGACTTCCGCGAAGTCGAATTCCACCTTCGCGCTCTTCAGCCCATAGTCCCGGGCGCGACGGAACTGGGCGAGTACACGCGCCGTCTTGATCAACGCCTTCGACGGCACGCACCCGGTATTGAGACAGTCGCCACCCATGCGGTGCTTTTCCACCAGTGTGACGCGTGCCTTCACCGCTGCGGCGATATAGGAGGTGACCAGGCCCGCGGAACCCGCGCCGATGACCACCAGGTTGCGATCGAAACGGTCGGGTTTGCGCCACCGGGCATACACCCGTCTGGCCTTGAACATATCTACCAGTTTCTTCGCGATCAGCGGGAACACACCAAGTAGCGACATCGACACGATCAAGCCCGGAGAAAGGATCCCGCGCAGCGAATCGATCATCGCGAGCTGCGTTCCGGCATTGACGAATACCACCGTCCCCGCCAGCATGCCGACCTGGCTCACCCAGTAAAACGTCCATGCACGTATCGGCGTCAACCCCATCAGCAGGTTGATCACGAAGAACGGAAACGCCGGGACCAGTCGCAGCGTAAAGAGATAAAAGCCGCCCTCCTTGGCGAAACCCTCGTTGATCGGACGCAGCTGGCGCCCGAAGCGCTGCTGAACCCAGTCGCGCAGCACGAAGCGCGAGGCGAGAAACGCAAGCGTGGCGCCGATCGACGATGCGAACGACACGATCAACGTGCCCCAGAGCAGGCCGAAAATTGCGCCTCCCGCCAGCGTCATGATCGCCGCGCCCGGCAGCGACAGGCCGGTCACTGCCACATAGGCGACGAAATAGCCCAGCGCTGCTGCCAGCGGATGCGACTGGTGATAGCTTACGAATGCATCGCGCTGCGCCTTGAAGAATTCCAGATTCAAGTAGCGGCTGGCATCGAACGCAAAAAACGCGATCACCATGACCGCGATGACCGCGACTACCAGCAGTTTGGACCTGCTCATTGGAATTCCTTTCGGCCCGACGCGCCCTTGGGCTTGCGGATCAGGCGGTCAAATTCATGCGCCGAACAAGCGAGGTCGGGCGCATGGCCTGCTCGACCGCATATCTCGGCCCGTTGCAGATGCGGCCGTAGTAGGACATGTGAGCATCGGACCCCGCCGGCCAATTCGCGAGAAACCTTGCCTCCCATGCGGGAACATCGTAGTCGATTCTCACCGCGTCGACGTACAGGCCGCCTACGCTCGCTCCATACGCCCGTGCACGCGGAGACCGGTGCGCCGAAATCCGCGTTGCGAGTCCGAATCGCGTTCCCAGAAAGTTGGGCATGCCGGCCGCGCCGTTGTTGACGATCGCCCGTTCGCCACCCGCGTCGTCGAACCGCTGCAGCACCGGAAGACAGGTATGGCTGCTGGCGAAAATGCGAACGCCTGCGGCAGCGAAAGCGGCGCGGGCACTGGCCCGCCCGTCTTCGGTCGCGAGGATTTCCTGCGAAAAACCCCAGCCGGCGAGCGATTCGCCGTCACCGTGCACGATGCCGATGCGCACACCGCGGATGCGCGCGGCGAGATAAGCAGGCAGCGCCCCCAGCCGCGATGTCAGATCCGGATACCGTGCAGCCGTCTCGCGCAACCGCTCCATGATGCGGTTGGAGCGTTCCACCTCTGCATCGCCGACCCAGTCCGGATAGCCGCAGCCGCAGCCGGCGCCGCCGGCGGGACGCGCCAGTTCCGTCTCGACATTGCCGCGCGTGGCGTGGTGATCGAGCACGGCCTCGTTCACGCGCCGGAAGTCCGCGGGGTCGATGTCAAACCAGTTGAAATCGCCGTTGAAAACCAGTTGCGCGCCGGGATCGCTCGCCACGAGGTCGAGCAGGGCGTCGAGCGCGAACGGGTTGCCGTACAGCCCCCCGGCAATGTACAGAGTGTCCGCCTCGATTTCGGCGCAGCGCTTCAGCGCTTCGGTGCCGTAACGATAGCTGATCGGACAGGAACGCCCCGGCCGCGCGTCATGCTCAGCCATGCGCGATGCGAGGGAGGGATTCTCCGGACTCCGATGCGCCATGGAGCGCTCCGCCGCATGACGAACCCTGCCCGGCCGTGCAGCCATAGCAGTGGTCGCGTACCTCGATCGGATTTCCCGTAAGGTCGCTCCCGATCAATTCGGAAACATGGCTCCGGCGCTTGGTGCCCAGTACAAGGGGCAGTTCGAGCATCTGGTTGAAGTCGCAGTCGTAAAGGTAGCCCTGCCAGTCCACCGAGATGACGGTTCGGCACATGACCGAGTCCAGATTGTCCTCGCGGTGCGCGCTTTTCAGCACGGCCATGTAATCGTTGAACTGCCCCTTGGAGATGAGCATGCTGCCGAAACGCTGAATCGGCATATTGGCGAGGGTGTAGAGTTGATCGAATTCGACGCCGAAATTCGCTCTCAGCTCGCGCTTGTAGTCGAGCTCGAGTTCCGCCTGCGCCGGCGGGAGGGAAGGTCCCTGCGGGTTGTACACCAGGTTGACAACGAGGCCACTTTCCAAACGTCCGTAACCGAGCTCGTTGAGGCGCCGCAGACCGCGTATGCTCGCCTCGAACACGCCCTTGCCGCGCTGGCGGTCAACGTTGTCGGACGAATAACATGGCAGCGATGCCACTACCTCGACACCGTGCTGTGCCAGAAACTCGGGCAGATCTTCGTGCCCCGGCTCCTGGAGGATCGTCAGATTGCAGCGATCGACCACATGTATGCCCAGGTCACGGGCCCGCACGACCAAGCTGCGAAAATGAGGGTTCAGCTCCGGCGCCCCGCCGGTGACGTCGAGCGTCTTGATTCCGGCCACGGCGAGAACGGCGAGCACGTCGGCAATGGTCTCCTGCGACATCTCCTCGGTACGGTGCGGACCCGCGTTGACGTGGCAGTGCACGCAGCTCTGGTTGCATCGGTACCCGAGATTTACCTGCAGTGTTTCAGGCCGGCGCCTGCGTATGGCAGGAAATCCATAGCGCTGCATCAAATGTATCGTCGCGTGCACAACTCGCTCCCTGAGATTCCATTTATAACGTATTGGTCGGGATTTCGGCACGATCCTTACACCCTTCGCACTATAAGCTCTTGCGGCCGATCCTACGGGTCTCCCGCAAACTTCCCGCACCCGTGCAGGGCACGGCGATTTGTCTGGATGCGCCGGACGGGGCGCCGAGGCGCGGAACCGGCGCCCCACTTACGGGGATGCGAGCGCAATTGCATCCGTGAAAACCGCGGATTCCGGCGCCCCGTATCCCGCCGTCGGGTCGCCGGC
>MEQZ01000166.1:1232-2153 GCA_001770425.1 Betaproteobacteria bacterium RIFCSPLOWO2_02_FULL_65_20 | reverse complement strand
GGGTCGCCGGCCTCGCGACACAACTCGCGGTATGCACGGCCCGGTCGGCAAATTGGTCGGCGAGCCGGTCCATCGACTCCGCCGCCAATGCGCAGAATGGTCAAGTAAAGGAGCCGAACTCCATGCCCGTCACCCCGGTACTCCATAGATCCTTCATGTCCACCGTCTCACCGGTCGCAAGATCTTCGAGCGGAAACGACGGCGCCCGCATGGTCGCCTTGGGCGCGTGCTCGGCGAATTCGAGAAACTCGTTGGGCGATGCGACCTTCACGTCGGTCTCCAAGCTGGTGGCGCTCGACGCCGTCGGAACGCCGCCTACGCGAACACGCGCCACATGCCCCTACGGAACAACTGGCCGGAAGAGATCCTCCAGACGATCCACGTCCCACAGTACAGGCAATTCCAAATGCCGCCAGCCCAAGCGCTCGATGCGCGAGCGTGTCGCCTGCATGACGCCGGGTCCGCCCCAGTCGATGCCCTCGAACAATTCGGGTGCGAGCCGGGACAGGCCGATCAGCACGTAGCCTCCGTCCTCAGCCGGGCCGATCACGGCGTCGCGACCATCTGCGAGCGCTGCGTCCGCCGCACGAACATACGCCGGCGTCATCGCCGGGATGTCCGATCCCATCAGCAGCGCCCGCCCGCCCTCGGCGAGCATCGCCTCGAACGCGCAGCGCATACGCGTGCCCAGGTCGCCTTCAACTTGGGACGCCAATCGCACGCCGAAGCGATCGCGGCAGTCGTGGAAGAATCGATCGCGCGCATCCGGCGCACACCACAGCTCGACGGGGCCAATGTCGGCCGCGATCGCGCACTCCAGCGCACGCTCCACGAGCGTGCGCTGCAGCGATGCCGCCCCGTCGGCGCCGAGCGCCGGAATGAGGCGGGTCTTCACAGTGCCTGGAACGGGGGCCTTCGCGA
>MEQZ01000166.1:161-1226 GCA_001770425.1 Betaproteobacteria bacterium RIFCSPLOWO2_02_FULL_65_20 | reverse complement strand
CGACCCGCGAGCGCACGCTACCCTCGCTTGCCATCGTAGGTGCGTGCCAGGCGCGCGGGCGCATCCCCGACAAAAAACCGGAGACGAAGCCACCACATGAGGCCGATCGTGCGCATTGCGCCCCGCTCGTCCCATCGCCGCCCCGATGTGATCGCGGTATCGCGCAGGCATACCGGCCGCGATATCCGCTTCAAGCGCGCGCTCAAGGCGATGTCCTCCATGATCTCAAGCGGAGGAAAACCACCCGCGCGCTCAAAGGCCGCGCGGCGCACGAACATCGCCTGGTCGCCGGTGGCGATTCCCGTCGCGCGCGAGCGCAGGTTCATCAGCCCGGCCACGACGGGAAGCCACGCGCTGCGGCCGTCGATACGCACATCGAACCGCCCCCATTCGCGCCCGGTCGAGGCAAGTCCCTGCGCGATTGCCTCGTCGGCACCAGCGGGCAGCAGCGTGTCCGCATGCAGGAACAGGAGCACGTCGCCCGAGGCGGCGGCGGCGCCGGCGTTCATCTGCACGGCGCGTCCCCGCAGCGACGCCAGGACTTTGTCGGCGCGGATGCGGGCGAGATCGGCGGTGCCGTCGTGCGACCCGCCGTCGACGACAATGACCTCGTGCCCCCGCTGCCGCAGGGGCGCGAGCGCATCGAGCGCCGCACCGATGCGCGCGGTCTCGTTCAGCACCGGGACGATGACCGAGAGTCGTTCCATCTAAACTGCGAAAGGAAAGAACACCCGCGCCCTGACGGGACCGAGGGCCCCGTAAAGCTCTTCGTGGAACACCCCCGCCATTTCGTCGAACTGGCGAATTTTCCTGAATGCGATTGAACCGCGATGCAGGATGGCCTTCAGCCGCAGATCGCGTATGCGCTGACAGGCATCGCAGGGACAGTCTGACCGGCTGCCGGACAGCTCGCCGGCCTTGGCGTGAAATGATGCAAAGAATCTGTTCACTTGGGCAAAGACGTCACGCAGCACCGCCGGTTCATCGTTTCCCAACTCCGCATACAGCAAGGCGGCATCGCCCTCCAAGGCGTCAAATTCGCATGCGTGAATTCCGGTCAGACGT
>MEQZ01000166.1:0-118 GCA_001770425.1 Betaproteobacteria bacterium RIFCSPLOWO2_02_FULL_65_20 | reverse complement strand
CGCGCCGTGGTTCGCAGCTACCAGCGCAACAGGCGCGGACCAAGCAGTGCGCCGACGGCGGTCGGGATAAGCATGCCGAGCAGATACCAGAAGCCGATAAAAGGCGCCTCCATTTCCG
>MEQZ01000165.1:4837-7476 GCA_001770425.1 Betaproteobacteria bacterium RIFCSPLOWO2_02_FULL_65_20 | reverse complement strand
AACCGACCGTCTTATCACCGCCGCGCCCGCCAGCGTACAGGAGGAGGTATTCGAGCGCGCGCTGCGTCCGCGCTCGCTCACGGATTACGTCGGGCAGGAAAAGATCCGCGGACAGATCTCGATTTTCGTGGAGGCCGCGCGAAACCGGAAGGAGGCGCTCGACCACGTGCTGCTGTTCGGCCCGCCGGGCCTGGGCAAGACCACGCTCGCGCACATCATCGCCCGCGAAATGGGCGTGAACCTGCGCCATACCTCGGGCCCGGTACTCGAGCGAGCGGGCGATCTGGCCGCAATCCTCACCAACCTCGAGCCGAACGACGTGCTGTTCATCGACGAAATCCACCGCCTGTCGCCGGTGGTCGAAGAAATCCTCTATCCGGCGCTGGAGGACTACCAGATCGACATCATGATCGGCGAAGGTCCGGCCGCGCGCTCGGTGCGGCTCGACCTGCCGCCGTTCACGCTGGTGGGCGCCACAACGCGCGCCGGGATGCTCACCAACCCGCTACGCGACCGCTTCGGCATCGTCGCGCGCCTGGAGTTCTACACGCCGGAGGAACTCGAGCGCATCGTTCGCCGCTCCGCGGGCCTGCTCGACGTGGAGATCTCGGGAGAAGGCGCGCTGGAAATCGCGCGTCGCGCGCGCGGCACGCCGCGCGTTGCCAACCGCCTGCTGCGGCGCGTGCGCGACTACGCGCAGGTGAAGGCGCAGGGGGATATTTCGCGGGAAGTCGCCGACGCGGCGCTGGTCATGCTCGACGTGGACGCGCTCGGCTTCGACGTCATGGACAGGAAGCTGCTGCTCGCCGTGATCGAGAAATTCGACGGCGGTCCGGTCGGGCTGGAGAACCTCGCGCACGCGATCGGAGAGGAGACCGACACCATCGAGGATGTGCTCGAACCGTTCCTGATCCAGCAGGGTTTCGTGCAGCGCACGCCCCGCGGCCGGGTGGCGACGCTGCTGGCCTACCGGCACTTCGGCCTGGCCGCGCCGCGGCGATCGGATAACGGCGCGCTGTTCGAGGATATATGAGAGGCCGTTTCAGCATTGCCGAAACGGCACCTGATCCAGGGGAGCACGAGGGGAGGTATCCCCTCGTGTCGTAATGAACTCTAAGAACTTTACCTGGCCGGTACGCGTCTACTACCAGCACACCGATGCGGGGGGCGTGGTCTACCATGGCAACTATTTCGATTTCATGGAGTGCGCGCGCACCGAGCTGCTGCAGTCGCTGGGCTTCGATCTGGGGCACCTCGCGCGGCGCCAGCATTTATTGTTCATGGTGCATTCGGCGCAAATCGCCTACCATAAGCCGGCGCGGCTGAACGACATGCTTGCCGTGAGCGCACGCGTTGCCCGCGTGGGGCGCGCCCGGCTGGTCTTCATGCAGACGGTGAAGCGGGGAGAGGAGACGCTGGTGTCGGCCGAGCTCACCCTCGCGTGCGTGGATGCGCGCACCCAGAAGGCGGTCGGCGTACCCGAGGCGATCCGAAGGAAACTGGAAGAAGGCACATGAACGTCACCCAAGACATGTCGATCGTGGCATTGATATGGAATGCGAGCGTCATCGTCCAGCTTGTGATGGCGCTGCTGCTCGTGGTGTCGTTCATGTCCTGGTATTTCATATTCCACAAGTTCTTCACGATTCGCCAGGCGCGCAGCAAGACCGAGCAGTTCGAACGCGATTTCTGGGGCGGCAACGACCTGAACGCGCTGTACCAGAGCGCGGTCAACCACCGCCACTCGACCGGCAGCCTGGAGCGCATTTTCGAGGCCGGATTCCGCGAATACGCGAAGCTGCGCACCCAGCGCGCCGCCGACCCGAGCGTCCTGGTCGACGGCGCGCGGCGCGCGATGCGCGCCACCTACCAGCGCGAGATGGACAGGCTCGAAGCGCATCTTGCGTTCCTTGCCTCGGTCGGTTCGGTGAGCCCGTACGTGGGGCTGTTGGGCACGGTGTGGGGAATCATGCATTCGTTCCGGGGTCTGGCCAACGTGCAGCAGGCGACGCTCGCCGCCGTGGCCCCGGGGATCGCCGAAGCGCTGGTCGCCACGGCGATCGGCCTGTTCGCGGCGATTCCCGCCGTGGTGGCGTACAACCGTTTCTCCCACGACGTGGATCGCCTGGCAGTGCGCTTCGAGAGCTTCATGGAGGAGTTCTCGAATATCCTCCAGCGCCAGGCGCACAACCGCTGACCGAGGCAGGCAACCGATGCGTCCCCGTCGCCTGATGAACCAGATCAACGTCGTGCCCTACGTCGACGTGATGCTGGTGCTGCTGGTCATTTTCATGGTGACCGCGCCGCTGGTGACCACGGGCGTGATCGATCTGCCGAGCGTGAACAAGTCGGCGCAGGTGCCTGTGGCACCGCTGGAGGTCATCATCAGGACCGACAGCTCGTTGACGCTGCGCGAGCGCTCGGGAGGCCAGCGTGGCGGGGGCGGGGGCCAGACGCAGGAGCGGCGGGTATCGACCGCGGAACTCGTGGCCGCGCTGCGCGACAAGCAGGCGCGAAATCCGGACCAGCCCGTGGTCATCGCCGCCGACAAGGACGTGCGCTACGAGGCCGTCCTGAAGGTCATGGACGAGCTGCAGAAGGCCGGCATACGGCGGGTCGGGCTGCTCGTGAAGGCCGCC
>MEQZ01000165.1:0-4830 GCA_001770425.1 Betaproteobacteria bacterium RIFCSPLOWO2_02_FULL_65_20 | reverse complement strand
GATGTCCGCCGCGCTGTCGGCCGCCGTTCTCGATCGTGATCCGGTCAACGCACCGGCGGCGGTGCTGTCGGTCGCGGTTCATCTCGCGTTGCTCGCGTTTCTGTTCTTCGGCATTCGCTGGCAGTCGAAGCTGCCCGACGCCGTGGTCGTGGAGCTCTGGGATCGCCCGGAGGTGGTGGAGCCGCCGACGCCCAGGCCCGAACCCAAAGTGGAACCGACGCCCGAGCCGAAGGTCGAAGTCAAGGTCGAGCCCACGCCCAAGCCCGAGCCCGCGCCCGAGGTGAAACCGGTCAAGCCCGACATCGCGGTCGAGAAGCAAAAGAAGCCGCCGCCGAAGAAGGAACCGAAGAAGGAGGAACCGAAGGTCAAGATCGATTTCGACCGCGTCATGCGCGAACGGGTGACGCGCGAGATGGAGCAGGTATCGCGCCCGAGCAAACCCTCGCAACCGCCTGCGGGGCCGGTGGTCGACCCGAGCTACGCGAACAAGATCAAGACCAGGATCAGGAGCAACATCGTGCTGCCGCCCGACATCGCGGGAAATCCGGAGGCGATTTTCGACGTGGTGCAATTGCCGACCGGCGAAGTGCTGTCGGCCCGGCTGCGCAAGTCGAGCGGGAACCGCCCCTACGACGACGCCGTGGAGCGCGCGATCCTGAAATCCTCGCCGCTCCCCCAACCCGATCGTCCGGACCAGTTTGCGCGGGATCTGCAATTGAAATTCCGCCCGGTCGAATGAATAAACGCGCCGGAGGTTGTATACTTCCGCCTCGCATGATACGCACACTCCTGCATCTGCTCGCCGCCTGCCTGTGGCTCGCCTCCGGCGCGGCCCGGGCCCAGCTCACGATCGAGATCACCGGTGGTGGCGGAAACCAGATTCCGGTCGCCGTGCTGCAGTTCGCCGGCGAGGCCGTGCTGCCGACCAGCATCACCGACATCATCGAGGCGGACCTGCTCAGGAGCGGCCGCTTCCGCACGCAATACGCCGGCGGGGTCAATCCCCTGCCGACCGAACCCTCGCAGGTGAATTTCGGCGACTGGAAGACCCGCGGCGCCGATGCGATCGTCATCGGGGGCGCGCAGCGCCTGCCTGACGGACGCTTCGAGGTGCGCTTCCGCCTGTTCGACGTGCCCAAGCAGACGCAGCTCGCCGGCGTGGCGTACACCCTGTCCCCGGCGCAGGCGCGCGCCACTGCCCATCGCATCGCGGACGTGATCTACGAAAAGCTGACCGGCGAGCGCGGCGTGTTCTCGACCCGCATCGCCTACGTGGTGAAGCAGAACGGGCGTTTCGAGCTGCGCATCGCCGATGCCGACGGGCAGGGCGCGCAGGTGGCGCTGGCCTCGCGCGAGCCGATCATTTCGCCGTCCTGGTCGCCCGACGGCACGCGCCTCGCGTATGTATCGTTCGAGAGCAAGAAGCCGGTGGTCTACGTGCACTCTCTGACCAGCGGGCAGCGCCACGTGGTGGCGAACTTCAGGGGTTCGAACAGCGCGCCGTCCTGGTCGCCCGACGGCAAGCAGCTTGCCGCGGTGCTGTCCAAGGAAGGCGGCTCGCAGATCTATCTCATCAATGCCGACGGCAGCAACGTGCGCAGAATCACCCAATCGGCGGGCATCGATACCGAACCGTTTTTCTCCGCCGATGGACAGTTCATCTATTTCACTTCCGACCGCGGCGGCAGCCCGCAGATCTACCGCATGTCCGCCGCAGGCGGCGAGGCGTCCCGAATCACCTTCGACGGCGGGTACAATGTCTCGCCGCGCCTGAGTGTGAACGGAAAGAGCATGGCATTCGTGTCGCGGCACGACGGCCGCTTCCAACTCGCGGTCATGGATCTGGAGAGCCGGCAGATGCAGGTTCTCACCGATACGCAGCGCGACGAATCACCGAGCTTCGCGCCCAACGGCACGATGATTCTTTATGCCACCGAGGTCGGCGGTCGCGGGGTGCTGGCCGCGGTGTCGGCCGACGGACGCGTGAAGCAGCGCCTGTCGGTCCAGGCGGCGGATGTGCGCGAGCCGGCGTGGGGCCCGTTTCTTGTAAATTGACCGGGAGTGGCCAGAATTGGCCAGGGTGGCCGTCGCGTGACGGCGTGTGACTTCGGGGACGGCGAGGGGATAGGTCCCCTCGGGTTGTGGCGGCTAAAAAGGAGGAAGGCATGAGAAAGATATGGTTCGCGGCGGTGGGGTTGGCGGTGCTGTACGGCTGCGGCAGCCAGCCATCCAAGGATGAGGGCAAGGCCGGCGTCGAGGAGCGTACGCCCGCGGCGGCGCAGCCGGCGCCGGCGCAGCCGCAGCCTCCTGTGAGCACCCAGCCGGTGCGGCCCGCGCAGGTCCAGGCCAATCCCCTCAAGGACCCGAAGAACATCCTGTCCAAGCGCTCGGTCTTCTTCGACTACGACAGCGACAGGATACGCGACGAATTCCGGCCGCTGCTGCAGGCGCACGGCAAGTACCTCGGGGATCATGCGGGCGCGAAGATGCTCGTCCAGGGCAATGCCGACGAGCGCGGCAGCCGGGAGTACAACCTCGCGCTGGGCCAGCGCCGCGCCGAAGCCATCAAGCGCATGCTGGCGCTGATGGGCGCGCGCGACGCCCAGATCGACGCGGTGAGCCTGGGCGAGGAAAAGCCGCGCTGCACCGAACAGAGCGAAGCCTGCTGGGCCGAGAACCGCCGCGGCGACCTGCTCCACAGCGGCGAGTTCTGATCGATGCCGAAACGACGCCTACAACGCCTGCTCGCCGTGCTGTTGCTGGCGCTCGCCGCGGGCGGCGCGCAGGCGGGCCTGTTTGACGACGAAGAGGCGCGCAAGCAGATCGCCGACATGAAGGCGGATGCGGCTGCCGGCCAGAAGGCGATCGATGAGCGCATGGGGCGCCTGGACGAACGCATGGGGCGGCTGGATTCGGCGTTGAAAGACCGCGCGGTGGATCTCGCGCAGCTGATCGACGGGCTCAGGCAGGACGTGATGAAGCTGCGCGGCCAGATCGAGGTGCTGCGCAATCAGGTCGAGACGATGGAGCGCAGGCAGAAGGACCTGTACGTCGATCTGGACACGCGGCTGCGCCGGCTCGACCAGGCATTCCAGGAAAAGGTCGCTTCCCCGGAACGAGAAGCACAGAAGGAAAAAGAGGCCTACGAGGCGGCGCTCAATCAATTCAAGATCGGCAATTACCAGGCATCGGTGGCGGCTCTACAGACTTTCGTGGTGAACTATCCGAACAGCCAGCTGGTGCCCGCCGCGCAATACTGGATCGGCAATGCCCACTATGCGACCCGGGACTACCAGGTGGCGATCGCAACCCAGCAGAAGGTGGTGGCATCCTGGCCCGACAATCCCAAGGCGCCCGATGCAATGCTGAACATCGCCAGTGCGCAGGCCGAGCTCGGCGACCAGAAGTCGGCACGGGAGACGCTGCGCGTCCTGATGCAGAAATATCCCACCAGCCCGGCGGCCCAGGAAGCCAAACAGCGGCTGCAGAAGCGTTGAGTCGGCGCTCAGGTCGAGGTGATGCGCGCCCGGTGTTGCTGAAGGGCGGCCTATGAACGAAGCCAATCCCGCGGCGCTGGCCTCCACGGTCGTCTGGGGCGCTTTTGCGCTGGCATTCGTTTTCGGCGCGGTTGCCAACCGGACCAACTTCTGCACCATGGGCGCGGTTTCGGACGTTCTCAACATGGGCGACTGGAACCGCATGCGCATGTGGATGCTGGCGATGGCGATCGCCATTCTGGGCACGGCGGGCCTTCAGCTCGCCGGGGCCATCGATGTCGCCAAGACCATCTACACGACGCGGAACTTCACCTGGCTTTCCCATATTGTCGGCGGCTTCCTGTTCGGTGTCGGGATGACGCTGGGCTCGGGCTGCGGCAGCAAGACGCTGGTGCGCATCGGCGGCGGCAACCTGAAGTCCATCGTCGTGTTCCTGATGCTTGCGATCAGCGCCTACATGACCATCAAGGGCCTGTTCGGCGTGTTTCGCGTCGCCGCGATCGACCCGGTGGCGGTGGCGCTCCCGGCGGCCCAGGACCTGCCGTCGCTATTGGCAAAGGGGCTGGGTGGCGGGCGCAATACCATGCTCGCCGTCGTCGCCGGGGTCCTGGGAGCGGGCCTGATCGTGTTCGTGTTCATGAGCCGCGAGTTCAGGTCCTTCGACAATCTGCTGGGAGGCATCGTGGTGGGACTGGTGGTCGTGGCCGGGTGGTATCTCTCCGGGCACCTTGGCTACCTCGCGGAGGATCCGACCACCCTGGAGGAGAAATTTTTCGCCACCAACAGCGGCAGGATGGAGTCGATGAGCTTCGTCGCGCCGTTTGCCTATAGCCTTGAACTGTTGATGCTGTGGAGCGACAAGAGCCGCGTCGTGACCTTCGGCATCGCCTCGGTGCTCGGCATGGTGGGCGGCTCGTTCGCCTACGCCCTTGCGACCCGATCGTTCCGGCTCGAGAGTTTCCGTGACGCCGATGACCTGATCCGCCACCTCGCCGGCGGTGCGTTGATGGGGTTCGGCGGCGTGCTCGCGCTGGGCTGCACCATCGGGCAGGGCCTGACCGGGATCTCCACGCTGGCGATCGGGTCGTTTCTCGTGTTCGGTTCGATCATCGCGGGTGCGGTGTTGACCATGAAAGTGCAATACGCGCGCATGTAGCGTCGCGCATGACTCGGCGCGTCAATCGCGAGCGGGAAGACGGATTTTTTCGGCGTCAATTTGGTGCGAAAACACGTTGTTTAATTGACGCTGACTCGCCGCGCGCAGTAAAATCCTGCCTCTTTCGGGTCGTTAGCTCAGTTGGTAGAGCAGCGGACTTTTAATCCGTTGGTCGCA
>MEQZ01000164.1 GCA_001770425.1 Betaproteobacteria bacterium RIFCSPLOWO2_02_FULL_65_20 | reverse complement strand
AATGAAGCCGCCGAGGTGCTTGATCTTGATGTTGTAGTAGAGCATCAGCAGAAACACGCCGAGAGCCATGCCGAAGGTGCCGTTCAGGTCCGCGGTGGGCACGATGCGGTTGTACTGAATCAAACTGTCCAGGCCCACCCAGGCGAAAATCTTGTGAGGCAGGTCGACCGGCAGCAGATCCAGGGAGTTCATGAGGGTGATCCACAGGAACACCGTCAGCGCCAGCGGCGCGACGAACAGGCGCGATTCGGCGCTGTGGATAATGGCTTTGGCCTGTTCGTTCACCATCTCGACCAGCATCTCGACCAGCGCCTGGAAACGGCCCGGCACACCGGCAGTAGCTCGGCTGGCGACGCGCCACAGGACGAAGCAAGTGATGAACCCCATCGTCAGCGACCATAACAGCGTGTCGATATTTACCACCGTCAGGTCGATAATCGACCCCTGCGCCTTGGTGCTCAGGTGCGTCAGGTGGTGAACAATGTATTCAGAAGCGTTTGGGGCGTGTTCGGAGGAAGACATAGTCTTTTAGGAAACCAGAAAAGCCAGAAAATAACCCTGTATCGCGGCAATGAAGCCAAACAGCAGCGCCGCCGCGTTCGCGCCCCCGAACCGGGAGTAGGCCAACGCAAACAGCGCCACCACGAGCACTATCTTGATCAGTTCGCCCAAAACAAGGGCGATCCCGAAGGCCTGACCCGAACGCAATGCCGCCCGTGACAACTTGAACGCAAACAGGGCGGAAGGCAGCACACACACCGCACCTCCAGCCAGCGCCCAAGCGCCCGCGCTGAGGCCCCAGACAGCTGCCGCGATGACCGCAGCAGCAGCAGCCAAAGCGGCCTGCAGGAGCAGCACTCGCGCCGCCTGCCGCCAGACCTGAGTCGCGCTTTCGAGCGGCATCACGTCACGGGAGCCCCGGCTCAAAGGGGTCCGATTATAAGGTAAATTCCCTTGAAAATCCAAGCCGCAACGGCGTTCGTTGCATCGCAGCAGAGACCCGGCGGTCAGCATCCAGACAGGCGCACTGCGGGTATTGACCTTGGTCAAACGCGAGCCAGAAGAACGGGCCGAGTTTGAGCGCCGGGCGGCCTGCGCGGTGCTTTGGGCAGCAGCGCGGTCACGGCTGTCATGACGCGCTCCAAGTGCAGCGCCAGCGGATCCCCCTGCGCGACCGGCCAGCGCTGCACCGAGATTTGCGCGAGCGCAGGCGTCACGTCTAGCACGTTGTCCGCCTGAACCCTGCCCAGGCGATCGTCATCGAAACGGCAGAGTTTCATTTCACACGCCTTCTTCCTGTTAGAACGACATCCCGCCCCATGTGCACCTGGATCTTGCCATTCAGACCGAGCCAGTAGCCCGGAAATAGAGAGTCCGGCCGCGGCATGATCTCAAAGCCGAGCGCACTAACGTGGAAATCTTTGGTCCGCTCGAAGTCGGTCGCGCGAATGAGGTAATGGTCGAGTCCGGTCACAGACATCGCATCTCGTTAGTCCCAAATGTGCGCCGACAGGCGACACATTATGCCAATCGTGGCCTCGCTTCCAAATACCGGGGCGCCTTCTAAGACAGCGGCCGGGTCTGTCGGCTAGAATTACTGGCCTTTCGCAGTACACTTCGCACTTCCCGGAAACGGGGAGGACGTATGAGAACCAGCACGGGGGAACCAACATGGGAACGATGATCGAACTGAAGTCCGCAGACGGCCACACATTCAGCGCTTATCGCTGCGAGCCCGCCGCCAAACCGCGTGGCGGTCTGGTCGTGGTGCAGGAGATCTTCGGGGTCAACAGCCACATCCGGGCAGTCGCCGACGCCTACGCAGCCGACGGCTACCTCGTGGTTGCACCGGCGATATTCGACCGCGCCAAGCGCGGCTACGAGACTGGCTACGCCCAGCCAGACATCGAGGCGGGGGTGGCCATCATGCAGGGGCTGAAATGGGACAACACCCTGGCCGACATCGCCGCGGCGGTCCAGAGCGCGAAGGCGGGGGGCAAGGTCGGCATCGTGGGTTACTGCTACGGCGGCGCGGTGGCGTGGATGGCCGCCTCTCGGGTCCCTGGTCTTGCCTGCGCGGTGCCCTATTATGGCGGTGCGGTTCCGAATCTGATCGGCGAACAGCCGAAATGCCCGGTGATGTTCCACTGGGGAGAAACGGACCATTCGATCCCGCTCGAGGCGGCGAAGAAAGTCGCGGCGGCGCATCCACAGGCGATGTCGCACTATTACAAAGCCGGCCACGGTTTCAACTGCGACCAGCGCGGCAGCTACCATGCCGAATCGTCCAAGCTTGCCCGCGAACGAACGGTGGAGTTCCTGCGCAAGCATCTGGGCTGAAGCACCCGGTTGAACTAGCGCGGGGCATCACCCGACGCGTCGGGGAGGTGGAAACATGAGCTTCAGAATCGTGACCGCATTCAGACTGCTCATCGGCCTGCCTGTGGGCGCAATTCGGACAGCGTTTCAAGGGAAATCCAGATGAACCAGCCGAATGAACTCGCCAAAATCAAGGCCGCGATCGACCCGATCCTTCCACAACATCGCGACCTCTACTACGACGGCAAATGGCAAAAGCCGCGGGGCGGCTACCTCGACACCTGGAACCCTGCGACCGGCGAATCGCTCGACCTGTGCGCCGAGGCCAATGCGGCCGACGTCGACGCCGCGGTGCGGGCGGCGCACAAGGCATTCCGCGATTGGCGCCGGGCGAAGCCGCTCGAGCGCGCCGCGCTGATGAAGAAAGTGGCTGCGGTGCTGCGCGCCAACGCCGCGGAGCTGGCGATGATCGATGCCGCAAACTGCGGCAATCCGGTCCGCGAAATGCTTAAAGACGCCGTCGTCGCTGCGATCCAGATCGAGTTCTATGCCGGGCTGGTGACCGAAGCGAAGGGCGAAACCATCCCCATGGGCGAGGGCGTTGTGAACCTGTCGGTTCGCGAGCCCTATGGCGTGGTCGGCCGCATCGTCGCCTACAACCACCCGATCATGTTCACCGCCGGCAAGATGGGCCCGGCGCTCGCGGCCGGCAACACCGTGATCATGAAGCCGCCCTATCAGGCGCCGCTCTCGGCTTACCGGATGATGGAACTGATCGACGGCATCATGCCCCCGGGCGTGATCAACATCGTCACCGCAGGCCGCGAGGGCAGCGAGGCGCTGGTCGCCCATCCGCTGGTGCCGCGCATTTCGCTCATCGGCAGCGTGCCCACGGGCCGGGCAATTATGAAAGCCGGCGCCGAACGGCTCAAACACGTGAGCCTCGAACTGGGCGGCAAGAACGCCTGCATCATCTATCCTGACGCCGACCTGGACAAGGCGACCGCCGGCGCGGTGAACGGCATGAATTTCACCTGGTGCGGCCAGTCCTGCGGCTCCACCTCGCGGCTGTTCCTACACGAAGCGATCTACGACCGCGTGCTGGCCGGCATGCTCGAGGCGATCAAGGGTTACAAGCCCGGTATCCCGACTGAGATGGAAACGACCATGGGAGCGATCATCTCCAAGGCCCAGCTCGAGAAGATCATGGGCTACATCGAACTGGGCAAGAAGGAAGGGGCAACGCTCGTCTGCGGCGGCAAGTCGCCCAAGGATCCACTGCTGTCCAAGGGCTTCTTCGTGGAACCGACGGTGTTCACCGGCGTGACTCAGACGATGCGGATCGCCAACGAGGAAATCTTCGGTCCGGTGCTCTCGGTGATCAAGTGGGCCGACGAGGAGGCGATGTTCGAGCAGGTCAACAGCGTGGAATACGGCCTGACTGCCGCAATTTTCACCTCCAGCCTTGCCAACGCCCACCGGGCGGCGAGCAGAGTGGAGTCAGGCTATGTCTGGGTGAACAACGTGAGCGCCCACTTTCTCGGCGCGAGCTTCGGCGGCTACAAGCAATCGGGCGTCGGGCGCGAGGAAGGCGCGGACGAACTGCTGACCTACACGCAGCTGAAGAACATCAACATCACGCTATAAGGGATTGAGGGCGGATCCTGGTCAGCGGCCGTCGCCGCCGGTCAACTCCAGCGTTTCCTTGTGGCCGAAACCCTTGGTATTGTCGATCAATGTGATGCGCTCGGGCTCAAGGCAGTAGAACCCCGCCTTTTCGAAGGCGGCGCGCAGCGCAGCAGGACCACTCGCAAGTTCGGCGAGGAAGCCATAACGGGAAACCATCCGTCGGGCCGTCGCGACTGATTCGGCGCCCGCCAGTCGTCTTGCATTGCCGAAAATCTGCAGGCCGCGGATCAGGCGGAAATCGGTGTAATCCGGCGCCACGGTGGCCGTCACGCGCTGCCGTGCCTCGATGTGGCGCGAATGGCGGGTTTCCGTATCGGACATCCAATAGAGCACCAGTCCGTCCGGGACATACAGCAGATTCGCTGCGTGCGGCGCGCCCTCTTCGTCCACGGTCGCGAGTGACATGGTGTGATGTGCGGCAAGAAATGCCTCGATTTCGGCGCGCAACGCCCCCTGGTCCATGGTCGGCCGGCCAGCTCAGTCCGTGGCGCCTTGGGCGCGCACGGCGTTGAATTCGTCCTCGCTCATACCCAGAAAATCCCGGAACACGCGCTCGTTGTCTGCGCCCAGGACCGGCCCCGATGCAGTGACATCCCCGGGGGTTTCCGAAAGCTCGAACGCCGGCGCGCAGTAGGCCTGGTCGCCGATGACGGGGTGGCGCCGCCTGGACCACTGCCTCCGCGCTATGAGCTGCGGATCGGTAAACAAGTCCGCAACCGAATTCACCGCGTGCGTGTGCACGCCTGCAGCCTGAAGCATCCGCGCGGCCTCGTGGGCCTCGCGGTCCCGCGTCCAGGCATTCAATGCGTCGTTGATTCGCGCGGCGGCAGCTTTGCGCCCCGCGAGCGTCGCCAGAGCCGGATCCCGGCCCAGGTCGGCCCTGTCGATGGCGCCGCACAAGCGGGCAAATTCCTCGCTCGACCAGCACGACAACGCTATCCAGCCCTCGCCCAGGCACGCGTAGGTACCGTGGGGCGCGGCATCCGGGTCGTCGTTTTCGGCTCGCTCTGCGATCTTGCCGCTCGTGTGGTATTCCAGCAGCGATCCGGCAAGGAACAACAGGCCACACTCGTACTGCGAAACATCCAGATAGGCGCCGTTTCCCGTACGCTGCCGGCGTTCCAGCGCCGCGAGAACTGCCGTCGCACCAAGCGTGGATGCGACATAATCGATGTAAGGGCCATAGAGCAGCATCGGCGGGCCGTCCTTGGCCCCGGTCAGCCCGCAGAACCCGGCCAATGCCGAGAGCTGTGAACCGAAGCCGGGCGTATCCGCACGCGGACCCGTCTGCCCCATGTTGCACGTCGACAACATGATCAGGCCGGGGTTGCTCTTGCGCAGTTCCTCAAAACCCAATCCCAGCCGGTCGATGACGCCAGGACGCATGTTCTCGATGACGATGTCGCACCAATCGGCAAGCTTCCTCGCCAACTTGCGCCCTTCGGGGTTCTTCAGGTCTATCGTGACCCCGTACTTCGAGTCATTGAAATAAGTGAAGCAGCCGCCCGAATTGATGCCGGGCTTGTCGTCCTTGTAGGGCGGATATTGCATCCGGAAGCCGTCCGGCCGGCTCATCGATTCGACGTGAACGACGGTAGCGCCGAAATTGGCGAGCATCTTGCCCACGTGTGGACCGGCGGCATAGCCGCCGAACTCTACGATTTTCACCCCATCCAGTGCCAGAACGCCTGCGTTCATGTTTCACGCGCCTGTCGCCGGATCTTTCCGGTGTCGTCCGCCGGGCGCACAAGCGGTGGCCGCACGCCGTCGACGACGACAAAGCAGCCGCAATGCCTTTCGGTACCGTCGGGCCCCGGGAGGTCCTGCCAGAATCCGCGTGCTTCGAGTTGGGGATCGGCGGCGATATCCGCGGTATTGGAAACTGGGTAGCCGAGCATTTCGCGCCGATGCGCCTCTTCAAGAAACTCCCGCTTGGTGAGAGAACCGATGAACCGGCCTATCGGTAGTTCCATTGAGTCGACCTCTGCCTGACTCGCCCCTGTGGGAGTGAACCGCGCCCAGTCGATGTCGCCGAGCGGGCCCAGATCGAATCCCCGCTCGCGCATCCAGGCGACAAGCTGCTCGTTGGTGCGCCGGCCTGCCGCGCCGCCATACACGATGAAATTGATATACCCGTCACGACACGGCCAGAAGACCCGGTACTTGGCGCCGGTCACGGAGCGGCCGGTCATATAGGCACCGGCTCGGGTTGGGGTGATGCCCAGCATGTCGACGAAGGTCGGCGCGTGCGAAAGCGCCGTGATGACCGCCGATTGAGCCGAGACGACGACCCGCTGTCCGCGGCCGGTGCGCCACCGGGCCGCGAGCGCCATCAACGCTCCCACGGCCGCCTGGCTGCCGGCCCATGCATAGGACTGGGTTGCGCTGACGCGCAGCGGCGCGCCGTCGGGTTCGCCGGCCAGCGCCATGGCTCCGCCTGCGGCCATGATTTCGATATCGGTTGCCTGCCAGCCCGTCTTGGGACCGGTGAGCCCGAACGGCGTGATCGCAACGACGATCAGCCGCTTGTTGACCGCCGACAGACGCGCATAATCGTACA
Source organism: Betaproteobacteria bacterium RIFCSPLOWO2_02_FULL_65_20 (assembly GCA_001770425.1). Lineage (GTDB taxonomy): Bacteria > Pseudomonadota > Gammaproteobacteria > Burkholderiales > SG8-39 > JACQTO01. Next base: position 16,622 of record MEQZ01000164.1, on the reverse strand, counting down.
AGTCGGCCTCGTCCGCAGTGGCGGGCGTGGCAATCAGTATGTCTGCGGTCGCGGCGTACTGATCCAGCGCGCGCCGTCCGTCAGGATCGGCGGGGTCGACCCGAACGAGCCGCTTGTTGACATTGAGCGCGCGCCAATCGGCAGACGAGACGTCAGCCCCCTGGGCTTCGAACTTCGTGACTTCAGCGCCCAGATCCGCGAGCAACCGGCCGGCAAGCCAGCCCATACGCCCGGTGTAATCGAGCACCATGCACCCTTGCAGCATCGGTTCCATGTTGCTACCGGAAAAGGACGGGCCGCGTCCGATGCGGCCCGTCTGTTGCAGCACCGACCGTCAGCGTCCGGTGCGTGCGAGCGACAGCACCCACCCCGCCATGCGCGACTTCATCTTCTCGATGTCTTTCGCGTTGAAGAAGTCTTCGGGCTTCACCCGATCCACCGGGTACACCGGACGGTGGAAGTCCTGCTCGTAGCCGTAGGGCACCGTTGCATCGATGCCCATGCCGCCCTCGAAATTGGTGTTGGAAGCCGTCCACGCCTTCTCTCCGGCGGTCATGCGCTCGGCCGGCATGAAGGTCTGGCCGCGGCCGCCCGGGATCGGGTTGAGAATATCCGTCTTCGGATTCACCCGCGTCGTGAGACACCACATGATGTCGTCCATCGAATAGATGTCGACGTCCTCGCTCACCGCGATGGCCAGACGCATGCCCTGCGAGCAGGCCAGGATTGCCCCTAGGAAGTTGCGTTGCCAGCCTTCCTCTATCTGGTGGCGCTTCTTGACCTGGATGATGCAGCCGCCCCAGTCGGTCATGCAATACGGAATGTGGACGTTCTGGATGATGCCCGGCTGCAGCCGGTCGCACAGCGCGAAAATCGCCGATTCGCGCACCGAGGTGTCGATGTTGGAATCGTCCATCGTGTGCACGCCCAGCGGGAAGATGAGCGGCTTGGTTTCCCGTTTGCGCATGGTGATCGCGGTAACGTGGAACGTGGGCGCCTTGTAGGCCTTGCCCATGTACCCGGACCACTCCGGGTGGAAGAAGGTCTTGCCCTGGACACCGGCCTTCTCCGACTCGGCGGTCTCGTAGCGCTTGTCGCGCGGATGCAGGTAGCCCTCCAGCACGTACTCGGCGTCGGCGAGCGTGTAGGCGTCGATGGTGCGGCACTTGACCAGACGCACCGGGGAGCCCTGGATCGCGCCGGCGATGCCGATTTCGTCGCAGCCCATGGGCAGCATCGCGTAGTCGAAGCCGGAGCCGGCGACGTAGGTGCACGCCGGGGGCACGCCGAAACACATGGTCAACGGTATGGGCTTGTCGTCCTTGTAGTGCGCAGTCAGCACCTGCCACATGTGCGAGCCGGGGGAGATCTGGAAGGTGCCGACATTGCCCCAGCGGAAGTTCATGCGGTTGTAGCCGATGTGGCTGCCGCCCTCGAAGTACTGGCCGACCACGCACGAAATGCCCGAACCGATGGTCAGTTCATGCTCCAGCTCAGTGTGGCGGATGGCGGTGATCCACTTGTTGACGTCCAGGTCGTCGGTGATCACCTCCTGCTGAACCGGTGCCTCGTCCTGCGAGATGGTCACCGGCTTCAGCGGATGCCCAATGGCGCGCGCTACCTTCTTCACGCGATCGGGCGAGTTTTCCCAGCCGAACATCTTTTCGATGACGCGAATGTCGCTGAACAGGTTGGTGATGGCTCGCGCATGCGGCTTGCCTTTCACGTTGTTGAACAGCATCGGGAGGCTGCCATCGAAGTGCTTCTGCAGTCCGGTGATCTCCAGATCCGGATTGACTTCCTTGTCGGTCTCGATAAGCAGCCCTTCGGAACGCAGCCACGCAACGGCCGAAGGCAGGCTGGTGATGTCGGGTTTGACTGCACTGGATTTGTCGGGCTTGTTCATGTGTGTTTTCCTTCCTCGCTTGATGATCAGGTTTACTTGACGCGCTTGACCGAGTCCGGGCGGCCCAACTTGCCGTCCCAGCGCTTGGCGAAATCGGCGGGGATGCCGAATTGATCCAGCACCCGCGCCACAATGTGGTCGACGATGTCGTCGATCGTCTGCGGGTGATTGTAGAACGCGGGCATGGGCGGAAGTATCGTCACACCCATGCGCGCAAGCTTGAGCATGTTCTCCAGATGAATTTCCGAAAGCGGGGTCTCGCGCGGCACCAGCACGAGCTTGCGCCTCTCCTTCAGGATCACGTCCGCCGAACGGTGCACCAGACTTTCTCCGTAACCATGGGCAATCGCGCCCAGTGTGCGCATCGAACAGGGCGCAATCACCATGCCGTCGGTGAAGAACGATCCGGAGGAAACGGTCGCAGCCATGTTGCTGGTGCCGTGGCTGACCGAAGCCAGTTCGCGCAGCTGGTCAGCCGTCACGTCCGTTTCGTGCTCGATGGTCTGCAGGCCCCACTTGGAGAGCACCAGATGCGTCTCGACTTCTGCCGCGCGCAAGGCTTGCAGCAGGCGGATGCCGAATATCGCGCCTGTCGCACCGGTGATGCCGACGATGATCCGCCTCATGATTTCCCCATCTCCGACGCGTTCGAAATCGATTGCTTTCTAGAGTTCAGGCGCGCCATCATAGGCGTCCTGATTATATTGATCAATCTCGATTATATAATCGACATATGCACCCGATTTAGGCACACCCGTTTATGGACGATAAGCACCGCGCCAGCCGACTGGCCCCCGGACCCGCCCAAGGCTCCGAGTACCTGAGCGCCGAGCAGGCGGCGAAACTGCTGCGTGTCAAGCCACAAACCCTGTACACCTATGTCAGCCGCGGCTTGATCCGCTCGGTGGCGCAACTCGACGGCAAGCAGCGACTCTATTACCGCGAGGACGTGGAGAACGTTCGTACTCGCGGGGAAGCGCGCCACGGACTCGGTGCGACTGCGGAATCGGCGATGCGCTGGGGCGGTCAGCCAGTCATCAATACGGCGATCACCGAGATCACCCCGGCAGGTCCTTGCTACCGAGGGCGTCCAGCCGTGGACCTGGCGACCGATGGCTGCTCGTTCGAAGCGGTCGCCGAGTTGCTATGGACAGGCGTTCTGCACCATGAACCGGTGCGCTGGGAGCAGGAATCGCTGCCCGAGGACTTCGCGCACCTCATGGACGGGGTCGCTCTGCAGGGAGGCAAGCTGCCGATGCCGCGGGCCTACGCGCTGGCAACCAGCATGCTCGGTGTGGCGGAAACGGCTCGAAGTGAAATGCGCCGCGGTTCGACTATTTCCGCCGCGCGGCAACTGATCTTCGCGCTGGCGGGCTGCATCGGTTACCTGGCACGCCCGCCCGGATTCCATACGCCGCGACCAGGCCGGAGCGTGGCCGAATCGATCACCGCTGCGTTCGAAGGCGAGGGACGGCCGGAGGCGACGGCGGCGATCAATCAGGCGCTGGTGCTGTGCGCCGATCACGAGTTGTCGTCCTCGACCTTCGCCGTGCGCGTGGCAGCTTCAACCGGGGCGGAACTTCGTGCAAGCGTCCTTGCGGGCATCGCCGCACATTCTGGCGCGACCCTGGGTGGAGGCTGCGACCGTGCCGAGTACCTGCTGCGGGACGCCAGAACACGCGGGGACGTCAGGCGGCGGCTGGCCGAAACCGAGCGCGCAGGAGCGCGGATCCCCGGATTCAATCTTCCCGTCTACCCGAAGGGCGACCCGCGAGCGCGCCATCTGCTGCAGCTTGCGCATTCTTTCGCGTCGCAAAACGAACGCGCTCAACTAATCTACGCTTTCATCGAGGAGGCCGAGCAGCGCCTGCATTTGCGGCCCAGCATTGAGGTGGGACTGGTTGCGCTTTCGGCCGCACTTGGGCTGCCCGAGCGCAGCGCAAGCGCCCTGTGGACGCTGGGCCGGACTGCGGGATGGATCGCACATGTCATGGAACAGCGGCTGGCGGGATTCGTCCTGAGGCCGCGCGCAAAGTACGTGAGCTCCGGCTAGGGGAGAGGAGGCATGGGACCGGAGGTGATCCTGTTTGTCGGCGAAGCGCTGTCCAAGTACGGTTTCCCGGAACACCACCCGTTTTCGGCGGACCGCCAGGGCGCGTTCTGGAGCGAGGCGCAGAAGCAGAGGCTGGACAGACAGGTCAGGGTCCGCGCGCCGCGAAGCGCGACCCGCGAGGAGCTGCTGCGGTTTCACGATGATGCGCACGTGCGGTGGGTCGAGGCGTGTTCGAACAGGGGCAGCGGCTATATCGACTACGGCGACACGCCTGCCTTTCCCGGCGTGTACGAGGCCGGCGCGAGCATCGTCGGAACCGCGCTGGAAGGCCTGCAGTGCATCATGGACGGTGAGGCGAAACGGACCTTCCAACCGGTCGGCGGGATGCATCATTCGCGGCGCCATTGCGCAGCGGGGTTCTGTGTGTTCAACGATATCGGCGTGGTCATCGATACCCTGCGCGAGAAGCACGCTATCAAGCGCATTGCCTATGTCGATATCGACGTACACCACGGCGACGGGGTCTACTATCCGTACGAGAGCGACCCGGACCTGATCGCGGTCGATATCCATGAGGACGGTAATTTCCTGTATCCCGGCACCGGCCACGCACATGAAGCGGGCACGGGCGAGGCGCAGGGAACCAAGCTCAACATCCCGATGAAACCCGGTGAGGGCGACCGGGATTTTGCCGCCGCCTGGGAACGCGCCGAGATCCATCTCCGTCGCCACAAGCCGGAGTTCATCATCATGCAGGCCGGCGCCGACGGGCTCGCGGGCGACCCGCTCGCCGACCTGCGCTACACGCCGGCGGTGCATGTCCGCGCGGTGCAGGGCCTGCTGAAGCTCGCCGAGGAAACGACCGGCGGCAGAATGATGGTGTTCGGCGGCGGCGGCTATGATCTCGGCAACATCGCGGCGGCGTGGACCGCGGTGCTGCGGGAGATGGCCAGGGACGCACCCGCCTGACCGCCACTCCCCCGACGGGGCCTAAGGCTGCGGCTTCTCGGGCATGCGCATCAGACGAAGCGCATTGCCGAAATAGATCTTGCGCTTGTCGTTCTCACTCAGATTCAGGTCCTCGATCGAGCGCATGCCCTCGCGTATGAACATGGGCCCGCCCTCCGGATCGAACGGGCAATCGCTTGCGAACACGATTTTGTCCGCGCCGAAGAAGTCCAGCCCGCAGCGCAGCGCCGAAGCCGAGCCGCCGAGTACCGTGTCGGCGTAAAACATCTTGAAATAGTCGATCGGCTTCTTGGTCATCCGCTTCAGGATCTCGTCGTAGTTTTCGTCGACCGAGCGGGATCCGAGTTGCGCCCAGAGCGTCTCGGCCCGGCCCGCAAAGAACGGAATCATGGCGCCGCAGTGGTGCGTGATGAGGCGCAAGTCAGGGAGCTTTTCGAACAGCCCGGAGAACACGATCCTCGCCATCGCCACGCTGGTCTCGAAGGGCCAGCCGAGTACCTGCCAGATCTCGTATTTCGACTTTTGTTCGTTCACATAGTCGGCGCGCGTCGCCGGCCGCGCCGGGTGCATCCAGATGGGCAGATCGTGCTTTCGGGTGACGCGCTCGAAGACCGGGAAGAACTCCGGCTCATCCAGTGGCCGGCCATTGACGCTGGTGCAGATTTGCACGCCCCGCGCGCCAAGCTTCTCGATCGCCCGATCCATCTCCTCGATCGCCGCAGGCACGTTGTTCATCGGCAGCGATGCCACGAACGCCGGAAACTTGCGCGGCCACTTGTGCACCATCGCTGCCATGCCGTCGTTGGCGATGCGCGCGAGTTCGGGCGAAAGTTCGGGGCCGCCGACGAGTTCCGGGGATGGCAGGGACAGGGTCAGCACCTGCTGAACGTCTGGCCACTGGTCCAGCATGGCCACCCGGGCCTCGATGTCCCAGAGCATGCGCAGGCTCGACATGCGTTTGACGATGCCCGGATCCTTCGAGTGTTGCTTCATCTTCTCGAGATAGTCCATGGGCATCACGTGGTTGTAGATATCGATCTTCATGGCACGCCCCCTCTTAACCGGCGCCTACTGGCGTTTGAGCCGCATGAGCAGCGAATCCAGATGTTCGTGACCGGAGTAGCGAATGATCAGCTTGCCCGAGCCTTTCCTGCCCGGGCGGATTTCTACCGTGGTGCCCAAGTCCTCCGACAACTCTTCCTCGAGGCGCGCGACGTCGCGGTCGGTCCGCGCGCGAGGCGCCTTCCCCCGCGCCGGAGGCTTGAGGATGTGGTTGACGAGCTTTTCAGTCTCGCGCACCGACAGGCCGCGCTCGGCGACCCGCTTCGCGACCTCTTCCTGGCGCCGGCCTTCAAGCGAAAGCAGCGCCCGCCCATGACCCATGTCGATCTGCCCTTCCAGCATTCGCCGCTGCACCGATTTTTCCAGGTTGAGCAAGCGCAGCAGGTTGGTCGTCGCCGTGCGTGAGCGCCCGATGGCGTCAGCCGCTTCCTGATGGGTAAGCTTGAACTCGTTCACCAACCGCTGCACTCCCTGTGCTTCCTCCAACGGGTTCAGGTCTTCCCGCTGGATGTTCTCGATGAGCGCCATAGCCAGCGCCGCCTGATCCGGTACGTCGCGCACGACGACCGGCACCTCCGACAGGCCGGCCAGTTTCGCCGCGCGCCAGCGGCGTTCGCCGGCGATGATTTCGTAGCGGTCCGTGGCCAGCGGTCGCACGAGTATGGGCTGCATCAGTCCCTGCGTTCTGATCGAGGCGGCGAGCTCTTGCAGCGAGGCCTCGTCCATCTTCGTTCGCGGCTGATATCGGCCGGGACCGAGCTGGCCGAGCTTCAGCGTGGCCAGGCGTTCGACCGATGCAGCGCCGGCGCCGTCTCTGTCCAGCAGCGCATCCAGCCCCCGGCCCAATCCTTTCTGTTTCGTGTTCATCGCTCCGTATGCTCAGGGGCGGCTCAGGCAGCGGCCGGCATGCTGTTGCGCGACAAGATTTCGTCAGCAAGCTCGATGTAGGCCTGCGATCCCTTGCAGCCGTGGTCGAACTTGACCGCAGGCATGCCGTAGCTCGGCGCCTCGGCTAGTCGCACATTACGCGGAATGACGGTCGTATAGACCTTGTCGCCGAAATGCGACTGCAACTGCGCCGACACCTGCTGCGCCAGCGTGTTGCGCGGATCGTACATGGTGCGCAGCAGGCCCTCGATTTCGAGCCTCGGGTTCAGATACTGGCGCACCTTCTTGATCGTGTTGACCAGATCGGACAGGCCTTCCAGTGCGTAGTACTCGCACTGCATGGGAATCATCACGGCGTCGGCGACGGTGAGGCCGTTGACCGTCAGCATGTTGAGCGACGGCGGACAGTCGAGCAGAATGAAATCGTACTCCGCAATGATCGGCACCAGCGCCGACTTCAGCCGCGTCTCGCGATGTTCGAGTTCGACCAGTTCGACTTCGGCGCCGGCCAGGTCGCGATTCGCCGGAATGACATCGTAGCCGCCAGCGTCGGAACGCTGCCGAGCCGTCTCGGCGGTGCACAGGCCGAGCAGCACCTGATAGACGCTCACGCTCAACGCGCGCTTGTCGATGCCGCTGCCCATGGTGGCGTTGCCCTGCGGATCCAGATCCACCAGCAGGACTCTTCTGCCGGCCTGCGCGAGCCCCGCGGCGAGATTGACGCTCGTTGTCGTCTTGCCCACGCCGCCCTTCTGATTCGTAATGGCGAGGATCCGGGTCATGCGCGCTCGATCAATACCAGATGCCGCTCGGCTCCGAGGCCGGGAACCTGCAGCCCCCGGACCTCCTTGACCCGGAATCCCGACGGCAGGCGCTCCAGTTCCTCGAAAGGATGCAGACCTTTCATCGCGGCAATCACGCCACCTGGCGCGAGCAGCCCTCCGGCCAGCGACACGAACTCGCCCAGGTCGGAAAACGCGCGCGAGATGATGACCTCGAATTTCTTGGGTGCAACCCAGGATTCGACCCGCTCGCAAACGACGTTGGCGTTTTTCAAGGCCAGTTCTGCGACGGCCTGGCGCAGAAACGCCGCCTTCTTGTGGTTGCTGTCCAGCAGCGTCACTTCCCAGCCGGGTTTCGCAACCGCAATCGGAATGCCCGGCAGCCCGGCCCCGCTGCCGACATCCAGTACGCTTTCGCCGGCGAGCAATGGAACCGCCGAGAGCGAGTCGAGCAGATGGGCTTCGACCATCTTGGTCAGGTCACGGATGGCGGTCAGATTGTAGACTTGGTTCCATTTGTCCAGCAGCACCAGATACTGCAGCAACAACCCCTGCTGATCCTTTCCAAGCGGCAATCGTAGTTCGAGCAGGCCTTTCTCCAGAAGCTCTGAAGAAACAGTAAGTGCTTGCTCTGTATTTGTGTTCACGCTGCCGATTTCGCCGTACGAGTCCGAGGCTCGCGCGAACCCTGCTTCAGGTGCACGAGCAACAACGAGATGGCCGCCGGCGTGATCCCCGATATCCTGGAGGCTTGGCCTATGGTCTCGGGATGATGCTGGTTGAGTTTTTGCTGAACCTCGACCGAAAGCCCGCGCACATCGCGGTAGTCGAGATCGCTGGGCAGCGGCAATGCTTCATAGTGTTCCCGGCGGGCGACTTCGTCCTGTTGTCTGACGATGTAGCCCTGATACTTGGCCTGGATCTCCACCTGATCCGCGACCTGGCCGTCCGCAATACCAGGCCCCGCACCAGGCAAGGTCATCAGCGATGCATAGTTGACGTCGGGCCGCTTCAGCAGGTCCATGAGACAGTAGTCGCGTTCGATCGGTTTGCCGAAGACCCTCGCCACATCGGACTCGGAAAGATTCCTGGGACCGACCCAAGTGAGTTTGAGCCGCTCCTGCTCGCGCGCGACGGCATCGCGCTTGCGATCGAACGCTTCCCAACGCATATCGTCGACGACGCCGAGATCGCGGCCGATCTGCGTGAGCCGCAGATCGGCATTGTCCTCGCGCAACATGAGGCGGTACTCGGCGCGGCTGGTAAACATTCGATACGGCTCTGAGACGCCCCGAGTGATCAGGTCGTCGACCAGAACTCCAATATAGGCCTCATCGCGCTTGGGACACCACGCGTCCATTCCGCGAACGAGCAGCGACGCATTGATACCGGCGAGCAATCCTTGTGCAGCCGCTTCTTCGTAGCCGGTCGTACCGTTGATCTGGCCGGCGAAAAAAAGCCCAGCGATGGCCTTGGTTTCTAGCGACGCCTTCAGCCCGCGGGGATCGAAATAGTCGTACTCGATCGCATAACCGGGTCGCAGGATATGTGCATGCTCCAACCCATTGATAGAACGCACCAAATCCAGCTGCACATCGAACGGCAGGCTGGTGGAAATACCGTTCGGGTAGTACTCGTTGGTGCTGAGGCCCTCTGGCTCCAGGAAGATCTGATGGCTCGCCTTCGAGGCAAAGCGGTGAATCTTGTCCTCGATCGACGGACAATAACGCGGACCGATTCCCTCTATGACGCCGGTGTACATCGGCGAGCGGTCGAGCCCTCCGCGGATGATCTCGTGGGTGCGCTCATTGGTGTGCGTAACCCAGCAGGGCAACTGTTCCGGGTGCATGTGCACATCGCCGATGAAGGAAAATACCGGCGCGGGATCGTCTCCCCGCTGGATCTGCATGACCGAGAAATCAATGCTTCGTCCATCGATGCGCGGCGGCGTGCCGGTCTTCAGCCGCCCGGCAGGCAGCTTCAGTTCACGCAGCCGCGCGGCAAGACTGTTTGCAGCCGGTTCGCCCGCCCTACCCGCCTGGCATTGGCTCAGCCCTACGTGAATCAGGCCCGACAGGAACGTACCCGTCGTGAGAACGACGGTCTGTGCCCTTATGCAGACCCCAGACTGCGTGACCACACCGGTGACTCGCGTGTTTCCGCCATCGTCCTCGATGATGAGATCATCAACCGCCTGCTGAAACAAGGCCAGGTTGGGCTGATTCTCTAGGCGGGTGCGAATCGCGTTTCGATAAAGCACCCGGTCGGCTTGGGCACGGGTGGCTCTGACCGCGGGCCCTTTGCTCGAGTTGAGAATCCGGAACTGAATGCCCGCTTCGTCGGCTGCCAGTGCCATCGCACCGCCAAGCGCATCCACCTCCTTGACGAGGTGTCCCTTGCCAATGCCGCCGATTGAGGGGTTGCACGACATCTGCCCCAGCGTTTCGATATTGTGCGTGAGCAGCAAGGTCCGTCGGCCGGCGCGGGCGGCGGCGAGCGCAGCCTCGGTCCCGGCATGTCCGCCGCCAACGACGATGACCTCGAATTCGTTTGGATACCGCATATCGGCCAGCAGACAGTAGGGAGGCGAATTTTAGCCGGTTTTGAACGCGCTCCGCAAAACATCCATCCAATGTTCCACGTGAAACGCGCACTGGACCTGTTTGATGCGAGGATTTGCCGAGTCGTTCCAGGACCAGCGTCAGACCCGCACCGTGAAGCGTTCCACGTGAAACGTCTCGCGTCGATGCTCGGCGACGCCCTGCACCGCTTGGGACCAGTCCTGGTTCGAACTGCCGCGTTCGGCCATACAAATTCAGTAAATTCAATACAGAAGACAGTTTTAGCGATGGCGAATACTTACATTTGCACGCTGGTGCTGCAGCATTCACCGGTCGGCAAGTTCGCAGAAAAAGCCGCTCGCAAGCGGCATCTTCTGATTCCGACTCCAGCGCTCAGGCGCCGAGGGCCAAGTGCACGAGTTCGCGGCGAAGCTGCAACTCCCGCGGCAGGCGGTTCTTCAGGGTATCGAACAACTCATCGTGGGCGGTCAACTCGAGTTTCCACTCATCGTGTTTGATCGCCATCACAGCGCGGAACCGCTCCGGGGTGAATGACTCCAGACCCTTCCACTCCATGTCGTCGTAATCGGGCACCCAGCCAATTGCAGTCTCGCGCGCGCTCGCCCGGCCCTGGCAACGCTCGACGACCCATTTAAGCACGCGCATGTTCTCGCCGAATCCCGGCCACACGAAGCGCCCGTCTGCGTCAGTGCGGAACCAATTGACGCAGAAGACATGCGGGCGGTTCTCGGCCGTGCGACCGAGCTTCAGCCAGTGGCCGAAATAGTCAGCCATGTTGTAACCGCAAAACGGGATCATGGCCATGGGATCGCGCCTCACGACACCCACTTTCCCGGTTGCCGCCGCAGTGGTCTCGGAACCCATCGTCGCCGCAAGATAGACGCCATCGGTCCACGAGAATGCTTCGAAAACCAGCGGCACGGTGTTGGAGCGGCGGCCTCCGACGACGAACGCGGAGATCGGCACGCCGTTCGGATTCTCCCATTTGGGATCGATTGAAGGGCATTGGATCGCCGGTACCGTAAAGCGCGAGTTCGGATGCGCAGCCTTGCGCCCGGATTCCGGCGTCCACGGTTGGCCCTGCCAATCGAGAAGTTCCTTGGGAGGCGTATCGGTCATGCCTTCCCACCACACGTCACCCTCCGGCGTGAGCGCGACGTTGGTGAAGATCACGTTCTCCTTCAGCATCGCCATGCAATTCGGATTGGTCTTGTTCGACGTTCCCGGCGCAACGCCGAAAAATCCTGCTTCCGGGTTGATGGCATAGAACCGCCCGTCCTTGCCCGGCTTGATCCACGCGATATCCTCGCCTATGGTCGTGACCTTCCAGCCCTTGAGTTCGGCCGGCGGCACGATCATGGCGAAATTCGTCTTGCCGCAGGCCGAAGGAAACGCCCCGGTGACGTAAGTTTTCTGGCCCGTCGGCGAGGTGACGCCGAGAATGAGCATGTGCTCGGCAAGCCAACCGTCCTGGCGACCCATGACCGAGGCGATGCGCAAGCTGAGGCATTTCTTCCCCAGCAGGGCATTGCCGCCATAGCCCGAACCGAACGACCAGATCTCGCGCGTCTCGGGATAATGAACGATGTACTTGTGCGCCTTGTTGCAGGGCCAGGGAACGTCCTTTTGACCCGCCGCCAACGGCGCCCCGACCGAGTGAATACAGGGTACAAAATAACCGTTCTTGCCGAGCACTTCCCATACCTTGACCCCCATGCGGGTCATGATGCGCATGCTCACCGCGACATAAGGGGAATCGGACAGCTCCACCCCGATATGCGCGATATGCGATCCGAGGGGCCCCATGGAGAACGGCACGACATACATTGTGCGGCCGCGCATGCAGCCGTCGAAAACTTTGCCCAGCGTGCTTCGCATCTCGACCGGATCGACCCAGTTATTGGTCGCACCCGCATCTTCCTTTGCCTTGGAACAGATGAAGGTGCGGTCCTCCATGCGTGCAACGTCAGTTGGGTCGGACAACGCGAGGTAGCTGTTGGGCCGCAGCTTGGAATTAAGGCGCTTCATGGTTCCGGTCTGCACCATCTCCGCACAAAGGCGGTCGTACTCCTCCTCAGAACCGTCGCACCAGTGCACTCGGTCCGGCTTGGTCAGAGTGGCCACCTGTGCAACCCACTCCTTTACGGCTGCGTGTTGAAGGTAATGGGGAGCGGCGATGTCGATGCCACGTGAGATGGGCTGATTCATTCTGGATGGCTCGTTAAGTGTGATTCCGGTCCGGGTCCCGCTGTAAAAGAACTGCCTGGGTGACCGGTCGCAATTGAAATAAGAGGCGCGAACTCTACCATGATCCACAGAGTCCGAGAATGCCGCATCGACACCTTCCGGATCGTGAAAATACGGGGCGCGGCGCCTGACGAACCGGAACGGCGGTCCGGTGCCCGCGGACCGTACCAGACTCCTACTTGCCTATGCAAAACCGCGAAAAGATATCCCCGAGCAAATCATCGGCCGAATATTCCCCGGTGATGCTGCAAAGCTCGTGCTGCGCGAGGCGCAGTTCCTCGGCGAAAAGCTCCGCCTGGCCAACCACTGTCTGTGCGCGCTCCAGAGTCTGCGCTGCGCGCGCCAGCGCGACAAGATGCCTCTCGCGCGCCAGGAACAAGTCCTCGCCCGGAGCTTGCCAACCTGCAAGCGACAATAGTGCTCGGCGCAGCAGTTCCATGCCTTCGCCGGTCTTGGCCGACAGCCACACGTGGGTCTCGCCACCTGCAACGACCGGTTCGGCCGCACCTGCGGGCTTACCCGCCAGATCGATCTTGTTGAATACAACGACATGTGGCAGTCGCAGCGGCAGTCGGGCCATGATTTCGCGGTCGCGCTCGGTTACCCCCTGCGAGGCCTCGACGACCAGAAGCAGCACGTCAGCTCCACCGATCGCCTGCCAGGTCCGCGAAATGCCGATCGCCTCGACCTCGTCGCCGGTGTCGCGCAGGCCGGCCGTGTCGATGATGCTGAGCGGCACGCCGTCGATCTGAATAGTCTGCCTCACCGCGTCCCGCGTGGTCCCCGGAACAGCCGTTACGATCGCCAGTTCCTCGCCGGCCAGCCGGTTCAGCAGCGAGGACTTGCCCACGTTTGGCTGGCCGGCGAGCACGACTTGAAGCCCGGTGCGCAGCACGCTGCCCTGCCGCCCCTTGGCAAGCACATCAGCGAGATCGGCGCGCAGGCGTCCGAGGCGCACCTGCGCCGCCTGCCGGTCAACGGCATCGATGTCCTCCTCGGGAAAATCGAGCGTCGCCTCGACGAGCATGCGCAGCTCGATCAACCGCGCCACCAAGCTGTCGATCAAAGCGGAGAACTCACCGCGCAGTGATCGAAGCGCGCAGCGTGCCGCCGCTTCGGTCGCGGCCTCGATCAGATCCGCCACCCCCTCGGCCTGCGCCAAGTCCAGCTTGTCGTTGAGGAATGCGCGCCTTGTGAACTCCCCGGGTTCGGCCAGCCGGGCGCCGAGTGCCAGGCAACGCCGCAGAAGCATCTGCATCACGATCTGGCCACCGTGGCCCTGAAGCTCGAGCACGTCGTCGCCGGTATAGGAGGCGGGAGCAGGGAAATACAGTGCGATGCCGTCGTCGATCGGCCGCCCCCTCTCGCCCAGAAACGCCGCGTGCGTGGCAAACCGCGGTTGGGGGATCTTGCCGAGCAACTGCATCGCCAGTCCGGTGAGATCGGGCCCTGACACGCGGACCACGCCGATACCCCCGCGCCCCGACGCAGTGGCGATCGCGGCAATAACGTCGGTCTCAGCAGAATTCACGGTTGCGGGCGTAGGGTATGAATGCTCTGACAGCGACCGAATCGAAAAGCTGCCCGAGTCCCATTGCCCGCATCAATCCCTCGACAGCGGCCTAGCGTCGCGCGACCGTCTTCCCGTCTCCCATCATGCGGGTGATCTGCCATTGCTGAAGGATGGACAGTATGTTGTTGACGAACCAGTAGAGCACCAGGCCCGATGGAAAGAAGAAGAACATCACCCCGAATGCAAAAGGCATGATCATCATCACCTTGGCTTGCACCGGGTCGGGCGGCGTTGGATTCAACTTGGTCTGGATGACCATCGAGCCCATCATCAGCGCCGGAAGGACGTACCAAGGATCGGGGGAGGCCAGATCGGTGATCCACCCGTAAAACGGGGCGTGGCGAAGTTCGACTGCCGCCAGAAGGACCCAGTAAAGCGAAATGAACACCGGTATCTGCACCACGATCGGAAGACACCCGCCCAGCGGATTAATCTTCTCCGTCTTGTAAAGGTCCATCATGGCCTGGTTCATCTTCACCCGGTCCTCACCGTACTGCTCGCGCAGCTTCATGAGTCGCGGCGAAACCAGTTTCATCTTGGCCATCGAGCGGTAGCTCGCCGCCGACAACGGAAAGAAGACCAGTTTGATGACCACCGTGAGCAGGATGATGGCAAGCCCCCAATTGTTCAGCCAGGCGTGGAAGTATTGCAGCACCCAAAACAGCGGCGCGGCGATGACTGTCAGCCAACCGTAGTCCACAACGAGCTCTAGCCCCGGAGCAATGGCCTTGAGCTTGTCCTGCTCCTGCGGCCCGGCATACAGCCGCACCGAAACTTTCCCGGTCGTGCCCGGTGCAATCGCGGGGCTGGGCACAATTACACCCACCGAGTAGAAATCATCCGCAAGCTTCTTGGTATAAAATTCCCGCGGCTGTTTTTCCAGCGGCAACAGCGCCGTCACGAAATAATGCTGCACCATCCCGATCCAGCCGTTGTCTGCGGTCTTGGAATACGGCGTCTTCCCCTTGTCGATATCGCTGAAGCCCACCTTCACATACTTGTCCTGCTCGGTATATACCACGGCGCCCGTATACGTCGACATCATCGCGGTGTCGCCGGGCGGTGATTTTCCGTCACGCGTCACCTGAAAATAGGCATGCGTAGCAAGCGGTTCGGCGCCACCGTTCGTAATCTCGTAAGAGATATCGATGAGGTGGCTGTCCCGATGGAACGTCAAGATCTTGGCCACCTTCACGCCATTGACTGACGGTGCCTCCAGCCGCACATCGAGATGATCCTGGCCTCGCGCAAGCGACGCAAGCTTTGACGAAGCAGAGAATAGCGTCTTGTGGTTCGGCAAGTCTGCCCCGATCAGGCCGCTTTGAACCGAATAGCGGTAGTCGGGTGTCAGCAGTATGAAGTTCTTGCTCTTGTCGTTGGTATCCTTGTGCTCCTTGAACTCCAGATAAACGAGGTCACCGCCAAGCGTATCGATCTCCGCGACCGCCTCGCCGCTCGTGACGCGCACCCGATCATGCGCCGCCCGTGGTGCCTCGGCCGCGGCGGCGGGCACGCCCCCTGCTCCCTTGGAAATAACAGGCGCCACGCTAGACGTAGGCGTGCTGGTGGGGGTCGGCACAGTCGCAGCAGTCGTCGCGGGCGCCTGGACAGGCCGGCCCTCCTTCTGCCACGCCTCCCAAAGCATGAGGATGGAGAATGAGAAGACGAAGAACAGGATCAGTCTTTGCGTGTCCATTTGAGGGGCGATATTCACAACATCATCAGGGGACCGGGTCGTAGCCACCCGCGTGCCATGGATGGCAGCGCAGCAACCGCTTCACGGCAAGCCATGCACCACTCAAGGAACCGTGGCGCGCCACCGCTTCGAGCGCGTACGCCGAGCACGACGGATAAAACCGGCAACTTTGTACAAACAACGGGCTGACCGCGTACTGGTATGCGCGGATCAGGCCCAGTAGGACTCGTCTCATCTTTCAGGCACGAATGCGCGCTCGAGGTCGGTAATCAGCGATTCCAACTGCGAGCGCCGGGTGTCCAGCCGCACAAGCATATCCCGTCCGATCAAGAGCGTTTGATTACGCCTGAACCATTCCCTAAGCAGGCGCTTGGCACGATTACGATCAACGGCGCGAGGAAGGAAACGCTTGGGTACGACCAAACCCAGCCGGGAATAGTCCAGACCGTTGGGTCTGACCTGGACGGAAACCAACCCTGCGCGGCGCGGCCGGGTGACCGCAAGGATCTGGGCGATCGAGTCGCCGCAGAGCCTCTGCGCCTTCCGGAATCGCTCAGCGCGCGTCAAACGCCAAGACGTTCCCGCCCCTTCGCACGGCGCGCCCGAATCACCGCTCTGCCGCCGCGCGTGCGCATGCGGACCAGAAACCCGTGCGTGCGTTTGCGACGGACTACAGATGGTTGAAAAGTGCGCTTCATGGTTTTTCCAGAGTTATCACCTAACCTGTCATTAGACGATGTTCCCACCCAGGCTGTCAACGAACGGATAACGCTATACCTGTGGATAACTTGGTTGCAAAAGGGTAGAATTCCGGTCCGACTTAGCTGCCTGAAAAGACCCCGTTCATTCCATGCAAGGCTTCTG
>MEQZ01000163.1:356-5127 GCA_001770425.1 Betaproteobacteria bacterium RIFCSPLOWO2_02_FULL_65_20 | reverse complement strand
GAGCTGATGACCGCTTATGGCGTACGCGGCGTACCGACCATCGTCGTGGACGGCAAGTACCTGAGCTCCGCGCGGCTTGCCGGCGGCCCCCGGCAGCTCATGCAGATCATCGACGAACTGGTGCGCCGGGCGAAGAACGAGCGGGCGAAATAACGCAATGCTTCGGGAACGTCATGCGCGCATGAGGGAGAACGATCAGGCCTGCTTCGCGTCCAGGTGCACGCTCACGTAGGAGCCCGGCGCGTCCTCGATGGCCTTCAGCTTGCCTTTGCCGGGCGTGCGCGCGGGCACGCGCGCATCGCCGTTCTGGCGGTCGATCCACGCCTGCCAGTCGGTCCACCAGGAGCCCTCGTGGAATTGCGCCTGCTCCTGCCACGCTTGCGGGCTTTGTTCCAGCTTGTCGCGGGTCCAGTAACCGTACTTGTTAGCAGCGGGCGGATTGACAATGCCGGCGATGTGCCCGGATCCGCCTAGAACGAACCGCACCGGGCCGGATAACAGGCGCGCGCCCAGGTAGGTCGATTTCCAGGGCGCGATATGGTCTTCGGCCGTGGAGATGAAATAGGCCGGAATACGGATCTTGCGCAGGTCGATCGGCACGCCACCCAGGATGATGCCGCCCGGATCCTTCAGCGCGTTCTTCATGTACATGTTGCGCAGATAGAAGCTGTGCATTTTCGCCGGCATGCGCGTGGAGTCGGAGTTCCAGTACAGGAGGTCGAACGGGAACGGTTCCTTGCCCAGCAGGTAATTGTTGATCACGAACGACCAGATGAGATCGTTCGCTCGCAGCATGTTGAAGGTGGCGCCCATTTCCGAGCCTTCGAGATAGCCGCGTTCATTCATGCGCTTTTCCAGGCTCTCCACCTGCTCCTCGTCGATGAACACGCCCAGTTCGCCGGGAATCGAGAAATCGAGCAGCGACACGAAGAAAGTCGACGAGACGAAACGTTCGTCCTTGTTCTCTGCCATCCAGGCAAGCGTCGCGCCGAGCAGCGTGCCGCCCAGGCAGTAGCCGATGACATTCACCTCGCTCTCGCCGGTCGCGCGCTCGATCGCGTCCAGGGCCGCGAGCGAGCCTTCGACCATGTAGTCTTCGAAGCTCTTCGCCGCGTGGCGTCTGTCCGGATTGACCCAGGAGACGATGAACACCGTGTGGCCCTGCTCCACCGCCCAGCGGATGAACGAGTTCTTCTGGCGCAGGTCCAGAATGTAGTACTTGTTGATCCAGGGCGGGATGATGAGCAGCGGCCGCTTGTACACGTCCTCGGTCAGTGGCTCGTACTGGATGAGTTGCATCAGGTCCGTCTGCCAGACCACCTTGCCGGGAGTGGTGGCCACGTTCACGCCGACCTTGAACGCGTTGGCGTCGGTCATCTTGATGCGCAACCGGCCGTTGCCGCGGTCGATGTCCTCGAGCAGGTTGTTCAGCCCGCGCACAAGATTCTGCCCGCCGGAGGCGACGGTCTCGCGCAGCACCTGGGGATTCGTCAGCGCGAAGTTCGACGGCGACAGCGCGTCGATGTACTGGCGGGTGAAAAAATTGACCTTCTTCTGCGCCTCCTCGGACAGGCCCTCGACGCAGCACACGGCGTCGTGGATGTGGCGCGCCGAGATCAGGTAGGACTGCTTGAAGTAGTCGAAAAGGAAATGGTTCTGCCAGTCCTCGTCGCGCCAGCGGGTGTCGCCCTTGTCGGGATGGACGACCGGCTCGGCGCCGTGTCCCATCATCTTGAGCGTCGAGGACTGCCAGAGCGCGAGGTAGTCCCAGAACATTTTCATCTGGGTCTCTGCGAGCTTCCAGGGATTGGCGAGCATTTTCGCCGCGAGATCCATGTAGGCCTTGGCGAGGCCGAACTCGTCGGTGAAGGCGATACCCTTGCCGTCGGCATGCCGCTTGAGAAAATCGCCCAGAATCTTGCTCGATCGCTCGGCGACCTGCGCGTACACCTTTGCCGTCTGCGCGTGGTCGGGCTGCTGTGGGGTAGTCATGCTTCGCTCCTAAGCCGGCTCAGCCGGAATCAAATGGCTCGGCTCGGCTCGTCTTGAAATTCATCTTCTCCTGATTTCGGGAAGTTGCAACTTCGCAACTTCCCGAAATCAGGAGACCGAATAAACCCAAGTCTTGTTCGCCAGTTCTGGCTGCACTTGAGTCTTAACATGGTCTATCACGCCTGCGCATAGCGGAGCACGCCGTCCGCGCCGATGCGCCGCTCCAGGCGCCCTTCGGCGTGCAGGAAGTGCAGGTGCGCCATGGACTCGCCCATGGCGAAGTACATCTGAAACGTATCCAACTCGCGCCGAAACAGCGTCGGCACGATGTCGGCGGCCGATTTCGGCGACACGCAGGCCTGCTCTACCTCGTCGAGGCGCAGGCGGTGGTGCTCTTTCAACTGCGCGATGCGCTCGCGGATGCCGCGGAACGGCAGGCCGTGCGAAGGCAGCACCAGCGTATCCGCTGGCAGTGCAGCATAGCGGTCGAGCGAATCCAGGAACAGCCGCAGCGGGTTGCCTTCCGGCTCGACGGTCGAGACGCTGATGTTGGTCGTGATCTTCGGCAGCACCATGTCGCCGGAGATCAGCACGCCCAGCGATTCGCAGTACAGCGCAGCGTGCTCGGCTGAATGGCCGTAACCCATGATCACCGTCCACCGGCGAGCGCCGATCGTCAGCGACTGCCGGTCCATCAGCCGGCAAAATGCGCTCGGGAATTCCGGGACGTTGCGACGGTAGTTGCCCCTACGCTCTTTCATGCGCTCGAGCCACGCCTTTTCGAGGCCGTTGCGGCGCAGCAGATCCAGTTGGTACTCGACTGAGAAACCCGCCCGAGATTCGCCGATGGCGTGCGCTGCGAAGTACTCGCCAAGCGATACCCACAGGTCGGCTCCGAAGCGGTGCGTGAGCCAATGGGCGTTGCCGGCATGGTCCGGATGGCAGTGGGTGACGATGACCCGGCTCACCCACAGGCTGCCGCCCACGCCGTGCGCGGCGGCGAAATACGCATCCCAGAGATCGCGCGTCGCCTGATTGCCCAGCCCGCAATCGACGATGGCGAATCCATCGCCGTCCGTGACCATCCACAGGTTGATGTGGTCCAGCGCGAAAGGCAGCGGCATGCGCAGCCAATGCACGCCCGGCGCGATCTCTAGCGCCTGCGCAGGTGCTGGCGCGGCCGTGTGCGGATAATCGAGTACCGATTCGGCAATGTTCATGGGTGGGCGCTTCCGGTCCGGTGCGGCTAAGGGTAGAATGAATGCTGCGCCGCAGCAAGGATTAAATTTTCGCAGAAATCGACCCTTTCCGCTATCTTGAGGCGCGGCCATGGAACAGCAGACCTATACCATCAGCGAACTTGCGCGCGAGTTCGACGTCACCGCGCGTGCGATCCGCTTCTACGAGGACGAGGGTCTGCTCGCCCCGCGCCGCGAGGGCAGCCGGCGCATCTACTCCAAGCGCGATTACGTACGATTGAAGCTGGTCCTGCGGGGCAAGCGGCTGGGGCTTTCTCTCGCCCAGGTGCGCGAGATGTTCGACCTGTACGACTCGGCGAAGGACGAGCGCCCGCAACTGGTTAGATTCCTTGCCGCGCTGGAAGCGCGCCGGGAACAGTTGGAGCGCCAGCGGGCCGAAATCGACGAAGAACTGGCTGAGATCCGCGCCTTCGAACTGCAGTCCAAGAAGCTGCTCGGCGAACGCGGCCGCAGAGCTGCGCGTCCCGCCAAGATCGAGACTTCCTGATATCGTCCTTCTTCGGCCAGACGAGCCCCCAGTATGAGTTCCGCAGGCGTTGCGATGATCGACTTTCCGGCTCTGCGCTTTGCCTTCAGCGATGAGGTCGAGTTGCTGCGCCGCTCTGTTCGCGACTTCGCGGCGGCCGAAATCGCACCGCGTGCGGCGGAAATCGACCGCTCCAATCTTTTCCCCGCCGATCTGTGGAAGAAGCTCGGCGCCCTGGGCCTGCTCGGCATCACCGTCGAGGAGGAATATGGCGGCAGTTCCATGGGCTACCTCGCCCATATCGTCGCCATGGAGGAGATCAGCCGCGCCTCGGCCTCGGTAGGACTGTCCTACGGCGCCCACTCCAATCTGTGCGTCAATCAGATCCGCAGGAACGGCAGCGAGGCCCAGAAACGGCAGTACCTGCCCAAGCTCGTCTCCGGCGAGCATGTCGGCGCGCTCGCCATGTCCGAACCCGGCGCCGGGTCCGATGTCGTTTCGATGAAGCTGCGCGCCGATTACAGGAACGGAGAATTCGTCCTGAACGGCAGCAAGATGTGGATCACCAACGGTCCGGACGCCGATGTGCTGGTGGTCTACGCCAAATCCGATGCAGGCGCCGGACCCCGCGGAATCACCGCGTTCATCATCGAAAAGGGTTGCCCGGGGTTTTCGACGGCCCAGAAACTGGACAAGCTGGGCATGCGCGGCTCCAACACCTGCGAACTGGTGTTCCGCGACTGCGCGGTGCCCGAACAGAACATCCTATCCGGTCTGGGCCAGGGCGCGAGCGTGCTCATGAGCGGCCTGGATTACGAGCGCGCTGTGCTGGCCG
Organism: Betaproteobacteria bacterium RIFCSPLOWO2_02_FULL_65_20; assembly: GCA_001770425.1. Lineage (GTDB taxonomy): Bacteria > Pseudomonadota > Gammaproteobacteria > Burkholderiales > SG8-39 > JACQTO01. Next base: position 575 of record MEQZ01000163.1, on the reverse strand, counting down.
CAGGGCCGTTGGGAATCATGGATGCGTGCATGGACGTGGTCGTGCCCTACCTCCACGAGCGCAAACAGTTCGGCCAGCCGATCGGCGAGTTCCAGCTCATGCAGGGAAAACTCGCCGACATGTACACCACGATGAACGCGTGCAAGGCCTATGTCTACGCGGTGGGCGCGGCCTGCGACCGTGGCGAAACCACAAGAAAGGACGCCGCGGGCGCCATCC
>MEQZ01000163.1:0-332 GCA_001770425.1 Betaproteobacteria bacterium RIFCSPLOWO2_02_FULL_65_20 | reverse complement strand
TCCTGTACGCCGCGGAAAAAGCCACCTGGATGGCGGGCGAGGCGATCCAGTGCCTGGGCGGCATGGGCTACATCAACGAGACCGCAGCCGGCCGTCTGTGGCGCGACGCAAAGCTGTATGAAATCGGCGCCGGCACCAGCGAGATCCGGCGCTGGCTGATCGGAAGGGAACTTTTCGAGCAAACAGCGTGAATTGGTTTTCCTGTGCCTCACGTTTTGACAAAACTGCAGAAAACTCTTGGTTTGTATACATCTCTCGATTTCGGGCCGTTGCGCAGTTTGCAACGATCCGAAATCGAGAGAACAGAGGCGTCAAGGCATAGCAACCCGTTT
>MEQZ01000162.1:622-19203 GCA_001770425.1 Betaproteobacteria bacterium RIFCSPLOWO2_02_FULL_65_20 | reverse complement strand
GCGGCCAACGCCCTTCTCGGCCATCTGCGCGGTGGCCTCGCGATGGCGACGGTGGTCGCCTGCGCGGGATTCGCGAGCGTGTGCGGATCGAGCTTCGCCACCGCCGCCACCATGTGCAAGGTGGCGCTGCCGCCGATGCGCAAATACGGTTACGCCGACACGCTGGCGGCCGGCTCGATCGCCTCGGGCGCGACGCTGGGCATCATGATCCCGCCTTCGGTTCCGCTGCTCATCTACGGCATCATCACCCGCACCGACGTCGGCAAGCTTTTCATCGCCGGCATTCTGCCCGGTCTGCTGGGCACCGCGCTCTACATGTCCTCGGTCTACGTGGTGACGCAGCGCAACCCCGGCCTGGGCCCGCCCGGGACGCGCTCATCCGCCGCCGAGCGCTGGCACAGCCTGTCCCGCATCTGGGCCGTGGTCGCGCTGTTCGTCTTCATCATAGGCGGAATCTACGTCGGCATTTTCACGCCGACCGAGGCCGCCGGCGTAGGTGCGTCCGCGAGCTTCGTCTACGCCCTGTGGCGCAGAAGCCTGTCGTGGCGCGGCCTGCTCGGCGTGCTGCTCGACTCGGCCAAGACCACCGCGACGATCTTCTTTCTGCTGATCGGCGCCTTTGTGTACTCCAACTTCATCGATATCGCCGGCGTGCCGAAGGAACTCGCGCGCTGGATCAGCGACACGACGCTTGCCCCGGTGGCGGTGATCGCCATCGTCATCGCCGTGTATATCGTGCTCGGATGCATACTGGACTCGATGTCGATGATGTTCCTCACCGTGCCGCTGTTCTTTCCGATCGTGGCTGGGCTCGGCTATGACCTCGTCTGGTTCGGCATCATCGTCGTCACGGTGATCGAGATCAGCCTGATCACCCCGCCCGTGGGGCTGAACGTGTTCGTGCTGCACCACGTGCAACCCGACATCTCCACGCCGACGATCTTTCGCGGCGTCATGCCTTTCGTCGCCGCCGACATCGTGCGGGTGTCGCTGCTGGTGCTGTTCCCGTCGATTGCGCTCGTACTGCCGCGGCTGATGGGGTGAAGCTGTCTACTTAGAGGCCATTTCAGAATTACCGAAATGGCCTCTGACCCAGGGGAGCATGAGGGGATGTATCCCCTCATGTTGAAATGAACTCTTAGAGATCCGGCAGGATCTTGGAGAGCTTCTCGAACGTCAGCATTTCGCGCCTCTCATCGGAAAGATAGTCCGCGCCGATCCCGTACTCCGCCCAGCGTTCATGGATCTTTCGCTCCAGTTCCACGGGAAGCGTGTTCACCGGGGGGAAGCGCCGGTTGCCCCAGTCCGGATTGCGCTCGAATTCCCAGTTGCGGGTGGCATCGACCAGCAGGCGCGTCCACTTGCCCGTGCCGTACTTGCGCACGTTGGCCTCGCCCACGGGCGTCGATGGATCCAGCACCGAGCCGAAAGTCGGGCCGAAGGTCAGCAGTTGGCCCTCGGCGGCATTGACGCGGAATGCCATGGCCCAGTCGAGCGCCTCGCGGTCGCGGATATCGACATCTTCCTCGACCACCATCACGTTCTTGAAGAACCACTGCCCGGCGCTGGTGCCCCACAGCGCGTTGGCCACCTGCTGCGCGTGGCCGCGATAGGCCTTGCGGATCTGCACCACGATGTTGGTGCCGGTGGTGACCGGGGGCATCCACACGTCGGTGACGTTGGCCACGCCGAAGCTCTCGAGCATGTTCCAGGCGATCGCCGACCAGCTGTAGGCGCACAACACCGAATCCTCGCTCGGGAACCCGGGCCGCGCGCCCTCCAGCGCGCCGCGCAGCACCGGGTCGTGGCGGTGGGTGATCGCGGTGACGCGCAGCACCGGCTTGGGCGAGGGCGTGCCGCCGCAATAGCCCGGGTACTCACCGAACGGCCCTTCGGTCATGAACGTCCCGGGATCCGGATCGAGATAGCCTTCGACCACGATTTCCGCATTGGCCGGTACTTCCAGATCGACGGTCTGGCACTTCACCAGCTCGACCGGCTCACCGAGGATCGCCCCCATCATGTCCCACTCGCAGATCTCCTTCTGAAAGGGACTGCCGCCGCAGAACGGGAGCACGTCGTGCCAGCCGTGAACCACCGCGACCGGCATCGGCTTCATGTCCTCCCTGTGGCGGGCGAAATGGCCGCCCCAGCCCTGGGTGGGGATGAGGAGCTTTCCGATCTTGTCGCGCTCCAGCAATTGCCCCCGGTACAAGCCCACGTTGCCGCGGCCGGTGACGCTGTCCCGGGTCGCCACGCCGCAGAACGTGTCGATGAAGCGGCCGCCGTCCATGTGGTGCCACTTCGGCACGGGAAATTCGTACAGGTCGACTTCGTTTCCCTTGAGCACGTTTTCCTGCACCGGGCCCGAGTCCACCATAATGGGCCCCACAGGCTTGCGGTATACCTCCTTCAAGTGACGGACGATCGCCTTGTCCGAGGTCGCAGAAGGCAAACTCAGCATGATCAGGACCTGCTGCCGGTTGCTCATTCCGCAGGTGAGGAATTTGGTGCAGCGGCCGCTCCGATAATCCTTGATGTTCTCAAACAGCAGCGCCGGCCCGCCCATAGCCAGATTGATGCGGGCGAGCGCGCCGATCTCCTCGTCCCAGTCCACCAGCGCGCCGATGCGCCGCAGTTGGCCCGCCTGATCGAGATCGCGCATCCAGGTGCGCAGGCCGGTTTTCTCATCCGACGTGAACGCAGCGCCGATTCCGCGTTTCATCGACCCGTTCATCTGCTTCTCCCGGTTCTGGTGCGACAGCTTTCCAAACGCGACGCGCGATCGGGCCAGGCGATCCGCTCACGCGGATTGAATTATCCCAGTGCGATGTTCCAGGCTGCCGGAGCAACAGGCGGGATAAGATCACATTCCCAATATGCGCCCGATCTCCGCAATGTACTGACTGCCCTTCAGGCCCCCGACCACGGCCGTGTCCAGCGCGTTCTCGAATACATGCCGGATGCTGTGCAATCCATCCCTCACCCAGTGGTGCCTGCGCACCGGCGAGATGAGCACATTCTTGAGCGTCTGGACTTCGTCTCTCAGGCGTTGAATATCCTTTGCGTCACCCTTGACGCTCGCAAGATCCTGCTCCAGCGCCTGGAGCAGCTTGGCCACTTCGTCCAGGTCTATTTCCGGCGTACCTTGCTTGTTCGCGTCCGGCGTACTCATCGCATGGGCTCCTTCGGCATCGCTCCCCCTACATGATATCCCGCGGCAGGTCAGTGCATGTCAAACGCGTTCCGCTTGAGCGCCTGCAGCGGCACCAGCTTGAGCACCTGTTCGTGGGTCGCCTCGAGCACGACCTTGGGTGCCCTGCCGGCCTCCCAGGCCTGGATCCAGCGCAGCACGTGCAGGCACCAGCGGTCCCCCGGCTGCAGGCCGCGGAAGCGCATCTCGGGAATCGGCGTGCTCAAGTCGTTACCGCACTCGCGCGAGAACGCCAGGAACTCCGCCGTCACCCTGACGCAGACCAGGTGCGCGACGCCCTGCTCGCCGCGGGCAGCGCAGCAGCCGTCGCGGAAAAAACCGGTCAGCGGCGCAAAGCTGCAGGCGAGCAGCGGCCCGCCGAGGACGTTCTTCTCTGTGGACACTTCGTCGTTCATGACACCTCCTGAAACTTGCGCACGCGGGTGCAGCGATAGTCTCTTACGACTCCAATCTTGACAGATCTGGCGAAGAATTCTGCCTTGTATAAATCTCTCTCGAGAGAGCAGTGGCGCCAAAGCAAGGCCGCCCGTTTGGTTCCGGCTTATCCGGCTTACGAAAACCCGGACTGCGCGAGCGACGCGACGACGTCGGCCACCGAGGGCGTCGCCGAAGTGTCTTTATAGCTCTCCAGGCGGCGGTAGATCTCCGCGGCAGCCAGGTGGAATCCGCCGGGCAAGCCGGCGTCCTCGAAGCTCGCGGCGATCTCCTCCATCTCCCCGACGAAGCGCCAGGCTTTGCGTGCACTGTTCCGCATCCCCTGCTCTGAGCGCGCGGAAAGACCGGGCTGCGAGCGATCCCACTCGCCGAGCAGCGCTTCGTCAACGCCTTCGCGGGCCGCCAGCGCACGGATCGCCATCAGCAATGCCGTGCTGCCTTTGGTGTAGGCCGCGTACGCCATCTTGAGCGCGGAGGCCGCGCCGGGGCCGCCGTTCAAGGCGATGGCTTCCAGGTTCCCGGACTGGAAGAGATCCGCCACGCGCCCGGCCTCCCGGCCGCACAGGTACAGACGAGCCGCTCCCGGCGCGTGCGGCGGCGGCCCGACGATGCCGCCGTCCACGAACGCGGCACCCGCCTGCTCGACGATCGCGCAGATCCGACGCGCCGTTGCCGGCGCGACTGCATTCGCATCCACGTAGACGCCCGCGAAGCGATGCGCCGCGACGGCGCTGGCCACGTCCAGCGCAAGGTGAGGCGGGCAGACGCTAAGGATGACGTCACTGGCCGCAACCAGCGCGGCGAGCGTGTCCGCATCCTCCAGGCCGGCGGCACCGGCACGTCCGCGCGTGCCGGCGCTGCGCGCCTCCGAAGCCCACAACACGCGCGCGCCGCCGGCCAGCGCGCACGCCCCGACTGCGCTTCCCATTTGACCCGGATGCAATAAGCCCACCGTAACGCGTCCCATCCGTCCCCCGATCCATCGATTGCGCCGTGTTCTCGATGACTGAGCCCAGGCCCTGGACGATCCCGTCGATCCGCCACTCTAACGCGAAAACACTTCGTTCAAGATCCGGGCGAGCCGGATGCCGGCCTTTCTGAGTTGCGATTCGATCACGGGCGCGGCCCGCGAGTAGTACGACTGGTCGATCTGGAGCACCTCTGCGGTCCGGCCGGTGCAGGAAAACGCCGCCGGAAGCGCGGGATAGACCACGGCCACGGCGAGCGCGTGGCTTTCCCGGACCCATCCGGCTATCGAACCGTGCCCCCACGCCGCCTGTTGCGCCTCGCCGATATCCGGCGCAACGATGGCGTCTTCCCCGCCCCTGTCCAGGATCAGCCGCCGCACCATGTGTACGTCCCAGATGGCGTGCAGATTGATCGTCCCGTAAGGCGGATTGTCGCGCTCGCCGAAGAACGACACCTGTACGTCGTTTCCCCCTCGATCATCATGAGTGGCCGCATGCAGCGGCTGATGAACGTCGCCCGCCAGATGCACCACCCATTTCAACGCCTCGTTCTTCCTGCGCGGCGACGCTCTCGCGTCCGCCAGTATGTCCAGATGCCGGGAAAGCTGCGCCGACGCGCACGCGCCCTTCCTGCAGTATTGCGACGCCTGCGCCTCCCCGCAGACCGGAATGTCGTCGAAATGCCAGGCGCCTCTGCTCCTGCCCCAGGGCGTATCCTTGATTTCATCGGCCCAGTAGGCGATTTCGCCCAGCGTGCGTCTGTGGGATCGCTGTCCGTCCGCCAGACGGTCGTCCTTCAGCAATGCGAAGACCTGCCTTCTTGCTTCGGGCGTGAGGTGTTTATGTGCAATGGCCCCTGCGATCCGGTGGCCCTCTTCGCCCCAGCCAAGCGCGCCCCCTGAGGGCAGCCACAAGGCCAGCAGCAGGCCGAGAATCCGCAACGCGCGATCCGGCATGGTGTTCTCGTATCGCGCCCCGGATCGCTACAGCCGCAGGATCGAGGCGGCCGGATTCGATCGTTCCGCGATGCAATCGCTGCCGCCGACCGGATAGTCGCGGCAAACGGCGGGCCTGCGCTCGTAGATGCCGCACAGCAAGGTGTCTCTTTCGAGCGCAGCGCACCAGCCGTCGTCCAGGCGCGCCATCACCTGCCCTCCCCACGGGTCCGTTTGCGTCAGTCGGGGCGGGACGTCATCGTCTCCCATCAGCATCACCTCCAGCCTGCAGCAGCAGGCCTTGCACGAGTCGCACGCCATCGACGCGCCGCGCCCGGTGTCGCCGGAGTCTGGTTGCGCGCTCAGACGGGTCCTACCCCTGGCCGCGCTTGGGTCTCTTGAAGAAGCGCTTGGCCGGCTTCGCGTCGGATCTGGGCTCCTGACGCCGGCCCTGCTCCTGACGCCGGCCCTGTTCCTGCTGCCGGCCGGGCTGGCGACCGGTATCGGCCTGCGCCGACGGCGCGCGGTTTCCGGGCGCCAGCTGGATTTCGAGGCTGACGATCTCATCCCATACCGCATCGCTGCGGTCGCGCTCAGGAACAGCGAGCAACTCGCGCAACCGGCGACGCGGATCCCGAACCTGGGGTTCGGTCGATTGCACCTCGTCGCGCTGCGCTTCGGCGGGTTGCTCGGGCTGCTCTTCCGTGGGCTGTTCTTCGTTCATGCACATATTATCGCCCAAACTTCGCCCGCGCACCCGGGCCGGTCCCTCGCCCAGTCAGCGGCGGCCTGGCCTGCCGCTGCCCGGACGCACCCGGGCACCGTCAGGCACTGCCCCAGACTTCGCGCGCAACCTTCACCACCAGCGAAAGCTTGTTCCATTGGTCGTCCTCGCTCAGCATGTTGCCATGGTGGCTGCTCGCAAAACCGCACTGCGGGCTGATGCACAGGTTCTCGAGCGGAACGTATTTCGCCGCTTCGGCGATGCGCCTCTTGAGGTCGTCCTTGTTCTCGAGCACCGGCGTCTTGGTCGACACCAGGCCGAGCACGACCTTCTTGCCCTTAGGGACGAAGCGCAGCGGCTCGAAGCTGCCGGCGCGCTCGCTGTCGTATTCGAGAAAGTAGCCGTCGACATCGGTCTCGCTGAACACGGTCTCGGCGATGGGATCGTATCCGCCCTCGGCGAGCCAGGTGCTCTTCCAGTTGCCCCTGCAGGTGTGCATCGCGATCGTCATCCCCTGCGGCCGGTCCGCGATAGCCAGGTTGATCGCCTTGGCGTACATGTGCGGCAGCGCGTCCGGATCGTCGCCGCGCGCACGGCAGCTGTCCCTGAATTTCCCGTCGCACAGGAACGAAAAACTGGTGTCGTCGATCTGCAGGTAGGTGCAGCCGGCGGCGGCGAGATCGCGGATTTCCTCCTGGTAGATGCGGCCGACGTCGCTCCACAGCTCGTCCAGATCGGGATAGGCCTCGCGGCTGATCGCCCTGCGGCCGCCGCGGTGATAGAGGATCGAAGGCGAGGGAATGCAGAACTTGGGCGTCTTGCTCGCGACCGACCGCAGATACTTGAAATGATCCACCATCAGCGCTCGGCTGCGGCGCAGCTTGCGCGCCACCGTCGAGGTGAAGCGCGGATCGTCGCTGCCGACGAACTTCACCGATTGCTCATCGAGCACCACCTCCACGCCGTCGATCTTGCCCAGGAAGTCGTGGTTCCACCAGCCGCGCCGGTATTCGCCGTCTGTGATGGCCTCAAGGCCGAGCGCCTCCTGGCGCGCGACCGCGTCGCGGATGCAGCGGTCCTCGATCTCGCGCAGCGCCTCTGCGCTCATCTCGCCGCGCTCGACCTTCGCGCGCGCCGCCTTGACTTGCGCAGGGCGCAGCAGGCTGCCGACCTGGTCGGCGCGAAACGGCGGCCGGATGCTCGCGGTCATACCAAATTCCCCTTCATGAATCCCCCGCACTTTGTTTGCAGCGGGCCGATTATGGAGCCACAAGGCGCATCGGACAAGGGGAATGGCGAACCAAATGACCGTCGATTCGCCGCCCGGTGCAAGCGGCTTCATCGGCGGCGGCAAAGAACGCCGCGTTCCGTAAGCCCAAAGATTCAGAGCCTACCTAATCGATGAGATCGTACGCGGAAAGGGTGAGAAATTCCACGTAGGCGCCGGTGGTGATCTGGTCGAACAACCGGGCCGCCTGCTCGTACTTCCCCGCCTGCCAGGCGGCCTCGCCCAGATAGGCGCGAACCTTGGGCAATTCCTCAGCAAGCAGCTGGCGAAACAGATCGACGGTCACCTTGCGTCCATCGTCGAGCACGCCCTTGCTGCTGCGGATCCATTGCCAAATCTGCGAACGGGAGATCTCGGCGGTGGCGGCGTCCTCCATCAAATTGAACACCGGGACGCAGCCGTTGCCCGCCAGCCAGACACCCAGGTACTGGATCCCAACTGATATGTTGTTCCTGAGTCCCCCCTCGGTGATAGGCTGATCCGGCTTGAAATCGAGCAGATCTCTTGCCGCGAAGTTCACGTCCGGACTCTGCCTGCGGTACTGGTTGGGACCGGGCATGTGCCGGTCGAAAACTGCCTTCGCGACGGGAACGAGCGCGGGGTGTGCAACCCAGGTTCCGTCGCACCCGTCAGTTACTTCCCGGAGCTTGTCCTGGCGCACTTTTTCGAGCGCCGCCTCATTCGCATCCGGATCGTTCTTGATCGGAATCTGCGCCGCCATGCCGCCCATGGCGGGCGCACCGCGCCTGTGACAGGTCTTCACGAGCGACAGCGCATACGCTCGAAGGAACGGCGCGGTCATGGTCACCTGCGCGCGGTCGGCGAGGCAGAAATTCTCGTTGGAGCGGAATTTCTTGATGCACGAAAAGATGTAGTCCCAGCGGCCGATGTTTAGGCCCGCCGAATGGTCCTTGAGCTCCCATAGGATTTCGTCCATCTCGAAAGCGGCGAGCACCGTTTCTATCAGTGCCGTTGCCTTGATCGAGCCCTGTGGGATCCCGAGTTCCGCCTGCGCCAGCTTGAACACGTCGTTCCACAACCGCGCCTCCAGATGGGACTCCATCTTGGGCAGGTAAAAGTAGGGCCCGGAGCCTCGACGCAGCAGTTCCCGAGCGTTGTGAAAGAAGAACAGCGCAAAATCGAACAGGCTTGCGGAAACGGGCTCACCGTCTATCACGACGTGCTTTTCGTTCAAGTGCCAGCCTCGAGGCCGCACGATGAGCACCGCGACCTCTTCATTGAGCGTGTAATGTTTTCCCGACTGGTCGAGCGAAGCGGAGCCCCGCACCGCGTCCCGCAGGTTGATCTGTCCTTCGATCATGTTGGCCCATGTCGGGCAGTTCGAATCCTCGAAATCCGCCATGAACGTGGACGCACCGGAGTTGAGTGCGTTGATCACCATCTTGCGGTCGGTGGGCCCCGTGATCTCGACGCGGCGGTCCAGCATGTCCGTGGGTTGCGGCGCGATCTTCCATTCCGAGTTCCGGATGCCCGCGGTCTCGGGGAGGAAATCCGGCAGCTTGCCCGCATCGAACTCCTCTTGCCGCACAGCGCGAAGCGCGAGCAGCTGAGCCCGCCGCTGTTCGAAAGTCCGATGCAGCTTGGCCACCAGCGACAGCGCTTCGTCGGTAAGAATTTGCCGGTGCTCGACGCTTACGTGTGCGTGCATCTCGACGCCGGCGGGAAATGCTCCGCGCCGCACACGCCGAGCCGCTGGCGCGCGCGGGACCCGCGATTCCTCACGCCGGAGGGCACCGCGCGCGTTCTCGAGTGAAAACTGCTCATCGCTGTTACCGTGCCGCATGTTCCACCTATGCTTTGTCGGTGCACATCGCGCTATGCCGTTTTGAGCTGCAGTTTCCGGTCGAAGAACTGCTCGTCTTCAGTGGAGCCGTGCAGCGCCGTTGTCGAGGCATTGCCGCCCTGCACGACCTGGGTGATCTCGTCGAAGTATCCGGTTCCAACTTCGCGCTGGTGCCTGACCGCGGTAAAGCCCTGCGAGGCCGCGGCGAACTCCTTTTCCTGCAACTGCACAAACGCCGGCATCCCGACTTTCGCATACCCAGCGGCAAGCTCAAACATGGAGTAGTTGAGCGCGTGGAATCCCGCCAAGGTGATGAACTGGAACTTGTAGCCCATGGCACCGAGCTCGCGCTGGAACTTCGCGATTGTGGCGTCGTCCAGATTGCGCTTCCAGTTGAAAGAGGGCGAGCAGTTATATGCCAGCAACTTGTTCGGAAACCTCTTCTTTATGCCCTCGGCGTAGCGGCGCGCGAAATCGAGGTCCGGCTTGCCGGTTTCGCACCACACCACGTCCGCGTACTCGGCGTATGCCAGTCCCCGGGAAAGCGCCTGGTCAAAGCCGTTCTTCACGCGGTAGAAGCCCTCCGATGTGCGCTCGCCCGTGATGAAAGGTCTGTCGTTCTCGTCGATGTCCGAGACTATGAGGTTGGCCGCTTCGGCGTCGGTACGCGCGAGTAGGATCGTCGGCACACCCGCCACGTCGGCCGCGAGCCGCGCCGCGATCAGCTTTTGCACCGCCTCCTGCGTAGAAACCAGCACCTTGCCGCCCATGTGCCCGCACTTCTTCGCGGCAGCGAGCTGGTCTTCGAAATGAACCCCCGCCGCGCCTGCCTCGATCATGGCTTTCATGAGCTCGTAGGCATTCAGTACGCCGCCGAACCCGGCTTCCGCGTCAGCGACGATGGGAGCAAAAAAATCGATATCGCCGCCTTTTCCAGACTGCGCCTCCATGTGCTGGATCTGGTCGGCGCGGATGAGCGCATTGTTGATACGCTTCACCACCGAGGGCACGCTGCTAACAGAGTAAAGGGATTGGTCCGGGTACATGGAAAGGCTGTCGTTCCCGTCGGCCGCCACCTGCCAGCCCGAAAGGTAGATCGCCGGCACGCCGGCCTTGACCTGCTGCATGGCCTGGTTGCCGGTCAGGGCGCCGAGCGAATTCACGTACGGCCGCTCCAGCATCATCTCCCACAGCTTGTCGGCGCCGCGCTTGGCGAGCGTGTGTTCGATGTGCAGGCTGCCTCGAAGCCTGCAGACTGCCTCGGCGTTGTAGCCTCTCTTGACACCCGCCCAGCGGGGGTGGCTGTCCCAGTCGTCCTGCAGTCGGCTCGCACTGACCGCAGCAGTTTGCCTGCTTGCACTCTTGATCATGCCAATCTCCCCGGGTATGAAAATGTGTGACGGCATGGTAAAGCGTAAATTGTGAGAATTTCACATAATTGAAGTTCACAGTGTAAACTTCACAAAAAGCGAGTTTCTGCAATTTCACAAGGTCATTTCCACTAGCGGGGCGAAAGATGGAAGGAATCATCAGGAACAGCCACTTCCTCGGTGCGAAGCTGCGGACCCTGCGTAAGCAGCACCGGATAACGCTCGAAGAGCTATCTGCGCGCTGTGCCCAGATTGATCCGCAGTCTGCGCCCTCGGTGTCCTACCTCAGCATGATTGAAAGTGGGCACCGGAGTCCGTCGGCGGGGGTACTCGCCTTGATCGCGCGCGTCTTCCAGCGCAAGCCAATGTGGTTTCTCGATCAGAACGCGGAGTTCGCTCCGATTAGCCGCGAAAAGGCGGCTGGTGGCGCGGCACGGATTCCTTTTGAGCCTTCGTTTCTTTTCTCCAAGAGCCTGCTGCAGGCTGCGATTCCCGAGCTTTTGTCGCAGACGGGGACCACGGGGCGTCAGTTCGCTCACCTGTTGATTCGCTCGCATCAGGAATTATTGCGCAACGAATATCCCGATCTTGAGCATGCGGCCGAGGCGGTTGGCAAGCGGGCATTCCCGCTCAAGGTCGACGATTTGACGGGGCTTTGTAAGCGCCTAGGCCTTGAGATTCGCTGGTTCGAGCGCAAGTCGGTACTTGCGCGTGACAAAGACCACGAGGTGCGCAGCGTGGTTCGGTCCTTTTTCGAGGCTCCCGGCACCGTTTATCTCAATAAGGCCCTGCGGTCGGATGCGGCACGTCTGAAGTTCGATCTGGCGTCCCACATCGGGCATAAGGTGCTTCATGGAGGAGACGGGCTGAAGTCTCCTCACGCCACTGGAGGTGATATGGGCGGAAGCCCGGATAGCGGCTCACCCTTTCGCTCTGGCATCGAGGCAAAGGATGTTTTGCATGCGTGGAGGGACTTCGAATGCAGTTTCTTCGCTGGCGCGCTGCTCTGTCCGAAAGTGCCATTCCGCCGCTTCCTAATGAGAGAGCGATATCGCGTCGAGGCAAGACGAAAGCTCGAACTCACGCCATCAGTAATCATGCGGCGAATGACCAAGGTTTCTCCCTATCCGTATTGGCACTTCTTTGACGCAGATGCACCAGGACGCTTCCGCGCCGTGTATCGGGGGAATGGTATCCCACTGCCCTGGGGCAACATGACACAGGCGACAGACCCCTGCCCGCATTGGGCGGTGTTCCGCATGCTAGGCAACGCTCCGAACGAATCGAATTCGCAGATTTCGGTGCTTAGAGAAAATGATCAGTGGCAACTCTACTGTTGTCACAGTCTTCGCACCAGTGATATGGCGGGGAATCCGCACGTCTTGTCCGTAGGTATTGACCTGGTGCCCGCGCTGGCCTCAAACGGGTCCGACGAAGCGCAGATCGTGGAGAGCATTGGCGAAGCGTGCCTCCGGAAGGGGGGGCAAGCAAGGATACCCCGGCTCGCGGCTGAAGCCATTCGTGCAGTGGCCAATATTCTCAACATTGCTTGGGTTGAGGAGTCCCTGGAACAACCTGCCCACATTATCTGCCCTCGCAGTTCACGCTGTCCCCGCCACGGGCAATGCGACGTGGCTCCTGCGACTCGCGCGCGAGACATTACCGACGTCAAACGTGAAATCCTCACGACAGTGAAATAGTGACCTCCGGTCGGACGCACCATTCGTTGTTCGGATTGCGGAAGGAATCGGGAAGGCAAGGACTCGCGTCCGGGCCTCTTTCTTTATGCCGCTGCAATCCATAACCCAACGTGGCAAGCCATATCCGCCACTGCCCCCCTCTGCCGCTGCGCCCTGTACCCGATATGCCTGACCTTTACGGACAGCCAGCCGTGCAGTTAGACTTCGATCGCCAGCAGGCGTCTGGCTCATGCTGCGCAAGGGATATCGATACGCAATTATTTTGTTGTGGAAGATCATGCATCTTGGAAACGCGATTACGGCGCACGACGAATGGAAGACCGCGTTCCGCGACGCCATCGCTAGTCACGAAACCTTTGACGCGGTAACCATTTCGGCGGATGACTGCTGTGAACTCGGGCAATGGCTCTACGGCGAGGGCAGGAGGCTATTCGGCAAATTGCCGACACACACCCACTGCGTGGCCACCCATAAGCTCTTCCACCTGGAAGCAGGGAAAGTCGCCGAAGCCATCAACGCGAAGAATTTTGCCGACGCAGACGGCATGCTGGCGGCGGACACATCTTTTTCCAAGACGTCGAATGCGCTCACCGCAGCCATCCTGCGTCTGAAGAAGGACGCGGCCAGTTCGCCTGGATTCATTTCACTGATCGCCAAGTTGAGCGAATAGTTCCGCTTCGATCGCGGTCCTGTCGCCGGCAAGGCCATCGGCTTCCCTTCGCCCCCAGGGCTTGGCGCGGTCCGCCAGGCACAACTCGCGGGAGACTGAGGTTCGGGGCGACCGCGCGACTCAAGGGCAGAACTGGACCACCACCCTGATGGTCTCGGGTCGGGTGCGGAAATTCAGCGATTGCGCAGGCGGCCATGCGCCCGAAAATCAGCAGGTTCGGCGTCCCAATTGCCGAATCCGGCCGGAAGTACGCACTGGCGACAGGTCAAATCGACCAGGTTGCCCGACAAGTTCAGGCGCTCCAATAAGCCGCTGGCGCGTTATACGGCATGCTGCACCAACCTCTCTATGTTCATTAGGAGATCAACCATGAACCTGAAACCCGTCCTCGCCGCCGTCGTGATCGCCTTTTCCGCATCGGCTCTGGCCCAGGCCCCGACTCCCAGAGCGCCCGCCACCGGTGTTCTCAAAGCTGATCGCGAAGCCGTCAAAGCGGACCGCGACAAGCTGCGCGCCGACAGGAAGGCGGCCAGGGCCGCCAAGGCCGCCAAGGCCGCGAAAGCCACGGACAAGTAAGCATCACACCAAGTCAGGGCGTGCGGGCCCGGCAGACCGCGAGGTCGCCGGGCTGTTCCTGACTTACGCCGACCAATCGCCCTGCCGGGATGTCAATATCTCAGCAGGTTGTTTGTTTTGACAATCCAATCGGGCTGACAGTGGCGCCAATATTGGACACGCGGAAGGGAAAGTTCAACATTCTCGGCCTGACCGGCGCTTAGCCGCCAAGCGGCAACTGCTCGGCGGCGATCGAGTAGTACTCCCAGGCACGCGAGATCACGCTGGCGCTGATCTGGCCGCGGACCAGCTCGGCCTCGTCGCGGGTATAGGCGCGAATGCGCGTGGCGTCGCCGCCGGCGGCCGCGAGCATGCGCAGCTGCAGGTCGGCGCTCTCCTCCAGGTAACACGCGGCCACCGTCGCGCTCTTCACGTCCGCGAGCGCCGTGGTGAACCCGTGGCCGCGCATCATGACGGCAATGCCGCCGCCCAGGCGCCCGGCGAGCGCGTCGCCCAGCTCGCGCGAACGGATGAGGCCGATGCGCTCGTATTCGGGAACGCCATCGATGAAGGGCCCGCCGCTGTTGTGCACGACGCGATGCGGCTGCCCGATCTGGGTGAGGCTGATGCAGGCCGGGGGATGCGCGTGGACGACGCCGCCGACGTCGGGCCGCGCAGCGTAGGTGCGGGCATGAATCCAGAATTCGCTGTTCGGCGTCCCCTCGCCGGCCAGGATGTTTCCGTCGGTGTCCAGCACCAGCAGGCGGTTTTCGTCGGCGAGGCCGGGCGAGCGGCGCGTCGGGAAAACGAAGGTGTTCGTGCCCGGAATCCGCGCGCTCACGTGCCCGAACGCGTTCGACAGCCCGAAACGCTCGATGATGCGGTTGGCGAGCGCCACTTCATGCCTCAACGACTGTTCGGCATCCACGTCAAGTCTCCCCTTCCAGTAATCAAAATGAATGGAATGCCGGCGCGGACGGTCCGCGCCGCCCAGGCGACGCGTTCAGGCGCAGGCGAGCCGGCGCGCAGATCCTGCATTCACCGCGTCAGCCTCGTATTGGCCATCTCCAGGCGGTCGACCAGATTGCGCACCAGCGCGCGCATGAGACAGTACTGCGCGCCTATGCTCATCCGTGCCAGCGGCTCGGGTTCGAACTCGGCGAGCAGCACGTCCGTCACCGACTCCACCGTCGCATGGCGGGGCAGTTCGCCGCCCCGGATATAGGCCATCTCGCCGAAGCACTCGCGCTCGTCGATGGTGTTGAGCAGGCGTCCGTGCCGGGTGACCCTGACCTGTCCACGCGCCAGGAAGAAGAAACTCTTCCCGGGGTCGTTTTCGCGGATGATCTGCTGCTTGGCGCCGACGCGGGTCCAGCGACCGGCGGCCACCAGCTCCCAGATTTCGGCGTCGGACAGTATGGAGAGCATGTCCACGCGCTTGAGCACGACGTATTTTTCGCTGTCGGGAATCGCATCGGGCGGCAGCACGAGCTTCATCAGGTTCGAGAGCTCGGCCGCGAATTCGGCCCAGGTCGCGTAGCGCTGCTCGGGCTTCTTGCCCAGCGCCCGCAGCACGACGCGGTCGATCTCCTTGGGCAGATCGGGGCGCACGCTGGTCGGCGGTGCGGGATCATGATGCATGACCTTCTGCACCAGCGCTTCCAGGGTGTCGGCATCGAAGGGCTTGCGCCCGGTAAGCAGCTCGTAGAGCGCCACGCCCAGGCAGTACATGTCGCTGTGGTGCGTGAGCGGCTTGTCCTCCATCTGCTCCGGGGACATGTAGTAGGGCGAGCCGATGGAGGCGGTCTGCACCGCCTGCGCCTTGCGCAGCAGCGCCGCGCCGAAATCGGCGATTTTCACGTCAGTCCCCTGCGCGATCATGATGTTCGCCGGCTTGATGTCGCGGTGGATGATGCCCTCGCGGAACGCGTAGTCGAGCGCGCCGCAGCACTTGAATATCATCTGCAGGACGTCTGCTACCGGAAGCAGCGTGTCCGGCGTGGCGTGCTGCGACAGGTCTCCCCCCATCACGCACTCCATCGCCATGTGGCCGGAGTCCTCCTGCACCACCGCGTTGAGGATGGCCACGATGTGCGGGTGCCTCAACTTGCCGGCAAGCGACGCCTCGTTCAGGAACTGCGTGCGGTAGACCGCCCCGAACTTGGGATCCCTGAACACCTCCGGCTCGATCACCTTCAGCGCGACTTCGCCGCCGGTGAAGGTATCGACGGCGAGATAGACGGTCCCGGTTGCGCCCTTGCCGAGCAGCTTGCGGATGTCGTACTTGCCGACCTGCAGACTCAGGTCGAGTTCGAATGAGGCGTCAGCCATGCGCGCATTCTACCGCCTGCCGCGGCCGTGGCAATGCGTTCGTCATATCCGGCGCTTTTCGCGGCAGCGGCAGGCCTGCTCGCGCGATGTATTGCCGGCGCGCAACGCGCTGCGGACCGGGAGCGATCTAGAATGGCGGAAAGTGGGGACGGCCGTGCGAACTCCCGCGCCGCCGCGTCATCCATTTCAGGGACCCGACCATGGCAAGCGACCGCACACCGTCCGTCACTCCCCTCTACCCCGAAGCCCTGGTGAAGGCGCCGGCCCCCGCAACCGGGGTCAGGGTCATCGAGAATGTCTACGTCGCGATGCGCGACGGCGTTCGGCTCGCGGTGGACATCTACCTGCCGCAAACCGAGGGCCGCTACCCGGCGCTGCTGTCGCTGTCGCCCTATCTGAAGGAAATCCAGAGAAAACCCCCGCAGTGGAGCCATGCGATCGAATCGGGCGCCACGTCGTTCTACGTGCCCAAGGGCTACGTGCACGTGATCGCGCAGGGGCGCGGCGCGGGCCGCTCGCAGGGCCAATGGCGGTGGTTCGACGAGCACGAGCGCACCGACGGCTACGACCTCATCGAGTGGATCGCGGCGCAGCCCTGGTGCACGGGCAGCGTGGGCATGATCGGCGACTCCTACTGGAGCTGGAGCCAGTACGCCGCTGCCATCGCGCAGCCGCCGCATCTGAAATGCCTCTGCCAGCAGGACGCGACCACCGATTTCTATCGCGACGTCTGCTTTCAGGGCGGGATCTACCACCATCAGTTCGTGACCGGCTGGATCGCCTATCACACGGCGATGATGGCCTGGCCGGGCCCGGTCGAGGGAAAACTGCCGCCGATGAACCTCGGCTACGAGGCGCACCTGCATCCCTGCGACGGGCCGTTCTGGCGCGAGCGATCGGCCTGGACGCAGCTCGAGCGGATCCGCGTGCCGGTGCTCTCCATCGCGCCCCAGGGCGGGCAGATGCACTTCCGCGGCCAGCTCTGGGGCTACCCTCGCATCCGTGCGCCCAAGAAGCTCCTGGTCGTGCCGCCCACCGGATTCTGGTCGCACGTGCGTTACCTCACCAACCCGGCGCTCAACCGGCAGATGCTGCGCTGGTTCGACCACTGGCTGAAGGGCATCGACACCGGCATCATGGATGAGCCGGAAGTGGCGATATTCGATTCCGGCACCAGGCGGTGGCGCCACGAGGAGGCGTATCCGGTGAAACGCGCGCGGTGGACCCCCTTCTATCTACGCGCCGGCGCTCAGGGGCCGGCCACACAGGCGCCCCACGGACTGCTCAGCGAGACCGCTCCGGCAGGCGAGGCCCCGGATTCGTATTCGCTGCCCGCCTCGCTGGCGCAGCTCAGCGCGGGCAAGCCGCCGGCAGCCTATGCGACGCCGCCGCTTGCGCGGGACCTTCGCGTCTGGGGCTCCTTGAGCCTGACGCTCCACGCCGCGTCGTCGCAGATCGACACCGCCTGGTACGTGAAGGTCATCGACGTGAAGCCCGATGGCACGGCCGCGATGGTGAGCAAGGGCAACCTGCGGGCGTCATTCCGCGCGCTGGACGCCGCGCTGTCTGCACCCGGCCAGCCCTTTCATCCGTTCGAACGGCAGGAACTGATCGAGCCGGGCCGAATCTACGAATTCCAGATCGAGCTGGTGCCGATATTCCACACCTTCCGCGCGGGCCACCGGCTGCAGGTGCAGATCGCGAGCGAGGACATCCAGTACAACAACCACATGCGCCAGATCGACGTGCAGCTGTTGCCTTGGCCGGTGGAAAACACCCTCTATCACGACGCCGGATACCCGTCTCATCTGCTGCTGCCGGTGGTCCCGGATGCACCGGAGATTGCGCCGGTGAGACCGCCGGTGTCGGAAATCGACTGGCCCGTCGTGCCGGGATTATGGATGGCCGACACCGACGGCTGGCCGCTGCAGGGCGATTAGTCGATTGCGAGCCGAGTGTTGGCAGCGCTGCAGAAGAATTTGGAGTCTATATAGGTCTTGCGCCTCAGTGCCCCGGCGTGACGATCTGGATATGCGCGCGGTTCACGCTGATGAACGGCGCGGTGAGCACCTGGCGGCCTCCCAGCACCGATTCATAGACCTCCGCGTTGGTCAGCGCGACAAAGTCCTTGGCTTCGATGATGTAGTCGGTCAGCCGCGCACCCGGCAGCAGGTCGATGTACCCCTTGATGCGGTAGCTTCCGGTGAGGATGGTGACTTTGGTTCTGGATTCTTCCATGGATTACGCTCCCGTTGCGCCTGTATCCCCGTTGGACGATCGCCGCCTACCCCGGCCCCGGCAACAAGCCGGGCGTCATTCCTTCGTGACGACCACCTGGTTGACGAACGAAATGTTCGGAAAGTCGCGTTTCAGGGTGTTGCTGTGGAAGTTCTTCATGACCATACCGTCGCCGAACCGGACCATATCGCCCTTTTTCGCGGCCACGGTGGGGCCGGCGATCCAGATGGTCTTCTTGTTCTGCGCCACCTCGAGGTAGGTGTACTGGGGCACGTCGATCACGCTGAGCACCTTGCCCTTCTGCGGCAGTTGCGCCGCTCCCGGCGCCTGTTTGTTCGCGCCGATGGGG
>MEQZ01000162.1:0-606 GCA_001770425.1 Betaproteobacteria bacterium RIFCSPLOWO2_02_FULL_65_20 | reverse complement strand
GAGAATCGGCGGCGATGGCAGCGGCGGAAATAGCGGCCAGCACAAGCAGGAGCGAATGGTGTTTCATGGACGGAAATCTCTCTGGACCGGGTCAGGATTCACGGATTATACGGTGGTTATCGTGCGAGTCGAAGCGCGGCTTTGCCTTTGCCGGCGCCTTTCTGGCACTATGCTGCGTCTTTCATGGCCCCGAGCGCAAGGAACCTGGGTATCGATCATGAAACAGCGCAGACTCGGAAACGCGGGCCCCGTGGTGTCCGCGATAGGACTGGGCGCGGGCTGCTCACCGCCAACGTGCGCGGGCTCGACGACCTCGAACTCACCCCCAGCGAGCTCGAGCTGCTTTCCTCCGTATTCAAACCCGGCGCGAGGGCGGGAGAGCGCTATACGCCCGGCTATTTTTCGACCTTGGGAGCGTAGACGTGGCCAACGTCGCAGGTGTTGCGGACGATAAGCCCGCGAGAGATCCAAGGGTCGATGCGGCGATTTCGCACTGGGCGCCGCGCTTTGTCGCCGCCGAAGTGTCCGGCCCGTGCGTGCTGTCGGTGATCGATGGCGGCAATCACGTGGTCAACAACCTCTGGTACCGCTACCGCGACCAGACCG
>MEQZ01000161.1:3203-8018 GCA_001770425.1 Betaproteobacteria bacterium RIFCSPLOWO2_02_FULL_65_20 | reverse complement strand
GCGGCGCCGACGCGGCCGACTATTGACATGCTGAGGCTGGCCACTGAACTCGCAGCGCCGATCCCCAGGGCGAAGCGCGCGCCCGGCAAGCAGTCCGACGCCAAAGTTTCACAGGCCTCGCAGGTCGCGCGCGAGGCGAAGGCGACGACTAGTCCCGCGAGCCCGGTTGCGAAACCTGCGCCGCCGGCCCAGAAGACGCACGCGGCGCTTGCCGTCGCGCCGGAGGCGGCACGCATCGACAAGCGCGTGGATGTCACGCCTCGTGAGAGCGCCGAATCCGGGTTCCGGCGCGCCATGAGCCTGGTGAACCAGGGCCGCATGGCCGAAGGCATGGACGAACTGAAAGCCGCGCTCGCGGCTGATTCCGGCTACGAACTGGCGCGCCAGACCCTGGTTGCGCTGCTGCTCGAGGCAAAGCGCACCAGCGAAGCGGCCGGCCTGCTGCAGGAAGGGCTGGCGATCAACCCCGCCAATATCGCATACGCCATGCTGCTCGCGCGCATACACGTCGAGCGCGGCGATCCGCACGGGGCGCTCGCGCTGTTGCAGAAATCCGAGGCCAGCGCGCACGGCAATGCGGAGTATCACGCGTTTGTCGCCGCGATCTATCAGCGCCTGGGCCGCCACAGCGAGGCAGTCGAACGCTATCAGCGCGCGCTGCGTCTGAGCGCCGGTGTCGGTGCCTGGTGGGTGGGCCTGGGAATCTCGCAGGAAGCGCTGTCCCGACCGCAGGACGCCACGGAATCGTTCCATCGCGCCAGGGGAACGGGCAGCCTCAGCCCCGAGCTTATCGCGTATGTCGAGCGGCGGCTGAAACAGTTGCGCTGAGATTTCGCTGCAGTACGCGGGCCGGCACGCACATGCCGACGCCTGTGCGCTCGGCGGCATAGGAATGCCGCCCTATCTGGCTACCGAAATGATCGTTACAGGCCGCTATTTCTGGCCGAAGATCATCCCGCCGAGAGTCAGCACCACGAAAGCCGCCAACACGATGATGATCCAGCCCGCGGCGCGGGGGGAAGCTCGAACCCAGTTGTCGAAGGTCAAGTGCATCGCATCCATGTCTTTATCGTATCTTCGTGCGGAATACCATTGGTTGGTTCCCGCTGCGAGTTTTGCGAAAGCGTCGGGAAGGAACATCAGCATGACGCCGACAACCATGGCGAGCGTGTTGCCGGCGAGCAGGAGCCACTTTGTCGCTTGCGCCGTCAACTCCAGCAGCACTGGCGGCAGCGAACCCTTGAACATGGCGGCGACGGCGGCAACCTCGTAGCTTCTCAGCAGCGCAACCGTCGAGATCGCAGCGCCGAGGAAGAACGTGATCCCGAGCAAACGCTGCCCCCATTTCGACCCGATATTCAGATTCCGCGGTATTTCGACCGGCCTCAATGCCTTGCGCGTGGACACCCAGCGGTTCATCGGGCCGAAGAGCCGGAACGTCGCTTCCCCGCGCAGGATCATGCCCGCGCCGATCAGGATCGCAAAAATGCTTCCGGCGAAAAGAAAAATGAGCAACGTGGGAAACAACAGTTGCTGGAGTAAGCTCAAATAAACGGCCATTCTTCCCCCGGAGGTGAGTTTCTGCGTTCTGATGCCGTGTTCGGACGCCGCCGCATTGCTTTGCGCGCACACGATGCGCAGGGATTTTACCGCCTTTCGCTCTCAGCGATGCAGGGCGGACGCCACTAGCCGACTGAGCGCTCAAGCGCCTGCGCCTGGCCGCTGCGCATCACCGGCGGGTGGTGGCCGAGCGCGTTGGCGGGGCGGTTGTTTCGTGCTAGTTTGCCCATGCAGGCAGTGCACGGGATAGGGCGCAGGGGGAGGCATTGGCATGCAGGACCGCTACCGCGAAATCGTCGACGCGTTCCGCTGGGAGGTCCCCGAGCGCTTCAACATGGCTGCGGCCTGCTGCACACGCTGGGCCGAAGGCAGCGAACGCATCGCGTTGCATTGGGAGGACGAGGGCGGCGCGACGGCCACCTGGACCTTCGGCGCCATCCAGCAGCAGGCGAACCGTCTGTCGAACGTGCTCGCCGCGCTGGGCGTGAAGCGTGGCGACCGGGTCGCGATCGTGCTGCCGCAGCGGCCCGAGACCGCGGTCGCGCACATCGCGATCTACCAGATGGGCGCGATCGCGATGCCGCTATCCGTTCTTTTCGGACCCGAGGCGCTCGAATACCGGCTGCAGGACAGCGAAGCGGTGGCCGCGCTGGTCGATCCGGCCTCGCTGCCCCAGCTCGCGCGAATCCGCGATCGCCTGCCGCTGCTCGCGCACGTGATCGGCGTCGCCGGCGCGCGCGAGTCCTGGGTGCAGCCATGGGAAGCCTTGCTGCAGACGGCCTCCGATCGCTTCGCCATCGTCGATACGCTCGCCTCGGAGCCTGCGCTGCTCATCTACACCAGCGGCACCACCGGCCCGCCCAAGGGGGCGCTCATGGCGCAGCGGGTGCTGCTCGGCAACCTGCCCGGATTCGTCCATTCGCACGATCTGTATCCGCAGGCGGGCGACCTGTTCTGGTCGCCCGCCGACTGGGCCTGGACGGGCGGGCTCATGGACGCGTTGCTGCCCACGCTCTATTACGGCTATCCGATTCTCGGTTATCGCGGCCGATTCGATCCGCAGAAGGCACTGCACCTGATCGAGAAATACCGCGTGCGCAACGCGTTCCTGTTTCCCACCGCGCTCAAGATGATGATGAAGGCCGTGCCTCAACCTCGGCAGCGCTTCGACCTGCGGCTGCGCTCGATCATGAGCGCGGGCGAGGCGGTCGGCGAGACGGTATTCGCCTGGAGCCGCGAGGCGCTCGGGGTCACCGTCAACGAGATGTTCGGCCAGACCGAGATCAACTACATCGTCGGCAATTCGCACACGCTGTGGCCCGCCAAGCCCGGCTCCATCGGGCGCCCCTATCCGGGGCACAGGGTGGCGCTGATCGACGACCAGGGCAACGAGGTGCCCGCAGGCGAGGTCGGCGATATCGCGGCGTGCGGCGAGGACGACCCGGTGTTCTTCCTCGAGTACTGGAAGAACCCGGCGGCGACGCGCGGAAAATACACCGGCAAGTGGTGCCGCACCGGCGACCTCGCGCGGCAGGACGAAGACGGCTACCTCTGGTACCAGGGGCGAGCGGATGACGTCTTCAAGGCGGCCGGCTATCGCATCGGGCCCTCCGAAATCGAAAACTGCCTGATCAAGCACCCGGCGGTCGCCAACGCCGCCGTCGTCCCCAGCCCCGATCCGGAGCGCGGCAACGTGGTGAAGGCGTACATCGTGCTCGCCAGCGGCTATGCGCCGTCGGCGGCGCTGGAAGGCGAGATTCGCGACCACGTGCGCGGGCGGCTCGCGCCCTACGAGTATCCGAAGGAGATCGAGTTCATCGATGCGCTGCCCATGACCACCACCGGCAAGGTGCAGCGGCGCGTGCTGCGGCTGCGGGAAGAGGAGCGCGTAAGAGGGCAGGGCTGAGGGGTGGTAAAGTCAGCACTGAAGTTTCGACAGGGACAGCGGGAGGCCAGGCTGTGACCGCAAAGCTGCCGCGCGCGCACGGCGCGCGCCTGGAACTGGCGCACGAGGTGCACGCGCGCCCCTACGAGGCGCACCAGACGCCGCTGCGGGCGAGTTTCATCGCGCTGCTCGCGCCGCCCGACGCACGGGCCGCGGAACTCGCCTGCCTCTCGGCCCTTTGCGCGCGCTTCGGCGTGCCCGCGCCCGCGCCCGATGCAAGCCACTTTCGCGCCGAATTCGGTCCGTGCCGTCTGAGTTGGGAGCGGCACACCGAATTCTCCACCTACGCCTTCTACCTGCGCGGCGGCGGCGCGCCGGCGTTTTCCACCTCCGCGCTTGCCGCGCTGCCCGAGGGCTGGGCCGCGGGGCTGCCCGGCGAACTCGTGTTCGCAGCGCATGCGGAACTCGTGCGCGGCGAGTCGCCCACCGAGCCCGGCGATCACGCGCCGCTGTTCGAAGGCAACGACCTGGTGGGCTCCGAGGTGGGCGATGGCGCCGCGGTGGTGCTCACCGATTTCCGCGTGCACGCGGACGGCTTCGGGCGCTTCCTGGTGTTCGACCGCAGCCTCACGCGCCGCCAGGCCGGGCGGGTGCTGCAGCGCCTGTTCGAAATCGAGGCCTACCGCATGATGGCGCTGCTCGCGCTGCCGCACGCGCGCGCGGCGATGCCCGTGCTGGCGGCGATGGAGTCGCGCCTGGCGGCGATCATTTCCGGGATCGCCGCGGAGCGCGGCGTCGACGAATCGCATCTGCTCGAGGAACTGACGCGCCTGGCGGCCGAGGTGGAGAACCTGATCGCCTTCAACCAGAGCCGCTTTCGCGCCGCGCGCGCCTACCATGGCATCGTGAGGAGCCGCATCGCCGATCTGCGCGAGCGGCGCATCAGGAGCCTGCAGATGATCGACGAGTTCATGACGCGGCGGCTCGCCCCGGCCATGGACACCTGCGATTCGGCCTCGAGCCGCGAGTTGGAACTCTCGGAGCGCGTCGCGCGCGCGAGCAGCATGCTGCACACGCGCGTGGACATCGTGCGCGAGCGCCAGAACCGGCAACTGCTCGAGTCGATGGACCGGCGCGCGCGGCTGCAACTGCGGCTGCAGGAGACCGTCGAAGGGCTGTCGATCGCCGCCATCACCTACTACCTGGTCGGCCTGGTCGGCTATGCCGCGAAAGGCCTGAACGCCGCCGGATGGCGGATTGACGCGGACTTGGTGATGGGGGTGTCGATCCCGATCGTCGCGGTGATCGCCGCGCTCGGAATCCGCTACGTGCGGCGCACGATCGTTCGCGGGCAGGGACGCTGACCGGCG
>MEQZ01000161.1:1974-3160 GCA_001770425.1 Betaproteobacteria bacterium RIFCSPLOWO2_02_FULL_65_20 | reverse complement strand
CGCTACGGCGCGCTGAAGCTGCGCCCTACGTTGCTTCGATGGTGCTGCGGCGTGCTGAAGCTGCGCCCTACGTTGCTTCGATGGTGCTACGGCGTGCCGAAGCTGCGCCCTACGTTGCTTCGATGGTGCTACGGCGCGCTGAAGCTGCGCCCTACGTTGGTCCGTTGGCGCTACGGCGCGCTGAAGCTGCGCCCTGCTTGCCCCGTAGGGCGCAGGTTCACCGCGCCGAGCCGACCGCCAAGGAAAAAAAGGGGGTCAAGGAAAAATAGAGCGTCAAGGCAGCTTTTCCCGTGCTAAAAGTGACTCCGACCTCTTTTCTCCTTTCGACGCCTTCAATCAATCGCGGCCGGACTCATGTTGCAACAGGCACATAAGCAATTTTGCTCCGTCTTGCTCCTGTCCGCGCTGCTGCTCGGGCAGACGGGATACGCGCAGCCTGAGCCCAAGCCGTCGCCGCCGCAGGACGTCAACGCACTGGCGATCGCAGCGGCAGCCGGCGACCGCGCCGCCATCGCGCGGCTGCTCGATCTCGCGCACCGCAGCAACGCGGGCGCGCAGGCGCGCATCGGATGGCTGTACTACGACGGCAAAGTCGTGCAGCGCAATTTCGCCACTGCGTTCGAATGGATCGCGAAGGCGGCGAAGGCCGGCGACCCCGAGGCGATGAACGCGCTCGGCCACCTGCACCAGGAAGGCCTCGGGACTGCGAAGGACCGCGGCGCCGCGCGCACCTGGTACGCGCGGGCGGCGCAACAGGGATTCGCGCCTGCGGCGAACAACCTCGGGCTGCTGCTGCTCGAGGGCGGGCCGGGGGAACCGGACGTGCCCGCAGCGCTTGCGGCGCTCAACCAGGCCGCGGCGCAGGGCCACGCCCCGGCGATGCTCAACCTGGGGCGGCTGTACGACGAAGGGCGCGGGGTGCCGGAAGATGCCGACCAGGCGTGGCGCTGGTACGAGCGCGCCGCGGCGCTCCCGGCGGCCAGGCGCGCGCTGGGACGCCTGGCCGAAACCGGGCGCGGCACCGTGCAGGATTGGGATCGCGCACGCGCGCTGTACGAGGCCGCGCGCGCGCAGGGCGACGCCGAGGCCGCGGCGCGGCTGGGCTCGCTCTACCAGGACGGCAGGGGCGTCGCGCGCGATGCGGCAAGAGCGGTCGCGCTCTATCGCGAATCCGCCGACGCGGGCA
>MEQZ01000161.1:1639-1931 GCA_001770425.1 Betaproteobacteria bacterium RIFCSPLOWO2_02_FULL_65_20 | reverse complement strand
CATCGGCACAGCCGGGAATCTGGCTGCGGCGCTGCAGTGGTTTGGGCGCGCCGCCGCCCAGGCCGATCCCGCGGGCAAGAACGCGCTCGCGTTTCTGTACGCCGAGGGCCTGGGCGTGAAAAAGGACGAGTCGCGCGCGGTCGCGCTGTACCGCGAAGCGGCCGACCAGGGTGACGCCGAGGCGATGTTCAACCTCGGACTCATGACCGAGGACGGG
The DNA here is from genome assembly GCA_001770425.1 of Betaproteobacteria bacterium RIFCSPLOWO2_02_FULL_65_20. GTDB lineage: Bacteria > Pseudomonadota > Gammaproteobacteria > Burkholderiales > SG8-39 > JACQTO01. The sequence goes on along the minus strand of MEQZ01000161.1, from coordinate 1,714 downwards.
CGCGGCACCGCGCGCGACCTGCCCGAGGCCTTCCGGCTCTATCAGGCGGCGGCGGAGAAGGGCCACGAAGCGGCG
>MEQZ01000161.1:0-1602 GCA_001770425.1 Betaproteobacteria bacterium RIFCSPLOWO2_02_FULL_65_20 | reverse complement strand
CCGAAGACCTGCTCGATCCGTTCAAGCGGCCGGGCGGCATGCGCTAAGATGCGGCTGAATTCAGTGTCGTCGCCGTAGCTGGCTCCAATTTCATCGACTCGATCGGGTAATCCACCATGAAGCTCTATACGTTCTTCCGTTCATCCGCCTCGTTCCGGGTGCGCATCGCGCTCAACCTCAAGGGCATCGCCTGGGAATCAGTGCCGGTCAACCTGCCCAAATCCGAGCACGTCGAAGCCAGGTTCAAGGCGATCAATCCGCAGGGCCTGGTGCCCGCGCTCGACGACAGCGGCAGGCTCCTGTCGCAGTCGCTCGCGATCATCGAATACCTCGACGAGGTCTGTCCGGGTCCGAAGATGCTGCCCGGGGACGCGTTCGAGCGCGCCTATGTGCGCGCCTTCTCGCAACTGATCGCCTGCGAGATCCACCCGCTGAACAACCTGCGCGTGCTCAAGTACATCAAGCGCACCTACAAGCTGGACGACGAGGGCGTGAACGCGTGGTACCGCCACTGGATCGCCGAGGGTTTCGCGTCGATGGAAGCGTTCCTGCTGAACGAGCGAAAGCACGGCCGCCATGTGCTCGGCGACCAGGCGACCATGGCCGACTGCTGCCTGGTGCCGCAGGTGTTCAATGCGCAGCGCTACGAATGCGACCTGAAACCCTACCCGGCGGTGATGGAGATTTTCGACCAGTGCATGCAGCTCGATGCCTTCGTCGCCGCGCAACCGATGAAGCAGCCCGACGCGGCGTAGCCGGCTTCAGCATCGGCGCGGGGTCGGACGCGCCATGAACGGGCGCACAGGCTCCGTGCCTAGTTAGCCCCGGGTCGCATCGATCCTCCGTTGCCTTGCGGGTCATCCTCGCATTCCCGACGCAGGCGAGGCTTTAGCCCGGCCGCGCGGGTTCGGTTGTTGGGTTCGTTGCGCTGGCGCAACCGCCTGGGGAACTCCCGGACAAATGAGCAGCCAATCCCACGCTCTACTTCGATTTATGGCTTAGACTTTCGGCTATAAATTACACTTACGGCTAAGACTTTCGGCTAAGGGAGAGCGGAGAGCGGGATTTTGGGTCAGTTACTTCAGACTTCGACCGCGCGGATCCCGGAATTCTTCTGTCCTGCCGAGTTGTCTCAGTCGCTAGTTTAAACTTTAAGAAAATTTTATATGCCAATGAAATATTTGACAAATTCTAGGTGTTAGGCTAGCGTAGGATCAGGCTGAATGTCGACCGGCGCAGTGGTTTTGTTCGCCCTCGACTAAGGGCAGGAACAATTCTGAGCGTGAGAACAATCAAACATATCGGGTTCAACCTGAAAAACTCGATCGTTCGGGTCGGCTATGCACTGCTTTCAGTGGCCCTGCCGTCTGGGGTGGCGCTCGCCCAGCAGTCGTCGCAGGGCCCGGGAATCGCGACCCCTGGGGGTGCCCTGGAGCCCCTGGCGGTGTATCCCCCAGCGCCATACAGCGTGTCGCCCCCCGTCCCGCCGCAGGCGCCGAACAGCGGCTCAGTGACGATATCTCCGCCTGTGCGACACGAAGTGTTGCACAAGGACAACATCCCTCTGCAGGTGTCGAACCGTGATCCGGTGAAAAACGAGCC
>MEQZ01000160.1 GCA_001770425.1 Betaproteobacteria bacterium RIFCSPLOWO2_02_FULL_65_20 | reverse complement strand
GATTCGGTGCTTCGAATCCGCCTACGCCGTCGCCGTGCTTCCCGCCTTCTTCCGGCGGCTTTTCGCGACATCGAGGATCGCGTGAACCATCCCGACATACCCGGTGCAGCGGCACAGGTGGCCGCTCAGCATGTCGCGCACTTCGGCATCGCTCGGCTCGGCGTTGATTTCCAGGAAAGCGGTCACCGACATCAGAATGCCGGGGGTGCAGTATCCGCACTGCAATGCGTGGTGCTTGCGGAACGCGAGTTGCAGGTCGTTCAGTGCGCCCTCGGGCGTCGCGAGGCTCTGCACGGTGTCGATGCGATGGCCTTCGGCCTGCACGGCGAAAGTCAGGCAGGCGCGCGCCGGCCGTCCGTCCATGCGTATGGTGCAGGTGCCGCAGACGCCGTGCTCGCAGCCGACGTGGATTTCGCTCAAGCCCATTTCCTGGCGCAGGAAATCGGTCAGCAGCATCCGCGGTTCGGCGTGGCCGGTGACCGGTTTGCCGTTGAGGATGAAGCTGACCGAGCGGCGGCCGTCGGTGTTCAGTTGCGGCATGCTCTTGCCTCCAAGATGGCCCGACGACCGAGGCGCCGAACAAGTTGCCGGCGGTACACCGCCGTTCCATGGGTATCGTCGCTCGCCTCCAGGTCCCAGGCGAATTCGTTGAGCGCCGCGTCCAGCCCCGAATCGGGGAGGTCGCTCCATTCGCGCACGGCCGGTTTGTCCGCGACGCCGCCGATGCCCAGGCGTATGGCGCGCTCGGTGACCGTGGCCGCGACGGCGCAGATCGCCAGATCGCCCTGCCGCTCCGCCAGTTCATGGAAGGCGTAGCCCGCACCTTTCTGCCGCAGCGGGAACCGGACCGCCACCACCATCTCGTCGGCCTTGCGGGCGGTGTGCAGCAGGCCGAGCTGGAAATCGGCAGCGGCGAGTTGCCGGGAGGCGCCTTTGGAACGCAGGATCACCGATCCGGCCAGGGTCGCAAGGCACAGCGGCAGCTCGGAGCTGGGGTCGCTGTTGGCGATGCTGCCGCAGACGGTGCCGCGGCTGCGGGTCTGGAAATGGCCGACATGGGGCAGGGCCTGGGCGAGCAGCGGCGAAGCCGTCGCGAGTTCCGGCCACGCCAGCAAGCGCGCCTGCGTGGCAGCCGCGCCGACCTCGATGTGGGCGGCGTCCAGGCGCACGTAATCCAGCTCCTTGATGTCGGCGATGTCGATCAGCACCTTGGGCTGGACCAGACGGAAATTCATCGCCGGCACCAGCGACAGGCCGCCGGCGATGATCCGCGCGTCCTCGCCGTAGCGCGCGAGGCAAGCCAGCGCCTCGGCCAGACTGCCCGGGCGGATGTATTCGAAAGCGCTTGGCTTCATCGTGCGATCCCCAGCAACTGGAGCAGGCGCCGCCACCAGGATCGTGCCGCGGAAGAGACCTCGGGTGCGCCGGTCGACGCGCCCAGCCTCTGGAAGAACTGGTTCATCAGCACGCGCGCGGTCCCGTCGAGCATGCGGGCGCCGACGGCAGCGACCTTGCCGCTGATGTCGAACCCGTAATCGTAGCTGACCCGGGTGCCGCCCTCGACGGCCTCGAGCCTGATGTTGCCGCCGCCTTCCGAGGAGCCGAGCGAACCCTGCAGACCGCCCGATATGACCGCCGTCTTCGGCGGGTCGAGCTCGGTCAGGCTGACCGTGGCCTCGAAGCGCCCGCGGACCGCACCCACGCCCAGCGAAAGATCGGCGCGGTAGCTGTTGGGGCCGACCAGTTCCAGCTTGTTGCAGCCGGGAATCACCTTCGCCAGCTTGGTCGGATCGAGCAGGGTCTGCCACACCTGCTCCGGCGCGCAGGCAACGAACGCCGAGCCTTCTCCCCGTATGCCCTTGCCGCGGGCCCTCGCCGAGGGCGGCGCGGTGGCGGCCGTGGCCCGGGGCCGCGCCGGCTCCTCGCCCTGGATCAGGCCGGCGAGCTTCGATGGGGTCAGCGGCAGCCGCAGGTCCTTGATGCCGGTTGCGTCCGCGACCGCGTTGGCGATGCACACCGGCGTGCTCATGGCGTTGCCCTCGCCGATGCCTTTTGCGCCCAGCGGCGTGAAGGGCGAGGGCGTTTCCATGTGCAGGATCAGCGGCTCGGGTACTTCGCACGCGGTCGGGCACAGGTAATCGGCGAAGCTTCCCGACAGGAAGCTCCCGTCTTCGCCGTAGACGAATTCCTCGCTCAGCGCGGCGCCTATGCCCCAGGCATAGCCGCCATAGACCTGTCCGTCGGCGAGCAGCGGATTCAGCAGCTTTCCCGAATCGTGCGTGGTCACGTAGCGGTCGATGCGCACGCGTCCCGTATCGCGGTCCACCTCGACGCCGCAGTAGTCGAAAACGAAGCCGTAGGTGAGCGAGGTATTGATCTGGTCGGCATCGTTGGGCGGCTCGAGCTCGCGTGCCGACCACACACCGATCTCCGAAATGCCGGGCTCCATGCCGGGGGGCAGCTCGCCCGGGGACCAGTGCGCGGTTCCCGCGACGCGCGAGAAGCGCAGCGCCGTCTGGGGATCGTCCATCGAGTAGATCTTGCCCTCGGAAAAAACGATCTTGTCGGAGGGCACCTTGAGAATGTGCGCCGCGATGCGCGCCAGCTTCGCGCGCACCTTGCGCGCGGCGAGCCTGGCCGCAGGCGCGGTCGCCGAACTGAAGCGGCTGGAATAGTTGCCGGTGGCGATCGACCAGGGATCTCGCTGCGTGTCGCGCTCCATGTTGCAGGTGATCTCGTGCGGTTCGATCCCCAACTCGTCGGCGACGACCTGGCTGAGCACCGTCGCATGCCCCTGGCCCTGGGGCAGGCTGTCGGCGGTGACGCTGACCCCGCCCAGCGCATCGACGTTGACGGTCGCATAGGCCACGTTGCCGCCTTTGGGACCGGCGCGACGGCGCTCCTCGACCGTGTTGATGGTGCTCAGATAGCCCATGTTCGACTGCGCCGGCTCGACGACGACGGCAAAGCCTATGCCGTAGAGCCGTCCCTCGCTGCGTGCCTGCTCGCGCCGCAGCTTCAGTTCGTCGAGCTTGCCGTCGCGGGTGGCGATCTGCACGGCGAGTTGATAGTCTCCGGAGTCGATCAGCGCGCCGGCCGCCGCGCGGTACGGGAACGAGCCGGCCGGAATCAGGTTGCGCCGGATCACGTCCAGATGATCCATCCCCAGCTCGATGGCCACCCGCTGCATCAGCCGCTCGAGCGCGTAGTAGATCTGCGGCCCGCCGAAGCCGCGCACCATGCCCGAGGGGGTCTTGTTGGTCATGACCAGGCGGTTGACGATGGTCATGTGCTTGACGTCGTAGCCGCCGGTCATGATGCCGTGCTGGCGGTACAGCGGGCCCGGCATGGGCGGGCGCAGATAGGCGCCGTAATCGTCCAGTTGATCGAACCGGAAGCCGGTCACCTTGCCGTCGTTCATCACCGCGGCCTGCCCGCGGATGATCCGGTTGGGAGCGGCGATCGCCGCAGTCAGATGCTCCAGGCGGTCCTCGACCCACTTGACCGGGCGGCCGACGCGGCGCGACGCGATGCACATCAGCACCACATAGGGGAACATCGCCTGCTTGATGCCGAATCCTCCGCCCGAATAGGCCGCTGAGCGCATGCGCAACTGGGGCCCCTTGACCCGCAGCGCCCTGGACATCACCGGGTGGACGGTAAACGGCCCCTGGAAATTCGACATCACGTCGTAGATCTTGTCTTCGCGCCGGTAGTCGGCGACGACGATGTAGCCCTCGAGCGGCGTCTGCGAGTTGCGCGGGTAGTCGACGGTCAGTTCCACCACCCGGTCGGCCTCGGCGAACGCCTTGTCGGGCTCGCCGTAGGAGAAGTCACGTATCGACACGACGTTGGTGCCGGCCGCGGGGTGCACCAGCGGTGCGCCGTCCTTCGCCGCGTCCAGCGGGGCGATCACGGCCGGCAGCGGCTTGTAGGTGACCTTGATGTGATCCAGCGCGTCTTCGGCGAGGTAGCGGTCCTCGGCCACCACGACCGCCACCGCTTCGCCGACGAAGCGCACGCGGTCGATGGCGAGCGACCACTGGTCCATCGGCAGGCGCAGCACGATCAGGAACGGATCCGAATCCTCCTTGATTTCCTTTCCCGTCAGCACTGCCTTCACGCCCGGTTGCGCGAGCGCCGCCGTCGTGTCGATGGAGACGATCTGCGCGTGCGCATGGGGCGAGCGCAGTATTGCGGCGTGCAGCGTGCCGGGCCGCACCGGGAGATCGTCGCAAAACATGGCCTGCCCGGCGAGCAGGGGTGCGTCCTCGACCCGTTCCATGGGCCGGCCGACGAACTTGCCTAGGTGGGTTTCCTGCTTCATCGAAGAATTCCCTTCTTGCCCGGGAAACTGGAGTGCTGCCGGCGAGCAATCGCTATATGTGTTGTGAACTCTGAAACACTTGTGATATTTTATCGGAGCGCCGCTCGGCCTGTCAATGTTCAATCCGGGGAATCCGGGCGAGGCGGCGACGGCGCGCGAGCCCGCGAAGCCGGGGCCGGCGCGGGAGAAGGAGACAGAGGATGACGGCGAACATGACGGAACAGCACAAGGTCATCATCGAACCGGGCGCGCGCGCGCCGGTGATTCGGTTCACGAAGGTATTCAATGTCGCGGTCCCTTTCATCGATCGCCATGTGGCCGAAGGGCGGGGCGAGCACGTCGCGCTCCGGAGCACGGCCGGCGACATCACCTACACGCAGCTTGCCGCGAATGTCGCGCGCTGCGGCAACGCGCTCAAGTCGCTCGGTATCGGGCGCGGCGAGCGCCTGCTGATGGTGGTTCGGGACACGCCCGAGTTCTTCTATGTCTTCTGGGGCGCGATCAAGGCCGGAATCGTTCCCGTTTCCGTCAACACCCTGCTCAAAGCGGAGGATTACCGCTACCTGGTCGAGGACTCGGCGTGCACCGCGGTGGTCTATACGCCCGAGCTGGAGGCCGAGGTGACCGCCGGCGCGAAAACCGCGGCCGGAAAGCAGGTGCAAGCGCTGTCCACCGACGCCGTTGTCGCGTTGATGAGGACTGCCCAGGACAGCCTGGTTCCGGAGCAGACGCGCTCGGACGAGGACTGCTTCTGGCTGTACTCATCGGGGTCGACGGGCAAGCCCAAGGGCGTGGTGCATGTGCATCGCGACATGGTGATTACCAGCGAGCGCTACAGCGCGGGCATTCTGGGCATCAAAGCCCAGGACGTCGTCTTTTGCGCGAGCAAGCTGTTTTTCTCCTACGGCTTCGGCGGCGGGATGACCTTTCCGCTGTGGGCGGGGGCGACGATCGTGCTCTGCGACGAGCTGCCGTCTCCGGAAATGAGTTTCCGCATGATCGAGAAGTTTCGCCCGACGGTCTATTTCGCCGTGCCGACGCTCTACGGCCGCCAGCTCCAGGCGCTCGAGGCCGGACCGCGCGACCTGAGTTCGATCAGGGTGGCGGCATCGGCCGGCGAGGCGCTGCCCGCGCCCATATTCCACAAGTGGCGCGAGCAGACCGGGGTGTCGATTCTCGACGGGATCGGGTCGACCGAAGTCCTGCATATCTTCATCTCCAACCGGCACGACGACATCAAGCCCGGAACCTCCGGCCGGCCGGTGCCCGGGTACGAAGTGAAAATCGTCGATGAAGCGGGAAACCCGGTGGGGCAGGGCGAGGTCGGGACGCTGATGGTGAAAGGCGAGTCCAACGCGCGCTGCTACTGGAACAATCCCCAAAAGACCGCGCTGACCATGCGCGGTGAGTGGCTCGATACCGGAGACATGTACACCATCGACGAGCAGGGCTATTACGTCAACACCGGCCGCGGCGACGACATGCTGAAAGTCGGCGCGATGTGGTGTTCTCCGGTGGAGATCGAAAGCAAGCTGCTCGAGCATCCGAAGGTGCGCGAGGCGGCGGTGGTGGGGCGGGCCGATGACGAAGGATTGATCAAGCCGGCTGCGTATGTCGTTCTCAAGCGCAGCGATGATGCGTCCGAGGCGACGGTCGAGGAAATGAGGCAATTCTGCAAGTCCCAGTTGGCGGGCTACAAGTACCCGCGCTGGTTCACGTTCGTGGACGAGTTGCCCAAGACCGTCACCGGCAAGATCCAGCGCTTCAAGCTGCGGCAGAGGAGCGAGGCGTGAGCCCCGTTCGAGAAGGCGCTGCATCGCCGGCCGCAGACGCTTGCCGATCCGGCACGGCTCGATCATGCCGGTAAAGACCAAGCGGCGCGCGCGCCCGCCCGTCGCGGCGCTGCATTCCCAGGCGTACGAGAGGATCAAGCACGAGAT
>MEQZ01000159.1:223-6038 GCA_001770425.1 Betaproteobacteria bacterium RIFCSPLOWO2_02_FULL_65_20 | reverse complement strand
GCTACCAGTGCGTGGCTGGCCCCGACCTGCTGACGGTCAAGGTGGAGGACGGCGTCGCCACCGAGATCGAGCCGAACTTCCGCGCCGCGGACGTGCATCCAGGCGGCGGCAAGTGCTGCGTCAAGGCCTATGGCCTGGTGCAGAAAACCTACAACCCCAACCGGGTGCTCAGCCCGATGAAGCGCACCAACCCGAATAAGGGACGCGAGCACGATCCCGGATTCGTGACTATCAGTTGGGACGAGGCGCTGGACACCGTCGCCGCGAAGCTGAACGAAATCCGGGCCAAGGGGCTGCTCGACCACGAAGGTTATCCGCGCGTCGCGGCGAGTTTCGGCGGCGGCGGCATCCCGACCTATTACATGGGCACCTTCCCCGCGTTCCTCGCCGCCTGGGGGCCGGTGGACTTCTCCTTTGGCAGCGGCCAGGGCGTCAATTGCACGCATTCCGAGCATCTGTACGGAGAACTGTGGCACCGTGCCTTCACGGTCTGTCCGGACACACCGACCACGCGTTACGTGCTCTCCTTCGGCGCCAACACCGAGGCCTCGGGCGGTGTGATCGGCGCCTGGCGCCATGCCGATGCGCGCGTGCGGGGCATGAAGCGGGTGCAGATCGAGCCGCATATCTCGGTCACCGGCGCCGCCTCGTCAGAATGGATCCCGATCAGGCCGAAGACCGATGCCGCATTCCTGTTCGCGATGATTCACCTGATGCTGCACGAATATCCGCGCCAGCGGCTGGATCTCCCCTTCATCAAGGCGCATACCGGTTCGCCCTACCTGGTCGGACCCCATCACTACTTCCTGCGCGACCCGCAGACCCGCAAGCCGCTGATCTGGGATTTGAACACGCGCAGCGCGGTGCCATTCGACCAGCCTGGCTCCGACCCGGCGCTCGAGGGCATCTTCAGGCTGGATGCGCTTGAGGTCGGAGCGGACGATCAGGAATGGATGCACCGGGGTATCACGGCGCAGACCAGCTTCGGCAAGCTGGTGCAGCACATGATGCCCTATACCCCGGAATGGGCGGAGTCGGTGTGCGACATCGTCCCCGGCACGATACGCCGCATCACCGCGGAGTATCTCGATCACGCCTGCGTCGGCCAGACCATCGAAATCGACGGCGAAGTGCTGCCGTTCCGCCCGGTTTCGATTGCGCTGGGCAGGACGGTCAACAACGGCTGGGGCGGCTACGAATGCGTCTGGGCGCGCACCCTCATCCCCTGCCTGCTCGGGGCGCTCGAAGTCCCCGGGGGCACGCTGGGGACCACCGTGCGCCTGAACCGTCCGGCGACCTCGCGCCAGGCGAGCGTCAAGATGGGTCCGGACGGATTCATGGATTACCCGATGAATCCGACCGACAGCGAGCACTGGCAGTCCAGTCCCAAGGTGCGCAACGCGCACGCCACACTGGTCCCGCTATCGGCCAACTCGCCCTGGAGCCAGGCTCTGGGGCCGACGCATTTCGCCTGGATGTTCCGCAAGCAGTCGCCGGAAAACTGGAAGAGCGTCACGGCGCCCGACCTGTGGTTCGTCTACCGGACCAATCCGTCGATATCGTTCTGGGACACGGCCGAGGTGGTGAATCGCATCGCCGAGTTCCCCTTCGTGGTCGGATTCGCCTACACGCCCGACGAGACCAACTGGATGGCCGATATCCTGCTGCCGGAGTGCACGGATCTGGAGAGCACGCAGCTGATCCGCATCGGCGGCACCAAGTTCATCGAGGCGTTCTGGGACCACGAGGGTTTCGCGCTGCGCCAGCCGGCGGTCGAGCCGCGCGGCGACACGCGCGATTTCACCGACATCGCCACCGAACTGGCCGCGCGTGCCGGTTTGCTGGAGCAGTACAACAATGCGATCAACCGCGGCGCGGCGTGCATGGCGCTTTCGGGCGGGGATTTCGATTTCGCGCTCGACCCGGCGGTGCAACATTCTTCCGAGGAAATCTGGGACCGGATGTGCCGCGCTGCGAGCGCGGAGGTCACCGACGGCCGGACGAGCGAGGGCCTCGACTGGTACCGCGAGCACGGCTATCGCACCAGGCCGATATCACGGCTGGTCTGGTACCTGTTTCCCGAGCTTCGCAAACAGGGTATCCGGTTCGAGATGCCTTATCAGGAACGGCTGCTGCGGGTGGGTGCCCAGCTGGGCAACCGTCTGCACGAGCAGGGCATCAAGTGGTGGGACACGCAACTCACCGAATACCAGGCGCTGCCGCCCTACAAGGACTTTCCGGCCATCTGGGAGCGGGAAACCGTGGCGCAGGGCGGCAAGCTCGCGGACTATCCCTTTTGGCTGATCACCGCGCGCAGCATGCAGTACGCCTGGGGCTCGAACGCCGGCATCCCGCTGATGGACGAGGTGGCAGGAAACCTGAAGGGGCATCGCGGCGTGGTCATCAACGCGCGGCGGGCCCGCGAACTGGGAATCGACGACGGCGACATCATCGAAGTGCACTCGTATGTGGGCAGCACGCGCGGCCCGGCAGTGCTGCGCGAAGGCATACGCCCGGATACGCTGCTGATGGTCGGGCAATTCAGCCACTGGGCGACGCCCTATGCGAAGGACATGCATGCCCCGAGCATGAATCCGCTGCTGGCGATGTCGATGGCGCTCACCGACGCAACCGGTTCCTCCGCCGATCTGGTGCGCGTCGGCGTGCGGCGAGTGGCAGAGGAAAGAAAATGACGCGGTATGCGATGGCAATCGATCTGCGCCGCTGCAACGGCTGCCAGACCTGCACCGCCGCCTGCCGGCACGCGAACGCGACGCCCCCGGGGGTGCAGTGGCGCCAGGTGCTCGACATGGAGACCGGCGAGTTTCCGGACGTGCGGCGCGCCTTCGTGCCGGTGGGCTGCATGCATTGCGGCGATCCGCCCTGCGAGCACGTCTGTCCGACGACTGCAACCAAGAAGCGTGCCGACGGGCTGGTCACCATCGACTACGACATCTGCATCGGCTGCGGCTACTGCGCGGTGGCCTGTCCTTACCAAGCGCGCCATATCGTGCACCGGAACACGTTCGCATTCGGTGACGACAGGCCCATGGCGTCGGAGCAGGCACGCATGGATCCCGAACGCATTGCCGTGGCGACCAAGTGCACCTTCTGCAAGGATCGCATCGACGCCGGAACGCAGAAGGGGCTCACGCCGGGGGTGGATCCCGAGGCGACGCCGGCCTGCGTCAATGCGTGTATCACCGGCGCCTACGTGTTCGGCGACCGCGACGACCCGAACGGCAAGCTGGCGAAGCTGCTCGGGGAAACGGCGCATTTCCGAATGCACGAAGAGGTGGGCACCGATCCGGGCATTTTCTACATCTGGGATGCCAAGGAGTCGAGACCATGAGCGCGCCGCTGGGACCGACGGCGGGACGGACGGCACCCTGGCACCAGAGCAACTGGGACTTGCGTGCCGCCGGCAATTTCGTGTTCGGCGGCGCGGGCACCGGCCTGCTCATTTTTGCCGCGATCGGCCACGCCTTGGGCGCCGCCTATGTCTTGCCTGCGCTGATCGGTCTGGCATGCGTAGGCGCGGGACTGATCTGCGTGTGGGCGGAGATCGGTCGTCCATTGCGTGCGCTGAATGTGTATCTGCACCCGCAGACATCCTGGATGACGCGCGAGGCGTTGGTCGCGCCGTTCCTGTTCGCAGGCGCGCTGGCCGCGGTATGGACCGGATCCCAGTCCCTGATCTGGGCGGTGGCGGTGCTCGCGCTGGTCTATCTGAATTGCCAGGCACAGATGATCCGTGCCTCCCGCGGCATTCCGGCATGGCGCAGTCCGCGCACCGTGCCCCTGATCATGCTCACCGGCTTGTGCGAGGGAGCGAGTCTGGCGATTCTGGTTGCGGCGGCGACCGCCGACCATGCCTACCTGAAGTGGCTCGATGCATTCCTGCTTGCGCTGGTGCTTGCGCGCGGGCTCGCTTGGTATGCCTACCGCTCGGGACTGCAGCATGAAGGTGCGCCCACGAAGGCGCTCGCCGCGCTCTCCGCGATTGAGCTGCCGTTCATGGTGCTGGGCAACTGGCTAACGCTGGTGCTGCTGGTCATTGCGCTTGCATCGTCTTCGGCCCGCGTCGTATTCTGGCTCGGAGTCATCTCCGCGCTCGCGGCGCTCGGTTCGGGATGGTTGTTCAAGGCGGTGCTGATCACGCGCGCAGCCTATAACCAGGGCTTCGCGCTGCCGCGGCTGCCTGTGCGCGGGTCCGGCAGCGGGGGATCTGCGGCCAAACCCGGCTGGCGCTGAGCGCGGGGGCGCATAGCGAGGAGGAAGCGAAATGCACGAGATCCGTATCCACGGCCGTGGCGGTCAGGGCGCGGTGATGGCCGGTGGCATTCTCGCAGCCGCTCTGGTGCTGGAGGGCAAGTTCGTCGTCGCAGTGCCTTCGTTCGGCTTCGAGCGGCGCGGCGCGCCGGTGGCGAGCTTCCTGCGCCTCGATGATCGCGAGATCCGCCAGATGACCAACATCTACAACCCCGACTGCATCCTGTGCATCGATCCGACGGTGGGGCGGGCGGTCGACATCTTCGACGGCGTGCGCGAGAACGCCGTTCTGGTGCAGACGACCGCAAGGCCGATCGAGGAACTGAGGCTCTCCGAACGCGTCGTGACGGTCGGTCTGTGCGATGCCATTTCGATCGCGCTGGAAATCTTTCGGCGTCCGATCACCAACACCATCATGCTCGGGGCATTCGCCCGCGCGACCGGGCTGGTCACGCTCGATTCGCTGCGCACGGCGATTGCGGAGTCGGAATTCCGCGATGCCGGCCTGGAGCAGAATCTCGCGGCGCTGGAGCGCGGCTACAATTCAACCAAGGTGCACAGCATCGTCCAGAAGGCGGCGGCATAAGCGGGCAGGAGGCGGCATGAAGCGGCAAGCCTACGATTTCTTCGACCAGTCGACGATCCCGAACGACCTGTGCCCGATCGCGACCAAGCCCAGCCCCATGCTCCCAGGGGACTGGCGCAGCATGCGGCCGGTGGTCGATCGGGCCAAATGCGTCAAGTGCGCGCAATGCTGGCTCTATTGCCCCGTTCAGTGCGTGGTCGAGCGGCCCGCGTGGTTCGACATCGACATGACTACCTGCAAGGGCTGCGGCATCTGCGCCATCGAATGCCCGCACCGGGCTATCACGATGATCGAGGAGGCGGCATGAGCAGGGAGCAGGCGGCGCCGAAGCGTGGCGCCACGGAACGAGCGCAGCGTAGGCGCCGCAATGCGCCGGCTTCGCTGTGCTGCTTCGCTGGCACGGCCGCTCCGCCGGCGCCCCGCGCAGCGGGGATGCGACCGGCCGCGATTGCCGCCAGACGCCGACAGCGCGATCGCAAAATGTCTGACGTCGGCAAGGAGGCGGCGGCATGAGCGAAGGCAACCGTATCCTGATCATCGATGACCACCCCCTGTTTCGCAAGGGCGTCGCCCAGTTGATCGCCATGGCCCCCCATCTCGAAGTGGTGGGCGAGGTTTCCAACGGCGAGCAGGGCGTGGCGATCGCGAAGGCGCTCGACCCGGATCTGGTGCTGCTCGACCTGCACATGACCGGCATGGGCGGCATCGAGACGCTCAGGGCGATCCGCGACGCGGACCTGGACTGCCGGGTGGTCATACTCACCGTGTCGGACAGCGCCGACGACCTGGTCGCGGCGATCCGCAGCGGCGCCGACGGCTACCTGCTCAAGGACATGGAGCCCGAGGACCTGCTCACGGCGATCGACGAAGCGTTGAACGGCCGCACCGTGATCGGCGAGCGCCTGAACGGCCTGCTGGCGCGCGCCATCCGCGAGGAGGCCACGGCGAAACAGCGGG
>MEQZ01000159.1:0-127 GCA_001770425.1 Betaproteobacteria bacterium RIFCSPLOWO2_02_FULL_65_20 | reverse complement strand
AAGCCACCGTCAAGGTGCACGTCAAGAACCTGCTGAAGAAGCTCGGCTTTCACTCCCGGCTCGAGGCCGCGGTCTGGGCCGTGGGGCGCGGCACGAAGCAGGGGACCTGAACCCTGCGCGGCGCTCG
>MEQZ01000158.1:5034-5807 GCA_001770425.1 Betaproteobacteria bacterium RIFCSPLOWO2_02_FULL_65_20 | reverse complement strand
GTGCGCCGATCGGCACGAGCGATGCGCAGCAACTCGGTTGCGAGCACGGTCAGCTCGGAGGCAAGCGCCGAGCGCATGATGTCGCGCTTGCCGCGGTAAGCAGCCTCCTCGAAATCGATGCTCTCCCCGGAGAACGCGCGCCAGACGCGGTCGACCTTGGCGCGCGCCTGGGGGTCCACGAACAGCGCGTTGACCACCGTAGCGAAGCGGTAGCCCGTGGCGCCGTGCACCGCCCAGGTCGTCGGTACGTGTTCGTGCCGCGCGGTGATTTTCTCCACCACTACGTAAAGCGGCCGCGCAGGCCGCCCGTTTTCCTTGTTCAGCGCAGCATCGGGACCGGCCAGACGCGCGTAGTACTGCTGCAGTCTGCTGAAATACTGCGCCGGGTCATACAGCCCGTCGGAGTGGTCGATGCGCAGCCCATCGACCTTGCCTTGCGCAACCAGGCCAAAGACGAAAGCGTGCGTGGCGTTGAATACCGCCTCGTTTTCCATGCGCAATGCGGCAAGATCGTTAATGTCGAAAAAACGCCGGTAATTGATCTCGTCGGTGGCCACACGCCAGAACGCGAGCCTGTAAGCCTGTGCTTCGAGCAGCGAGTCCAGGGCGTCGAAGCTGGCACGCTTCCCCGGCGTGCCGTTCAGCATACGCACTGCGCGCTCGATCGCCTCGGCTAGCGCAGGATGCTCGCGCGCGAGCTGCGCGAGCCGGCGCTTGTGCAGTTCCTTGTCCCGATTGCGCTCGGTGATCTTTTCAGGCGCAGTATCGGTGCG
>MEQZ01000158.1:4170-5005 GCA_001770425.1 Betaproteobacteria bacterium RIFCSPLOWO2_02_FULL_65_20 | reverse complement strand
AAGCCGCGGCAAGACTCGCGGCCTCGGCCATGGCGGTCTCCGCCACGCGCGCTCTGTCCATTACCTGCAACGCGCAATCGAGCACCCGGGGGTAGTCGCGCGGATCGATCGGGAAACGGTTCGCAAAGTAGAACACGCTAAACGATCCGCGCTCCGCTTCGAAGGCGAGGCTGAACTCCCCTGCCTCGAGCACCAGGCCGTAGTGGTCGCCGAGCACCGGGACGAGGACCCGGTTTGCGAGTTCCGGGTTGACCGGCTGCCAGTCAATGTCGAAAAACTCTCCATATAATGAAGCAGGGCCGTTCTCCAGCACGTCCATCCACCACGCATTGTCCGCGCCCATGACGCCCATGTGATTCGGGACCATGTCGAGGATCTGCCCCATGCCGTGGCTGCGCAGGGCGGCGCAAAAGCGCTCGAAACCTTCGGCACCGCCAAGATCCGGGTTGATTGCGTTGTGGTCGATGATGTCGTAGCCGTGCGTGCTGTTCGGGCGCGCGCTCAGGTAGGGCGAGCAATAGACATGGCTCACACCGAGCGCGTCCAGGTAGGGCACCAGCCCGGCGGCATCGGCAAAGGTGAAATCCCGGTTGAGCTGCAGGCGGTAGGTTGCGCGCGGAATCCGCGCGCCGCCCGGTGCGCGGCGAACCGGCCTCGGCTGCGCCAGCGGCCGCAGCGCGGCAAGCATGCGCGCGAGCGCGGTGAAGCGCTCTTCCTCGGGCCAACGCTCGATCGCGAGCGGCAGCTTGCGCCGCCAATTGGGGTGTTCGCTCGTGGTGCCGGGAAGGTTCACCTGTTCGCGCACACCGAGCACGTCTTCCAGTTGCACCACCAG
>MEQZ01000158.1:0-4092 GCA_001770425.1 Betaproteobacteria bacterium RIFCSPLOWO2_02_FULL_65_20 | reverse complement strand
GTCCACGGTGGCGCCCTCGGGCAGTAGCCCTGCGCGCTCCAGCGCGAGCAGCAGCCGCGCGCGATCCTGCGCGCGCGCGAGCACCTGCGCCTGATGCGCTTCCTCCGCCGGGAACAATCCGAGCTCCTGGCGCAGCGCGAGGTCGCGTCCGGCCCAGTAGCCGGCTAGCGTGGGCAGATCGTGCGTCGCTGCCGTGACCAGCGCCTCTGCCGGGTATTCGGCCGGCGGCTTGAAATCGCCTGAGCCCTGTCGCTCGAAGAACAGCACCCGGTAGGAGAGAATGCCGACGCGCGTGAGCGTCGCGCGCACTTCGTCCGGGACCGTGCCCAGGTCCTCGCCGATGACCATGCACCGGTTGCGATGGCTCTCCAGCGCGACGATGCCCACCAGGTCCTCGAACGGGTAGCTCACGTAGGCGCCGTCGCGGGGCTCGCTGCCCTGCGGCACCCAGTACAGCCGCGCCAGCGCCATGACGTGGTCGATGCGCAACGCTCCCGCGTGGCGCATGTTGGCGCGCAGCGTGTCGATGAAAGGCGCATAGGCCGCCGCGCGCAGCCGTTCGGGGGCGAGCGGCGGCAGCCCCCAGTCCTGGCCGCGCATGTTGAACGCGTCAGGCGGGGCGCCCACGCTCGCCGCAATCGCGTACAGATCCTGGTTCGCCCACGCCTCCGCGCCGCCGCGGTCCACCGAGACCGCGAGATCCTGGTACAGCCCGACGCCCAGGCCCAGTTCCATGGAGCGCCGGCCTATGGCTTCGAGCTGCAGTTCGGCCTGCCACTGCAGGTATTCGTAGAACTCGACGCGTTCGGCGTTGGATTCGGCGAAGTGCGCGACCTCCGGTGCGGCAGGATCGCGGTACGCCTCGGGCCAGGCCGGCCAGCCACAGACTTGCGGGTCCTCGCGGTGGAAATGCTCCTGCAGCGCCTCGAACAGGGCATGCTGCCTGAGCGCAGGCGCGTGCGCCGCCTGCCAGGCGCGGAATGCCTGTGCGCGCGGCGTGCCGGCGGCGAGGTGGCGGCCGCGAAAATGCGCGAAACAGCGTTCGAGCATCGGCAGCTTGACCTGCGCGACGCCGGTGTAGTCCACCAGATCGGCGTCGCGCAGCGCCTTCAGGCGCGACTGGAACTCGGGCGAGCGCGCCTGCGCGAGCGCCTCGTCGCATTCGGCGAAGTCGGCGATCGCCTCGACGTCCAGGTAGAGCACGTTGACGAAGCAGCGCGAGGACGGGCTGTAAGGGCTCGCGTGTTCCGGATTGTGGGGGAACAGCGCGTGCAGCGGATTGACCCCCACGACGCCCGCACCGCGCGCGCCCCATTGCGCGAGCAGCGCCGCAAGATCGGTGAAATCCCCGATGCCCCAGTTGCGCTCCGAGCGCACCGCGTAGAGCTGCGCCGCAGCGCCCCAGACGCGACCGTCGTTCTGCACCGCGAGCGGGCGAAAGCACAGAGCGGGGACGACGATCAGGGCCGTTTCGCCGATCATGGCGCCATCGCGCAGGATCGCAAGGCGATGGTAGCCGCAGGGCGCGGTGACCGGCAGCGCGAACTCGCGCGCGGTAAACCGTTCACCGTCCAGGTCCGCGGATTCGGCGACGGTCAGCGAGGCCGGATCGATCACGCCTTCATGGCCCTTGCCGTCTTCCTGCGTGAGCCGCCAGGCGAGCGGGAAATCTGCGTCCGCAGCCGCGAGGTTCAGGCGCAGACTCCACGGTGCAGCGTCATCGCGCATCACGACTGCGGGCGCAATCACGGCGCGCCAGCGCTCCGACTCGATGGCGCGAATCGAATCTTCTGCTTCCTGCGGCGTGGCCGCATGCACGCCCAGCGCAGCGAGCAGCGCGCGCAGACTGGCATCGGGAACCTCGTGGCGATGGCCCCAGATATCGTAGTAATCGGGGGCGATCTCGTGGCTACGCGCCAGGCGTTCGAGGATTTCACGCTCGGTCATGCCGTCGATTCCTCTAGTGTGAACGCCACAAACCAGGCGGAAAGCTCCCGCTGCCTGGCGCGGTCTGCGCTCTGCGGAGGGTTCGCGTAAACGATCTGCCCGGGCGGCATCGGCACCGGGCCGCTCGGGGTCGCCGCGAAATTGGCGACCAGGTGCAGCCGCGAGCCGTCGCCCAGCAGCCAGTCGACGCGCAGCACGCCGCCGCCTTCGATCCGGAAGTCGCCTCCCGATCGCATGCCCGCGAGGCGCGGCACGATCAGCCGGTGGCGCAGCGCGAGCAGTTCGCGGTGGAGCGCGAGCCAGTCGCCATGGGGAGGCCGGTCGATCTCGTCCCAGCGCAGCCTGGACGCGGCGAAGGTCGCAGGATCGTTCGGATCGGGGATCGCCGCCTGCGCTTCGGGGTCGCTGAAGCGCTCGAAGCGCGCGAACTCCTGGCGCCGCCCGCGCGTCACCGCAGCGGCGAGTTCCGGTCCGAAATCGCAGAAGAACAGAAACGGCGTGCTGGCCGCGAACTCCTCGCCCATGAACAGCAGCGGCGGCGAGGGCGCAAGCAGCACGCAGGCCACTGCGGCGCGCAGCGCCTGCGGGTCGGCGATGGCGCACAGCCGTTCACCAAGCGCCCGGTTGCCGACCTGGTCGTGGGTCTGCAGGAACGAAACGAATGCCGTGGGGGGCAGGTGCGCGCTCGGCTCGCCGCGCGGCGCGCCTTCGCGGTGGCGCGAGGGCTCGCCCTGGTAGCCGAAGCCTTCGGCGAGCGATCGGCCCAGGTACCAGAGCGGCCGCCCCGCATAGTCCTCGTAGTAGCCGTCGCGCTCCCCGGTGGTCAGGATATGCAGGGCGTGGTGTATGTCGTCGTTCCACTGCGCGCTCGCGGTCAGCGGTCGGCACGTCGCGTCGCGCGGCAGGTAGCGCGACTGGTTGCGGTCGTTCTCGAGCACGAGGTGGATGTGCCGCTCGCGGCCCGGTCCATCCCGCAGCGCGCGCGCGATCTCGGTCACGATGTCGGGTTCGGAATCGTCGGCGATCGCATGTACCGCGTCCAGGCGCAGCCCGTCGAAGCGGTACTCTCCTATCCAGTACAGCGCGTTGTGGAGGTAGAAGCCGCGCACCGTGCGCGAGCCCTCGGCGTCGAAATTGATCGCCGCGCCCCAGGGCGTGTGGTGGCGGGGATTGAAGAACTGCGGCGCGTAGGCGTTAAGGTAGTTGCCCTCCGGCCCGAAATGGTTGTACACGACATCCAGAAGCACCATGAGCCCGCGCAGATGGGCTTGCTCGACCAAACGCTTCAAATCATCGGGCGTGCCGTAGGATGCGTCCGGCGCGAACGGCAGCACGCCGTCGTAGCCCCAGTTGCGCCGGCCGGGAAAGTCCGCGACCGGCATGATCTCCAGCGCGGTGACGCCGAGCGCGGCGAGGTAATCCAGCCGGCCTATCGCCGCCTCGAACGTGCCTTCCGGCGTAAACGTGCCGATGTGCAGTTCATAGATCACCGCTTCTTCCCAGGGGCGGCCGGTCCAGGCGCCGTCGCGCCAGTCGTGCGCGAGCGGATCGACCACCATGCTTGCGCCGTGCACGTCCTCCGGGTTGCAGCGCGAGGCCGGGTCGGGAAACCGGGTGTCGCCGGCGCGATAGGCATAGCGCGTGCCCGCGGGCGCGTCCGCCACGATCGCCTCGAACCAGCCGCTGTCCAGCGCGTTCATGGATTCGTCGGAACGCAGGGGACCGGCCGCGGTCTCGAGCGTGAGCCGCTTCGCTCCGGGCGCCCAGAGCCGGAAGCGCGTCCCGCCCCCGCCCAGAACTTCCGCCCCGAAGGGCATCGCGTGGCGGTGTTTCACCCTGGTCCTTTGCTTTTCGGCTGCGTATCCGGCCTGCCTTGCCCGACGCGCTGCTCGATCGCGGCGCGCATCGGGGTGCGCATCACTCGCTCACCTGCCGCAGCAATGCGAGCGAGCGGCCCTGAAGCTCGTACTCGACGCCGGCATCGAACGTTCCGTTTATCGTCAGCCCATCCTCGAACGCGGTGTCGAGCAGCGCGCGCCACCGACCGCTGGCGTAATCCGGCAGCCTGAACGGGATCGGTTCGTGATGGGCGTTGAACAGCACCAGGAAGCTCAGGTCGCGCACCGCCTGGCCGCGCGCGTCGGT
>MEQZ01000157.1 GCA_001770425.1 Betaproteobacteria bacterium RIFCSPLOWO2_02_FULL_65_20 | reverse complement strand
TTCGGATTCGCCCGTCTTCGGGGTGCCCCTCTTGCAGCGCCTGCGCGAGCGCGATCACGCCGGACGAGTCAGGCCCCTCGGCGAGCGCCTTGATGGCAGCTCGTCGCCGGAGTGCGCCGATGAGAAAAGTTGTGTCGTAGAGCCGGTCTTTCGCTTCGTCTGCCGTCACCAGCGTCTCCCCAGCCCCAGCCGGTTAAACAGGTCCTTCTTAGCGCATCATATAGCAACAAATGGCAAGCACTACATGGTCTGCCGTGCCCATTCCGATGGTTCCTTTCTCGGTACTCCATCGACGCGAGCCACTGCGACTCGGGAAGGGTCGATAGGTGGTGGATCACGCGGGTCGGCCGTCGCTGACAAGACGCCGTCCGCACCGTGGCTGTGGCCCGCAATGATTCGTTAAGGTGATGACAGCGTGCCAGCGAGCCGCCCTGGCTTCGGCGACGAATTGATTCGCCTTCCTTCCTCGGTCCGGACCAACGCGCATAGCGGCTTGGCGTGGCCGATGACGTAGACGGTCTTGGTCCCACGTTTTTCTTGTTCGCCCATTCCATGGGCTGAATCTCCCTTGCCGGTTCTTTCGCAGTGAGTTCGGTCTGTTGCAGCAATCGTTGGCCAACGGATTTCGCCACGCTGGCGGCCGCAATCAGCGGGTCGCGGTAAGCGGTTGCACGGGGCAGCTTCAGATCGAGGTTGCGGACGATGGCAGCGGGTTCGATCCCGGCATGCCGGACACGGGCGGGCTTTTCGGTATGGATGGAATGCGCGAACCCGTGCAGCTGCCTGGCGGAAACTTCGAGGTCAAGAGCGCCCCGAATCTGGGGACGCTCATCCGCGCATCGCTGGGCGATACGAATAAATGACCGGCGCAATGAGGGCCGTTACGCATCGGGCGACTGAGAAGGTGCCAAGTTCGTGCCTAGGTTCATGCTAGAATACGCAGCCGCAGTGCAGCAAACCGGCATCTGATTGAACTGACTCGCTATTTCCGGTTTCGCATGAAGCAGCGCAGCGACTGCCTTGAGGGAATGTTTGCTGCAGATTCAGATGATTGTTTGAGGAAACGTCGATGAAATCAAGCGCGCGGATTCTATTCCTGACGATGCTCGGCGCCGGGATAACCGTAGGCGGCCATTCACCCGATGGCAGCGCCCAAACGCCCATCACGCCCGGCAGCAGCGCCGAACTCAAGGCTGCGTACGCCACCTCCCAGGATATCGCCGAAGGCAAGCGTGTCGCGGCCGCGTCCTGCGCGAGTTGCCATGGCATCGATGGCATTGCCAAGGCCAAGGACACCCCCCACATCGCTGGGCAGCGGCCCGGATATTTTTACATGGAGCTGCGTGTCTATCAGGCCGGCGGGCGCGGCAACACCCCGATGAACAACAGCGTCAAGTTCCTGAGCGACGATGCGCTGGTCAAGGTCTCGGCCTACTACGCCAGCCTCGATTCGGCGCAGCCAGCCCCGCCCAGTGCCAAGGCCACCGCTGCAAAGGCGGATCCGATTGCCGCAGGCAGGGCCGCCGCAGCCGGATGCGGCGGCTGTCACGGCGAGAACGGGGTCAGCAAGGTGGCCGGGATGCCGAGCCTCGTCGGCTTTGATCCCAAATACTTCGTCGCCGCCGTCAATGCCTACAAGAACGGCCAGCGCAAGCACGACATGATGAAAACCCTGGTATCTGCAATCAGCAATACGGACCTCGATCACATCGCGCTGTTCTACGCGATGCAAAAGCCGGCCAAGGCGCAGACCCCCTCCCCCGGCAATCAGGCGGCGGGCAAGACTGCAGCCGGCGCATGCGCCGGCTGCCATGGCCAAGGCGGCGTGAGCACGGGCACGGCGCCGAGTCTCGCCGGCCAGGACGCGCAATATTTCGCGTCCGCCATGAAGGAATACAAGAACGGTTCGCGGGCCGACCCGGCGATGAAAGCTCCCGCTGCGTCCTTGGACGAAAGCACCGTGAAGAACATGGGCGCCTATTACGCCAACCAGACGCCGCAACCGCCGAAGTTCCGCAAACCCCTCACGACGGCCGAATTGGCCCAACGCTGCGACCGCTGCCATGGCGTCGACGGCAACAGCACCGATCCGCGTTCGCCGGCACTCGCCGCACAGCGCGCCGATTACCTGGAAAAAGTCATGCGCGCATACAGGAAAGGCGAGCGCAGAAGCAGTGCGATGACCGCCATGCTGGACGAGGTCAGCGATGCGCAGATCGATAGCCTCGCGGCCCATTATGCGCGCCAGAAAGCTCGAACCGTCGTCTACGTTCCCCTGCCATCCAAATAGAAACCCGGGTCAGGGAGCGAAAGCTGAATCGCCATTGCGGCCTGGCGAGAAGAGTTAGAATAGCGGCGCTAATTTCAAGGGAGGAACTCCGGGCGCAGGATGCTGCCGGGACCCGCGAGTTCCGCACGAATAATCAAAGGAAACCGTCATGAGTGAACCCCCGCTGCACCGGCTGTACCACCATTATTCGGAGCTGCCCATCAGCATGCGCATCGTGTACACGGCGGCGCTGTGCATACTGGGGTTGGGTTACCTCTTTGGCATGCTGTACCTGGTCCACATCTACTCCGGGCGCGACGGAAATCCGATGACGCTGTCCTATGAAGATCTGGTCATCGCCTACAGCGGCAGCGGAAAGGGCTCGAAGCTGGAATCGGCGCTGCGCGGCCCCATGTCCGCCATGTTGCCGGTCGAAGAAGCGAGCGCATTGGTCACCTGGGCGCAGCAGGGTGCGGAGCGAAACACGTATGAGACATTTATCAGGCCGACGATCGACAAGCGCTGCATGACCTGTCACGACGGCAGCAACCCCCACCTTTCGAACCTCGGCGGCTACGACAACATCAAGAAGGTGACCGAACAGGACACCGGAACCGGCTTCTATACACTGGTTCGCGTCTCGCACATCCACCTGTTCGGGATGACCTTTATTTTCTTCATCATAGGCACCATATTCAGTCATGCCTACGTGCGACCGCTGTGGTTCAAGTACCTGCTGATTGGATTGCCTTTTTTGGCCGAGGCCATCGACATCTTTTCCTGGTACCTGGTCAAGGTGTATCACCCCTTTGCCTATGTAACCATGGGCGCCGGCGCCCTGATGGGGGTGTCGTTCGCCGCGATGTGGTTCATCTCGATGTATCAGATGTGGCTCTCCGGAACGCCGGAAGCCGTTGCCGAACGGCATGGTGTCAAGGAAATCATCGTTGGCTGAGCGTTTCCCGCAGGTCGGGAATCCGCAGCGCGACACCCGCTAGGGTCATGCTACCGGCGCGGCTGTGTTGTACCGCGGGCTTTTTTCATGACCTCGTTTCCAGCGCTGGAGTCAGGGGCTCCTGACACCCGGGCGCGTCAAAAACTCCCGTGCCCGGGTGCCCAAAGGTACGATCCCGGCTGCCGATGCCGGCAATCATCTTGCCGGCTGACTGGCATACCAATGCGCCAGGCTTTCTATTATCGCGTTGCTGTACGGGAAACTCATCCGGTGCATGGCGGAACTCTCGCGCTTGTCGTCGCGATACGCCCTCAGCGCCATGACCAGATAGTCCTTGTCCTGCCCTCTCATTTTTGGCGCCACCATCCCGGGGTTCTCAGGGTCATGGCACCGATTGCATTTCTCGGCCAGGTCCCGAGTGGAACTCGGCACCTGGTCAGCGGCCTGGGGCTGCTGGGCCGCGTAGAAGGCGGCGATGTCGTCGATTTCCTTGTCACCGAGGCCGGCGACGTAACGTTGCATGCCCCAGTTCTTGCGGATGGTCCGATAGGATTTGGTTGACTTGACCAGATACCGAGCGTCCTGTCCCGCGAGACTGGGCGTGGCAGCATCGACACTCACCCCGCGCGCGCCGTGGCAGCCGCCACACATGGCGGTGGCCGGCTCGCCCGCTTTCGGGTCGCCGCGATGGGTCTCGTCAGTGCGCTTCACGGGCGTTTGGGCGGCAAAGTACAGCGCCATGCTTTCCAGTTCCAGCTTGCTCGCGTCGCGCAGCATGCCCTTCATCGCTGGCGTCGCCCGCTCTCCCTGGTGATACTCCTGAATCGCGGCGACGAGGTAATGCGGCTGCTGGCCGGCCAGGGAGGGCGTGCCGGGAACCTTGGCGTTGCCGTCTTGTTCATGGCATTTGGCACAGACGGCGGCGAGCTTCTTGCCTTCCTCATAAGGGGAGGAATGTTTCACGTCGGTCGCTGCAGCGTTCACCACCGGCGGCTGATTGGCGTAGTACGCGGCGATATTGCGCATATCGGCGTCGCTCATGTTCTTCGTCATGTTCCTGAGGGCCGCATGCGTGCGCTTTCCATCCTTGTACTCCATCAGTGAAACGAGCAGATAACGCTCTCGCTGCGCCGCCAGGTGCGGAATGGCCGGTGCGACGCCCTTGCCGTCCAGGCCGTGACAGGCCTTGCAGGCTTTCTCCGCATAGGCCTTTCCTGTTGCGATATCGCTCGCAGGACCTTTGGCGGCCTGATCCTTTTTCTCCGCGCAGCCAATCAGCGCAATCGACAACGCAATGCCCAGCAAGAGGTTTTTCATCGGAGACCCTGAAAAGGAATGAACTGGAAAGCCGACCATCCTCGCGCGCCTTTCACAATTCGGACTGACGGTATTTTATTCCGATAGCGGGCCGAAACATAGTCGGCCCGGTACTGGCCGGTTTCCCGCCGGCTCTGCGAGCAGGACTGCGCCGGATGGGCCGATCGCATACGGGCGCACATGCGCAGGGAACGGGGGAATGCCTTCTGCCAGCGATCACATGTGCCTCACATCCCCAACGACCCCGATAAGTACAAACACCAGCAGGGTCAAGCCGAAGAATATCAGGGTGAAGCCCAGTATCTTGGAGCCCAGGGTCATGGGCGGAGACGGAGCGTCCACCAGGTATTTCTGCAGCTCGCCGGTTTTCACCAGGCGGTCGTATTCGACGGTGTGCTCGTGCCTGAACTCCTCCAGTGGCACGGCGCCGGTGAACATCACCACGTCCAGCGGGAACTTGTCCGGCCGGAAATGGTTGTTGAAGAAGTGCACCGTGAACAGGAACAGCACGGCCAGCAGCGCTTCCTCCCCGTGGAATATCGTGGCCACGTTGAACACCCAGCCCGGCAAAACCGAGGCGGTTGCATTCGGGAACCAGAGCATGACGCCGCTCACGCCGATGATCGTCACGCCCCAGAACGGCGCCCAGTAGTCGAATTTCTCCCAGTAGGTCCAGCGATCGAAGATGGGCCGCGGCCCCAGCCCGAAGAACCACTTGAACATCGCGAGGATGTCCCAAAGATCCTGCAGACGCGGAACGAGGGAGTGTGGCCCGAACCAGTCGAAGTGCCTCCAGTTCTTGCCGATGCGTATGACGAAATAGATCAGCTGCAGGAAAAACACGGTTGCGAAAATCACCGCGCCTACCCTGTGTATGTACGCCGCCGCTATGGGGCCGCCGAGTGCCGCCATGATGACCGGCGCCCAGGCCGTGCCGGAATAGAACACCGACATGCCGGTCAGAGTCAATATCATCAGACTCAGTGCAAATATAAGGTGCGCAATCCGCCACACGAGCGGGAAGCGCTGGTAATACTTGCCCCTGGCCTCCGGCAATGCCTCGGCGAGCACGTGCGGCCGGGTCTTGCGCTGCTGGCGATCCTTGTATTCGCGGTAGAACCACAGCGCCGAGTGCGTCCAGAAGAAGGCGAACGTGCCGGCCAGCAGCCCGATCATGAACTTGGAGGTGAGCCAGATTAATGGATAGCGGTTGAAGTCATGGGTCGTGCCGTGCGGCTCGAAGGTGACGAAACCCTTGGTGGCGTTCTTGTGACATTGCTGGCACGTCTGCAGGCGATTGTCCAGATGCATTTTCGATTTCGGATCGTCGACCCGCTGGATGGCGTGGCTGTCGTGGCAGTCGAAACACTTGGCCGTGTGGGCGTAGCCCAGCCGGTTGATCTGGCCGTGGTAGGTTTCCGTGTAGGTCTTCAGGCTGTCCGAATGGCAGTTGCCGCAGTTCCGGGTGATGGCGACCCTGGTCGAGTCCTTCGCGGGGTCCTCGACGTCATGGGTGGTGTGGCAATCGGCACAGATGGCCGCGTACGCGTTGCCCTGCTCCAGCACCGCCTTGCCGTGCACCGACGTCGCGTACTGCTCCCGTTCCTTCGCATGGCACTTTCCGCAGGCGTTCGGAACGCTCAGACGCCATTCCGTGCGCTCGGCACTTCCTTTGGGATAGACGTAGTGGGCGTCGTGACAGTTGTAGCAGGTCGCATTGGTGCGCGACTGGTCAGCCCGGCTTGGGCGCGCGTGAATGGACCTCATGTAGTGCTCGATCTGCTCGACCACCACTCCCAGCCTCGCGTGCTCCTGGGTCTTGTTCTCCTTCTTGGCGGCGTCCCACAAGTCCTCGTGGCACTGCACGCAGCTGACCTTGGGCGGTACCACCTTCGGATGCGGTATTGCGGTAATGTCCTTGTGGCACTCGACGCAAAGCCGCTTGCCGTGCACGCTTTTTTCAAACTTGTCCTTGGTCACGTACAAGGAGCGCATCTGCCCGTCCGCGCCTGCCACTGCATATCCCTGATTTCCGTGACAGCCCAGGCACAGTTCGCTGGGAAGCTGCGGGGCCGGGGCGTCCTTGGCGACGGCGGGAGATTCGGCGGCCTTGGCGCTCGCATCCTTGGTTTCGGCGGCGTTGCCGACGGCCGTCCATACGGCGGGCACTGCCGCCAAACAAAGCACACCCGCCAATATTCCTATTGCAAGTCTTGAAACACGCATGGCAATCGATTCCCCTCTCGAGAAAACAGCATCCCTGTCCCGCCTCCAATCAGGACGGACGCGTCATTGTCATTGAAGGCAGACGGTCTGATTTGACTGAAATCAATTTCCGACCCCAAAAAGACGCGATTTGCGTTCATATCCGGGAGGGAAGCTGGAACCGGTTGGTATTCGGGATCGCTGATCCCTGCAGCGACGGGAGTCCGCATGCATCGAGTGCCGCGTCGTTTCCTTCTACGAGGCGCGATTACGAGGCCGATGATAGTCGCGGGTATGCCGGCAGCAGCATCGTGCGCTCGAGACGATTCGAGCGTCCGACCCGTTCCTTCGGGTCAAACGCGCTCCAGGATGTGCAGGCCTCGCACGCGATCGATCAGATAGATAAGCCCGCGGTCGTCGACGGTCACATCGTTGCTCTGCACGCGCGGCACGCCCTGCGCCGGAGTCGGTAGATACCAGGCCACCTCGCGCGGACTGTGCGGATTCGAGAAATCGACCACGCGCAGTCCGTGTGCGAACCAGGCCACGGGAATCTCCGTGCCGGTGATCTTCTCGCACGGCTGATGACAGCCGGTGAGGGTCGGACGCGGAGAGCCGTCCTCGGCTTCGACTTGAAAGCTGCCGAATGGCACGGGATGCCTTTCGTCGGTGATGTCGACCATCCACAGAAAAGCGGGTGGTTCCTTGTCGCTGCGCGCCGTGTCCTCGTCGGCAACAATCATCAGGCGCCGGCCGCGCACGGGAAACGGCACCGGCAGCGCGGTATGAGTGGGCCAGGGAAACGGGGGACTCCAACCGAGTTCGGAGACCAGCTTGGGCTTGGCGATGTCGTCGATGTCGAGGATCCTCAGTCCGGCGAGCCAGCAACTCGTGTACAGCCGGTTGCCGAGCCGCAGCGGGTGATGGATGCGGTGATCGGCGCCGGTCCACGCCGGCTGCTCGCCGCCCGCCGTCCACTGGCCGGGAATCCACCAGCGGCCGACCTCTTCGGGATGCGCGGGATTGCGCAGGTCGAGGATCTTCATGATGTGACCGACGTAGCCCTCCTCGGTCGCGGAAATGTAGGCGAACTCCCCGTCAAAGTCGAAGCGGTGCACACCCTTGCCCGCGGTCGTCCATTCGCAGATGCGCTTCGGATTGCGCGGATCGGATACGTCGTAGACCCCCAGCCCGCCCCTGAAGTCCCGGGGCGCGAGTTGCGGCGAGACGAACTCCCGGTTCACCAGCATCAGGCCGTTGGCGACGCGCACCTTGTGCGAATGCGCGCCCGCCACCATGCCGAGCCGGGCGATCTCGCGCGGCTTCTTCGGATCGCTGACGTCGAGGATCAGCGTGCCGTCAGGGCTGACCATGTTGCCGACATAGGCAACGCTCTTCTCGACCACCACTTGGCCGCCGCCGGAACAATCTACGTACGCAAGCTCCCGTACGCCCTTGCCCTGACCCATTCGATCCGCTCGCTCAGTCCGCCGCCACTCCCGGCATGAGGTATTCGTCGCGCCACGGCCCGAGCCTTTGAGCGCGGGCATCCTGCTCCGCGACCGAGTGGACGATCGTCGGATGACGATTGATTAGCATACTCCCGAAACCCCAATGCCATCGGACGAGTTCTGCGCGCGATCGACGTGGCCGTGCATTCCTGACATTTGCCGGTGTGTGTGTTATGGTTTTGTCTCCATTGGAGGAGAAGCCCTGCAAGAGGCGTCTTTGTCCATTTGACAAGGAGGACACACCATGAGGATCAGACTACTCGTCGCAGCCGGGTTCGCCGCCGCAGCGCTCGCCGGTGCCGCCAATGCGCAGACGGTCGGTATCGGCATCACCAAGGGGACGGCCCTCGATCAGATGGCCGCCGCGCTCTCGAAGACCGTTTCGTCCCACGGCAACATGCAGATGCGCCCGCAGCCCATGGGCGGGACGCAGACCTACATCCAGGTGATCGATGAAGGCAAGCTCGAGTTCGGCATCGCCAACGTGATGCAGACCTACATGGCGGTGCACGGCACCGGGATCTCGGAAGGCCACAAGTTCCCCAATATTCGGGCGGTGGCGACGCTGATGGCGTTCCGCAACGGGCTGGCGGTCGCCAACAATTCGGACATCAAGACCACCGCCGACCTGAAGGGCAAGCGCCTGCCGTACGGCTTCAAGGGTGCGCTGCTGTTCCGCTACTTCATCGATGCCACGCTCGCGAACGGCGGGCTGAGCGCGGCGGACGTCACACAGGTACCGGCGATCGGGCTCGCCCAGAGCTGGAATCTGTTCAAGCAGGGGAAAGTCGACGGGATCATCACGGCGATCGGTTCCGGCCCGACGACAGAGATGAACGCCACCATACCCGGCGGCGTTCGGTTCATCGACATGGAGACGACCGGGCCCCGGGCCGAGAAGACGCTCGCCACCTTGCCCGGCATCTACTTTGCGAAGGTCAGCCCCGATCCCAAGTTCGCCGGCGTCCATAGCCCCACCGACATCTACGGATACTACTTCGTGGTGTTGACGCACAAGGACGTGCCTGCCGATGTCGTGACGCGCGTCGCCAAGGCGATCTACGAGAACGTCGACGAGATAAAGGCGACCGCCGCGATGTGGATCTCGTTCAACGCGGCGACCGTGGGCAAGCAGCACAAGGGTATTCCCTATCATCCGGCCGCCGAAGCATTCTACAAGTCGGTCGGAGCCTGGAAATAGCGGGCGTGCAGTACGCCGCGGATGCCGCTCGCACCGGCATCCGCGCCGCTCCGGCTGAGCGTACTCCTCGTTTGACGACGCCTTCGCAACGGTCGGCCGGCGCCCCCCGGCGGACTGCAAGAAAGACATA
Organism: Betaproteobacteria bacterium RIFCSPLOWO2_02_FULL_65_20; assembly: GCA_001770425.1. Taxonomy (GTDB): domain Bacteria; phylum Pseudomonadota; class Gammaproteobacteria; order Burkholderiales; family SG8-39; genus JACQTO01. Next base: position 202 of record MEQZ01000157.1, on the reverse strand, counting down.
GACATGGCGGAACAAGAAACACCGTCTGCCGGCGGCCCCCCGGGCGGGCGGGCGGTCCCGGCGGGTCCGCGGGGCTATCACCTGGCGAGCAACATCGGCGACGTTGCGCTGTGCCTGATCGCGATCGTCTTCTCCAGCGAGCTCCACGTCGCGCTCGGCTATGCGATGTATACCGAGCAGGCGCTCGCGGCGATACTCGGCT
>MEQZ01000156.1:8367-19548 GCA_001770425.1 Betaproteobacteria bacterium RIFCSPLOWO2_02_FULL_65_20 | reverse complement strand
GCCGCTTTGGTCTTCCCGGTGGCCAGTTTCCTAGCCTTGGCCTTTTTTCGTTTGCCCATGACGTCTCATCCTAATCTCACGCTATGCCATGGCCGGCCCTCGTTGGAGGGCCCACGCCCTTGAAATGCGATATGCGCCGTCCAAAAGTGTATTCCACAAAAGCCTCGGCCGGAAGCTTTTCGGCGCGCATGATCGCGCGCTGCGCGCTCGCTGCCCGTCAAGCGCGCCAAAGCCAGGATCCCCATTCCAACCAATGCGTGCCGCGCAAGGCGTGGTTCGCAGGCCGGTTCGCGATATCCTGATCGCCTCCTGGCGGCCTTCCCGGTCGAAATCGTCCCGGACCATCGGCGCATCATATTCGCGCTGCAAGACCGGTACAATCGGGTGACATGGCACCAATCGCATTCCGGGCCGCATTCGCCGTGCTACCCCGCGTCACTCGCGGCATATTGTGGATGCTGATGGCGGCATTCTTCTACGCGAGCCTGTACCTCGCGGTTCGGCAGAGCATCAAGAACCTGTCGGTGGCGGAAGTCGCCTTTTTCCGCGCGGGGCTGGCCGCGGCGATGATGCTGCCCTGGGTCATGCGCTCGGGACTCTCGTGCCTTCAGACCAAGCGGATCGGACTGCACGCCATGCGTGCCGCCTTCCTCTATGCTGCGACGTTGACGTGGATCTATGCCGTCGGTCACATGCGTATTGCCGACGTCACGGCGATTCTTTTTGCGGCACCGCTGTTTACGGTCGTCTTCACGTTTCTGTTTCTGGGCGAAGCTGTCGGACCGCATCGGCTGGCAGCGCTGGTGCTCGGATTCCTCGGTGTGCTGGTCATCCTTCGCCCGGGCATCGTCGAAATAACCCTGCCGGTGCTGTTGGCGCTGGTCTCTGCCGCCATGTTCGCCGCCAGCCACGCCACCGCCCGCGCCTTGGGCACGACGGAAAAGCCCAATGCCATGGTGTTCTATCTCTATGTGCTCGCTGCTCCCATGGCGCTGGGACCGGCGCTGTTCGACTGGCAGATCCCAACCTGGACCGACATGGGCTGGCTGATTGTTCTGGCCGCGCTGACGCTGCTCGCGCAGCAGGGGCTGACCCGTGCGTTAATCGCCGCGCCCGCGAGCGTGGTCATGCCCTTCAATTTCCTCCAGCTTCCTATCGTCGCCGTGTACGGTCTGGTCCTGTTCGGTGAGATGTCCGACCTCTGGACCTGGGCCGGTGCCGTGGTTATCTGCAGCAGCAGCTATTACATTGCTCGGCGCGAAAGCAGGGACGCGCGGCGCGCCGATGCTGTCATGCGCGACACGGCGGTATGAACGCGCCGGGGGCGGAAGGTCCGCAGTGACGAAGATCGCAGAAACAGATCCCGCGCAGGAGATTAGCTCGTCGCCTTCGATTTCCCCCCGCAGTGACGCCTACCGTCGGCGTCGGCGACGGATTGCCGAGCTACAACTTCCATCGCAAGCGCTAGAGCCCCAGATCGAGCCCGCCCAGGACCGCGATCCCGAGCAGCGCAAACAGAATGGCCGCCGCAATGTGGATGGCGCGAACCGGCAGCTTCTCGGCGGTGAAATTGCCCAGCATCACCGCGGGCACATTGGCGATCAACATTCCCAGCGTCGTGCCCATCACGACGGCCACCAGCGCGTCGTAGCGCGCCGCGAGCGCCACGGTCGCGATCTGGGTCTTGTCGCCCATCTCGACCAGAAAGAACGCGATCAAGGTCGTGCCGAAGGCGCCCAAGCGCCGATCGCGCTTCGCGCCTTCATCGAGCTTGTCGGGAATCAGCGTCCAGACGCCCATCGCCATGAACGAGAGTCCGAGAATCCAGCGCAGAACGTCGGGGCTGACCAACTGCGTCAGCCACTGGCCGAGTGCGCCGGCAAAGGCATGGTTCGCGAGGGTCGCGAAGAATATTCCAGCGATGATCGGCAGCGGGCGCCTGAACCTTGCCGCCAGCACCAGCGCGAGCAGCTGCGTCTTGTCGCCGACCTCGGCAAGAGCGACGACGCCCGTGGATACGAGAAATGCGTTCAACGGCTGCCAGCGCGGTTCATCCCGGATCTCCTGCCTGGTACTTCCAGGCCGCCGCTCAGGTCGAGCTGGCGAATCCGCCGTCGATGACGATCACCTCGCCGGTGACGAACCGGTTCGACTGAATCAGCGTCATCATGGTCTCGGCAACGTCATCCGCGGTCACGCAGCGCTTGAGGGGCGTCAGCTTCGCACGCCGATCCATCAGCTCCCGGTACTTGTCGCGGAGCATGCGTTGCATCCAGTCGCCTTCCATCCAGCCGGGCGCCACCGCGTTGACGCGGATTTCCGGCCCGAGCTGGTAGGCGAGCGTCTTGGTGAGGTTGACGACCGCCGCCTTGCTGGCCGCGTACGGCAGCGGCTGCGGCCCCGGGCGCAGCCCGACGATGCTCGCGGTGTTGACGACGCATCCGTGCGATTCGCGCAGCATGGGTGCCGCGGCGCGGGTGACCAGGAACACGCTCTTGACGTTGACCGCGAACACACGATCCCATTCGTCGCCGCTGATGCTGTCCAGGTCCTTGTGCTTCATCGCGGTGGTCGTGCCCGCATTGTTGATGAGCACCTCGAGCCTGCCGAACGCCTCCTTTACCGCGGCGAGCATCGTCTTGACGCTCGCGTCGTCGCTCACGTCGCAGCGGCACAGCAGCGCCCGGGCGCCCGCGGCTTCGGCCTGCGCGGCGGTTTCCTTCGCTGCCACCGCGCTCTGGCTGTAGTTGATCGCCACGTCGTAACCGGCGCGTGCCAGGGCCAGTACCGCGCTCTTGCCGATTCCCGTCGCCGCCCCCGTCACCAGTGCTGCCGGGCGTTGTTGCGTCATTGATTCCTCATCCCTTTGCGGGTAGATTATGAACATGATCAGTCTCAAACATGTTCAGATTCTTGTCAAGCCGGCGCGCCGCGCATGCGCCGGCCGCGTCCCGGCAGGCGCCGCAGGGAGGCTCAATTGAAAACACGTGCGGCTCCCAGCTTGCGCGAGCGCAACCGGCTCGACAAGCTGGCGCGCATCAAGTCCGCGGCAAGGGACCTGTTCAACGAACTGGGGTTCGACCGCGCAACCACACGCGCCATCGCCGAGCGCGCGCGCGTGGGTCTGGGCACGCTGTTCAACTATGCCGATGACAAGCGGGATCTGGTGTTCCTCATATTCAACGAGGAGCTCGACCGCATCACCGATTCCGCGTTTGCCTCGACCGACCCGAGCCGGCCCCTGGGCGAGCAGCTGGCGTCCGCGTTCGGGGTCTTCTACCGTGAGTTCGCGGCCAACCCCACGCTGTCGCGCATCCTGCTGCAGGAATTGACGTTCTATTCGCACGGGAGGCTGGCGGGGGATTTCCAGCGCAGCAAACGCCGGACCATAGGATGCATCCGGCAGCTCATCGCGGCGGCGCAACGCGAGGGCCGGATTCACGCCGGCGAAGATCCGGCGACGATCGCGCTGTCGATCTTCTTTCTGTATTCGGGCGCGGTTCGGTATTGGATCGCCGCAGCCCGCCCCAACCCCAGGAAAGGCATCGAGGAACTTCAGCGGCTGCTGGACATGCACCTGCGGGGCGTGACGGTGCCCGGCCATGGCTCCGGGACGCGGCAGGCAAGGCAATGACCGGACTAGACCAGCCTTCTTACCGAGATGCTGCGGCCGACCGTCGAGCGCAACGGCCCTAAGACGGCCGAGCCGGAACCAACCAGACCTGCTCGAGTTTGCTTTTCACAATCTCCCGATTTTGGGAAGTTGGAAGTTCCAACTTCCCAAAATCGGGAGACCTAATAAACCCAAAATTCTTCGCCAGATCTGTCAAGATTTGAGTCGTAAGAGACTAAGACGGGCGCAGCGGCTCGCCTGCGCCATCCAGCAAATTCGCGGTCACGAGGTCCCTGAGCGTGCGATCCTGCACCTGCTCGCCTGCCGCCTGATCCACCCCCAGCAGAATCGCCTCGAGCTGCGGCGGCACCGGCACCGATTCCGGACTCAGGTAGCGTTCCTCCCCCGCCGCCCTCACCGTGCCGAGCAGTTCCTTGAGCGCGATGGTGCCCATATCGCGCGCCGGCAGGTACGCCGGCGGATCATCGCCGGTCTGCGCCACCAGGCCGGCCCGCTGCATCGCGCCAAGCACCGTCTGCAGCGCATGCATCGGCACCCCCAGCCGCTGCGTGAGGCTCGCAAACGTCCACCCCGGTCGGCCGTCGTAGTAGCGCCGGCCGATCAGATACATGGCCATCAGTGCAACGCGTTCGCGCATCCGGTTGCTCAGCCGCGGTTCGCCCATTTCCGCGACGACGTACTCCGGGTGCTGCCGGTAGAACGCGATGCTTGCGCCAAGCAGCAGGATGAGCCAGTTCAGGTAAAGCCAGATCAGAACCAGGATCAGGATCGCGAAGGTGGAGTAAATCGCCGCATACTGAGTGGATTTCGCGACGAATTCGGCAAAAGCCCAGCTCGCCAGCTGCCACACCGTTCCCGCCACCGCCCCGCCCATGAGCGCCGCATCCACCCGCACCCTGGTATTCGGCACGAACGCGTAGGCAAGCGTAAAGCCCGCGATAACGAACAGGATAGGAAGCGCCTGCCCGATCGCATACGCCACCCCGCCGAACGGTTCGGTCGCGAGCAAGTGCTGCATCAGCGCGCTGCGGGTGATCGCTGAGGTGACGCCAATCGTGGAAAAAATCAGTACCGGCCCGATCAGCAGCACGCTGAGATAAGCGCTGAAGCGCCGGGCGACGCTGCGCAACTGGCCGACGTGCCAGATGAAATTGAACGATTCCTCGATCTTCTGCATGAGCGAGACCGCGGTGTAGATCAGCAGCGCGAGGCCGATCGAGCCCAGCACGCCGATGTTCAGGTTTTCGATGAATTTGATGATCCAGCCGCTGACCTCCCTGCTCCTTTCCCCCAGAGGCGCAAGGAAGTTGATCAGGATGGGGTCGATCTGGTTGTAGACACCAAAAGCCTTCAGCACGGAAAAGCTCAGCGCAAGCAGCGGGACCAGCGACAGCAGCGTCGTGTAGACCAGGCCCATCGCGCGAAGCGTGATCTGGCCGTGGGCAATGTCGCGCGCGAGCACCTGCAACAGCCGCACCGGCGCGATCACTGCCGCCTTCCAGCCGGGCATCGCCTCGATCTGCCCGCTCCAGATCGCGGCGCGAAGGAACGATCTCAGTCCGGCCGGCTTCTCTTTCGCCATGACATTGTCCCGGCAATCACCCGCTGGTCGTGGCGCCGCGAGAGCCCGGAAGACGGACATAGCGCCGCGCCAGCGACCAATCGGGTCTCTGATCCAGGATTCAATGTAGCATAGCGGCAATCGTCCCGCGCCCTCTCTGATGTAAGCGCTTCGTTGCCATCGCTCGGCGGGTATTCATTCATGAAATCTGACCTGACAGTGCAATTCGGTTTTCTTCCGCCCTGGCCGCTGGAGGCGGCGCCGTCCCTGTGGCTCGCCGTCGCGCTGATAGCCGCCATTCTTGCCGGCGAACTGTTCGCCCGAACCGCCTGGCTGCCGCGGATGAGCGGCTACATCCTTACCGGTCTCGTGGTCGGCCCCGGCATGCTCGCGGTCACGGGCGGCTCGCCGATTGCCGATTGGCGGCTGGTGGTCGAACTCGCGCTGGGCATACTCCTGTTCGAGCTTGGCACCCTGGTCAATCTGCGCTGGCTGGGATCGAACCGCTGGCTCGTGGTCTCCAGCCTGCTCGAGGCAGGCCTGAGTTTTGGCGCCGTGTTCCTCATATTGCGTCATTTCGGCACGCCGTCCGCGATCGCCGCGACTGCTGCAACCATCACTATTGCGACCTCGCCTTCCGTTGTCGTGCGCATCGCCGCCGAACTCAGGGCGCGGGGCCAGGTCACCGATCGGCTCATGCTGCACACCGCGCTGAACAGCATCTATGCTGCCGTGGGCGTCAACCTGATGGCGGGCGTGCTGCACCACGAATTCCGCGGCTCGACGCTCGAAGCGGTGCTCTACCCCGTCTATCTGCTGTGCGGCTCGGTGCTCGTAGGTACCAGCTTTGCCATCGTGTTCCGGCGCGTGGAAAGATGGCTGGGCAACCACGAAGAGGTCCTGTCCTTCCTGCTGCTGGGCATGATCGCGCTGACGGTTTCGGTTTCCGCGACGCTCAAGGTGCCGCCGCTGCTGCCTCTGCTGCTGGCGGGTATCGTCGTGCGCCATATTCGCGGCCGGCCGCTGGTGTATCCGCCGCATTTCGGCTCCGCGGGCGCCGTCCTCATCATCGTGATGTTCGTCGTGAGCGGCATGTCGGTTCCTCTGGAACAACTGATGCAGGGCGCCGTCGTCGCGGGGAGCCTGGTTCTCGGCCGGTTTCTGGCCAAGCTCGTCGGCGTGCTCGCGATAGCCGGACCGAGCGGGGCAAGCTGGCGACAGGCGACAGCGCTCGGCGTCGGACTGGCGCCGATGTCGGGCGTTGCGCTGTTGCTCACGCTCGACACGGCCAGGCTCTTTCCGGAGTTCGGCGCCGCAGTGGAGTCCGCGCTGCTGGGCAGCATCGTCATGCTTGAGCTGGCCGGCCCCGTGATGACGTTCGCCGCGCTCAGGCTGGCCGGCGAGGCCAACCAGTAGGAGCGCCGCGATGCCACTGCAAGCCTTTTCCCAATCGAAACCGCTCACGCTGGGCGTGGAGCTGGAGCTTCAGCTGCTGTCGACCAACACCTACGATCTCGTGGAATCCGCCGAAGACCTGCTGCGGATCGTCGGCCGCCGCGATCACCCCGGCGAAATCAAGCCTGAAATGACACGCAGCATGATCGAGATCAGCACCTCCGTGCAGTCCGGCTACCAGTCGCTGCTCGGGGAACTGCGCGACATACGCGGGGCGCTGCTCGAGGCTGCGCGATTTCTGAATATCGCCATCGCGGGCGGCGGCACGCACCCGTTTCAGCACTGGGGCGAGCGCAAGATATTCGACGCGCCGAGATTCAATCACCTCTCGGAGCTGTACGGATACCTTGCGAAGCAGTTCACCATCTTCGGCCAGCACGTGCACATCGGGTGCTCCGGACCCGACGAGGCGCTGCGCCTTCTGCACCTGTTCGGCCGCTACATCCCGCAATTCATCGCGCTGACCGCGTCATCGCCGATGGTGCAGGGTTTCGACACCCAGTTCGATTCGGCGCGCCTCAATTCGGTCTTCTCCTTTCCGCTCAGCGGGAGGGCGCCCTATGTGCTGTCGTGGACCGATTTCGGCCGTTTTTACAACAAGATGACCGGCACGGGCGTGGTCGAATCGATGAAGGATTTCTATTGGGATATACGCCCCAAACCCGAGTACGGGACGATCGAGATCCGCGTCTGCGACACGCCGCTCACTGTGGAAAAGGCCGCCGCGCTGGCCGGCTACGTTCAGTCGATCGCGCGCTATCTGCTGGTCGAGGCGCCGTTCCGGCCCGACGAGGACGACTATCTGGTCTACGCGTTCAATCGCTTCCAGGCCTGCCGCTTCGGCCTGGACGGGCAGCTGGTCGACCCGCGCACCCATGAGCGCATCCGGATCGGCGACGACATCGTCGATACCCTGGCGCGCATCGAGCAGCACGCAATCGAACTGGGCGCGGAGGGCGCGTGCAAGGCGGTTCGCGACTCCCTCGCCGCCGGCAACGACGCGCAGTGGATCCGCCAGCGCTACGCGGCGGAGAAGTCGCTGCCCGAAGTCGTGCGACAGCAGAGCGAATTCTGGGCGGCCGGGAAGTAACATGGCCAAGCGCGCGCTGCGCATCGGACTCTCGGCGCGCCTGATGCACGCACCTCCCGTTGAGCTGGGATTCAAGAACAAGGTACTGCAGTACCTGGAGCAATCCGTGGCGCACTGGATCATGTACCACGGTGCGCTCGTGTTCATGATTCCCACGCTCAGTTCGTCGGCCGGACTGTCGCGCTCGAGCATCAGGGTCCGCGACGTTGTCGAGGCGCTCGACGGACTCGTGCTCCAGGGCGGCGCCGACGTCAGCCCGCAAAGCTACGGCGAGGACGCGCTGCGGCCGGAGTGGGCCGGCGACCGCCTGCGCGACCGCTACGAGATCGAGCTGTTCTGGGAATTCGTGATCCAGAACAAACCCGTGCTCGGCATCTGCCGGGGGGCTCAGATCATCAATGTCGCGCTCGGCGGAACGCTCCACCAGGACATCGAAACCCAGTGCCCGGGCGCGTCCCGCCATGTCGATCGCGCGCTGTACGACGAAAACCGCCACGAGATCGATTTCACGCCCGATACGCGGCTGGCTCGTCTTTACGAAGACAGCGAGACCCGGCGCGTGATCAGCATTCATCACCAGGCCATCAATGCGCTTGGCAACGACCTCGTTGTCGAGGCACGATCGACCGCGGATGGCATCGTCGAAGCGATCAGGATGACGGGTGATGTCTGCGTAGCGGGCTTCCAGTGGCACCCGGAATTCCATTCGTCGGATCCCGGACTGCTGGACTCGACCCCCGTGATGCGGGATTTTCTCGACGCGGCAGACAGGCGCTGACCGGTCAGGTCCCGAGCGTGCTGCCCGGCGCCGACGCCCCGGTGTCGGAACGCCCGGCATCGGGGTCTTCCCGTACGTCATTGCGCGTGCGCGGGCAGGAGCCGGCGGCAGGGTGCCGCCGGAGCGTTCCGGGGCAGCGTCCGGCCCGCAGACCACGCCGGAAATGACCGAAACACTGGCCCCGGCGTTCAATGCCTGATAGATTCCAGTCCTCGCCGGTCCATGGGCGTGCATGCGAGAAATCCGCCGGCCATACGACGCCGGACAGGAACGGTCCGCGAAGCAGGCCGGGCGCAGCAGCTTGGTCTCCTGCGCCTCGAGTGTTGACAGTTCTGGCGAAGATTTTGGGTCTATATTGGTCTGCCGATTTCGGGAAGTTGGAACTTCTGACTTCCCGACATCGGGAGAGTATGAAAAGCAAGATCGAGCAGGCCGGTTCCGGCTCGTCCGGCTTAGGGAAGAGAGGATGAAGGAAAAGCTCAAATTAACCGAAGTGTGGTTCAAGATCGTCCTGCTTTTCGTTTTCAGCGGCTTCTATATCCTGGCCATTCCCTATCCGCAGGAGTCCGGGCAGTTTCCCCAGCTTCTCGCCGCGATCAGCCTGATCCTGACGCTGGCCGCGCTCGCCGCCGATTTCCTGCGCGCGCAGGTCACCGCGGGGGAGATCGGCGACGTCGACGACACCGAATTGAAAGTCGTGGATACGGCGACCAGGAACGTCCGGCGCAGAAGGTTTTACCAGGCCTGGGCGATACTTCTCGTTTCCACCGGCGTCGGGTATCTCGGCGGCTTCCTGTTCAGCACGGTCCTCCTGTTCGGCGGCTTCGGGCTCGCGTTCGGGCGCAGGGAGAATCTGGTCAAGAACATGATCGTCGCCGTCGCGATGACGGTGGTGGTCTATTTCATATTCGGACGAATCATGGCAGTTCCGCTGCTGAATGGTGTCCTGTGGTGATTCCACGGCGCTAAGGAAAAGAAGATCATGGATGTACTCCTGCAGGCCATTGCGTTCGTGTTGCAATGGCAGAATCTTGCGGCACTGGCCGGCGGCACCGTCTACGGCATCATCATCGGCGTGCTGCCCGGCCTCGGCCCCTCGGCGGGCATGGCGCTGGCCATTCCACTGGTGATGACGTGGCATCCCGCCACGGCGCTGATCTTCATGGGCGCCCTCTACAAATGCAGCAACTACGGCGGCTCTCTCACCGCGATTCTGGTCAACACCCCCGGTGATGCCTCGAACGCGGCAACCATTCTGGACGGCTATCCCATGTGCCAGCGCGGCATGGGAGGCGTGGCGCTGGGACTCAGCGCCACTTCGGCATTGGTGGGCGGCACCATCGGGATGATCTGCCTCATATACGCCGCCCCGTTCCTCGCGGATTTTGCGCTGGAATTCGGCCCGGCCGAGTATTTCCTCACAGCCGTGCTCGCGCTGTCGCTGATTGCGGCGGTGGTCCAGGGCGCCACCATCAAAGGACTCATCGCTGCCGGCATGGGCCTGCTGCTGTCCACGGTCGGCTTCGACGTCATCGCCGGGCATCTGCGCTACACCTTCGACTGGGCGCCGGTTGAAGACGGCATCCCGCTCATTCAGGCCCTGGTGGGGCTTTTCGCCGTGACCCAGGCCCTGGTTCTCGCGGAGAGCGCGGCGTCCATATCGCGCCTCGCCGAGCTTTCGGGCAGCTTCTGGGAGGGCGTACGCACCTATTTCCGGCATCCGCTGATCATGGTCCGCGCCTCGCTGATCGGACTTTTTGTGGGCATCCTTCCGGGGGTCGGGCAGAGTTCCGCCGGCCTTCTGGCCTGGGCCGATGCGAAACGGGTATCGAAGCATCCGGAAACGTTCGGCGAGGGGGAACCGGTCGGGGTGATTGCTTCCGAGACCGCCACGAATTCCTGCATGCCGGGGGATCTGGTCTGCACGATCGCGCTCGGTCTGCCGGGCAGCGTGGGTGCTGCGGTCTTTCTTGGAGTCATGATCATCTTCGGCATCGTTCCCGGTCCTCTGGTCTTCATGAACCAGCCCGAAGTCATCTACAGCCTTTTCGTCGCCCTCTTTCTGACTTCGTTTCTCATTTTCATCATCGGCATGACGGTCGCCCGGCGTCTTGCCGTGGTAACGCTACTGCCCAACAACGTCATCGTGCCGCTGATTCTCGTGGTGAGCCTTCTGGGAAGTTTCGCGATTCGCAACGAGATGTCCGACGTGTTCATCAGCCTTGCCTTCGGCGCGCTGGGGTACGTCATGCTCAAGGGGGGCTTTACGCCGATACCGCTGCTGCTGGGGCTGGTACTGGGCGAGATGGTGGAGACCAATTACCACCGGGCGCTCTTGATTTCCGGAGGCTCCTATTCCATATTCTATGCTTCGGTCATCTGCAAGATCCTTATCTTGCTGACTATTCTGTCTCTGGTGGGGCCGTATCTGGGGCCGTTCTGGAAGACCTTAACGCAGGGCGAGAAATGAGAGGAGAAGAGCCATGTTGAAAACGCTGAAAATCTGCGCTGCCGTTGCAGCCGCAACCCTGGTCGCGACACCCGTCTTCGGCGCGGACTTTCCCACCAAGCCGGTCAAGTTGATCGTGACTGCCGGCGCCGGCGGCGGGGAGGATACGGAGGCGCGCGCCATTGCACCCTTCGTGGAAAAACATCTGAAGTCG
>MEQZ01000156.1:1031-8346 GCA_001770425.1 Betaproteobacteria bacterium RIFCSPLOWO2_02_FULL_65_20 | reverse complement strand
CCGGGCGCCGGCGGCAAGATCGCTTTCGAGAAGTTCCAGAACGTCACGCCGGATGGCTACGCCCTGATTACCTATACGTTCCCCAAGAGCGTGATCATCGAGTACCAGGGCAAGACGGGCTTCAAGACCAGGGACTTCACCCCGATCTTCGCCTGGTCCCGCTCCAGCCAGGTCCTGGTCGTGAACGGAGAATCGTGGAAGACGTTCCAGGAATTCCTGAAGGCAGCCAAGGAAAAACCGCTGTCCGGCGGACTCTCCGGCAGGGGCAGCACGACCCATCTGATGGGGCTGATCGCGCTCGATGAACTGGGTATCGACAAGGTCAACTGGGTGCCGTACGAAGGCTCGGCCGGCAGCATCGCCGCTCTCGCCGGCAAGCATCTCGATTTCACCATGAGCCTGGCCACATCCGCCGTTGCGCTGATCCAGGCAGGGAAACTGCGGCCGCTGCTGCTGTTCAGCGACAAGCGCGATCCGCACTTTCCCGACATTCCGGTCCCCAAGGACCTGGGTTACAACATGAGCTTCATCCCGACGCTGCGCGGCGTCGAAGCCCCGCCCAAGACACCGGCCGACATCGTGACGATTCTCGAAGCCGCTTTCAGTAAAGCGGCTCAGGAGAAGGGGTTCATCGACATCGCGGCGAAGCGCAAGATGGTGCTGGAGCCGGTCGGCAGCAAGGAATTTGCCAGGGCGGTCGCGGACGTCTATCCGAAGATCGCCAAATTTCAGTCGATGCTGACCTCGAAGTAGTCTTCTGCTCCAGCCTGATCGAGCACCCGGCCCTTCACGGGCGAAGGACCGGGCCGCTGATCGGATGCATCGCCGTAGCACGCGCACTCAAGACGACCGGAACTCACGGCTGCGCATTGATTTTCCATCCCTTCCTTAGAGGAAAAAACTGATGAACGCTGTACTCAAGTACGCTCTTGCCGCACTGCTCGGCCTGGGCAGTCTCGTTGCTCACGCGCAGACCTATCCGACCAAGCCGGTCAAAGTAATCGTTCCGAACAATCCCGGCGGCTTCGCCGACATCACGGCGAGGATTATTGCGGCAGAGTTGACCAAGTCGCTAGGGCAAAATTTTCTCGTCGAGAACAAGGCCGGGGCCGGGGCCACGATCGGGACCTTGGCTGCGGTGCAGTCGCCCCCGGACGGTTATACCTTACTGGCCGTATTCGACAGTCACGCCACCAATCCTTCTCTGTTCAAGACGTTGAAATACGACACCCTGAAGGATCTGACGCCGATCTCATTGATCGTAAGAGGGCCGTCCATGCTGGTGGTCAACGCCCATGTGCAGGCCAAGTCCGTGGCCGAGCTGATTGAAATGGCCCGCCAAAAACCGGGATCGGTGAAATTCGCGGTGGTGAGTCCCGGATCGTCGGCGCGCCTGTACATGGAACTCTTCAAGAGAATGGCCAAGGTGGAGGTCAAGATGGTGCCCTACAAGGGAGGATCCGGCGCGGTCGTCGACCTGGCCGGCGGCCAGGTGGACGCAATGTTCGTCGCGATACCGACGGTTACGCCCTATCTGCAGGGCGGACGGCTGCGGGGTCTGGCGATAACCTCGGAAAAGAGGAGCGCTATGGTGCCCGGCATACCCACGGTGTCTGAAACTCTACCCGGTTTCAAAGGCGAGCAGTGGGTCGGCTTCTTTGCGCCGGCCAAGACCCCGCCGGAAATCATCGCTCGCCTCAACGCCGAGATGGTCAAGGCCGTCAACCAACCGGAGGTGAAAGCCCGGTTCTTCAAGCAGTCCTTTGAAACTGTGGGCAGTTCGCCGGCCGAATTGGACACGTGGCTGGGAGAACAAATAGCCCACTGGCGCTCAACCATCGTGGAAGCGGGAATAACTCTGGACAAGTAATTCGCCGGCTGCCAAGGGAGCCACGCGGCCGGTGCCGCGTGGCCTTTATCCGGCCCGGCTCAGACCTCTACGAATGCCTTTTCCCGCGTTTTCCGAAACGCCGGCAGAAGAATCGACAGCAGCAAGATGCCGGTAATGACCAGCAGCACCAAGGATATCGGGCGCGTCAGGAAAACGCTGAAATTGCCGTCGGACAGCAGCAGCGCCCGGCGGAAATTCTCCTCCATCAACGGCCCCAAGATGAAGCCCAACAGCAACGGCGCGGGCTCGCATTTCAATTTCGAAAACATGTATCCGACAACCCCGAACAGGCACACCAGGTAGATATCGAAGGCCGAGTTGGAGACGGTATAGACGCCGATCGAGCAAAATACCAGTATGGCCGGATAAAGAACCCGGTATGGAACCGTAAGCAGTTTGACCCATATTCCGATCAAAGGCAGATTGAGAATGATCAGGATCAGGTTGCCGAACCACATGGAGACGATCAGTCCCCAGAACAGGGCCGGATCGGAGACCATGACCTGAGGCCCCGGCTGGATATCGTGGATCGTCATCGCGCCCAGCATCATCGCCATGGTGGCGCTTGCAGGGATTCCCAGGGTCAACAAAGGAATGAATGCCGTTTGCGCCGCAGCGTTGTTGGCGCTCTCCGGACCGGCCACCCCCTCGATGGCTCCATGCCCGAACTCCTCGGAGTGCCTGCTGATCTTCTTCTCCATCGCATAGGAACTGAACGAAGCGACGGCGGCACCGGCACCCGGCAGGATTCCGAAGAAGGCGCCGACCGCAGTCCCTCTCAGGATCGCCGGGATCATTCTCCTGGTGTCTTCGCGCGTCGGCCACATATTGGTGACCTTTGCAACGAACGTCCCCCGCAATTCGTCTTTTTCCAGATTGCCGATGATTTCCGCCACGCCGAAGACCCCCATGGCGACGGCCACGAAACCGATGCCGTCGGACAGTTCCTGGATACCGAATGAATAGCGTGGCGCGCCGTTGACGTCGGTACCGACCAGGCCCAGCAGCAAGCCTATGATGACCATGCCCATGGCCTTCAGAAGCGAACCCGATGACAGTACCGTCGCCCCGACCAGACCCAGTATCATCAGAGAGGCGTATTCGGTCGGCCCGAATTCGAACGCGATTTCCGCCAAGGGGACGGCGAACGAGGCCAGAATCAGGACGCCGATGCAGCCGGCGATGAACGAGCCCATGCCCGCGGTAAATAGCGCGACACCCGCTCGGCCTTGCCGGGCCATCTGGTAACCGTCGATCGCCGTCACCACCGAAGACGACTCTCCGGGGATGTTGATCAGGATGGCGGTGGTGGAGCCTCCGTATTGCGCGCCGTAATAGATGCCGGCCAGCATGATCAGCGCCGCGGTCGGCGGCAGCGTGTAGGTGGCGGGCAACAGCATCGCGATCGTTGCCACGGGTCCAAGGCCCGGCAGCACGCCTATGAGCGTGCCGAGGAAAGCGCCGATAAAACAATAGACCAGGTTCTGCAGGGTCAGTGCCGCGGTCAGGCCCGTAGCCAGATGTTGCAGCAGCTCCATCGTCTCTCTCTATCGGGGATCCCGCATCAAAACCAGAGATCCGGCCAGACGCGCAGTGGAATGTTCAACAGCCACACGAAAGCCGAATAACAAACGACGTTCAGAAAGCAGGCATTGGCAATTGCGCCCGTCCACCGGAACTCGCGACTGGCCAGCGACGAAACAAGAACCAGCGCGAAAATCGACAACACCATGCCTGCGTCTTCGAACAGCAGCGCGAAGACCAGAATCGACACAGAAACCCACAGCAGCGACTTCCAGTTCCAAGAGGCCAATTTCTCCCTGGCGGCGCCCGAAAGCACCGAGGATGCGCAAACGGCTACGCCGATTGCCGCCAGGAACACACCCAGCCAGAAAGGAAAGAATCCCGTGCCCATGTTGGCTGCCGTACCCATCGTGTAGCCGCTGGCGATGTATGCAGCGCAAACGCCCACGATGACGTACAACAATCCGGAGGCAAAATCAGTCAGATTTCGTATTTTCATGAGCACAGGTGTCCTTGGCGTCCTTTGCGGTCACCGCAGAACGCGCGACTGTGGACGCGGAACCCGGAGCGGGCGTCAGCGGCGCGCCCGCTCCATGAAGTCAGGCCGCAGGGCCTTGCTCCAGTCCGGGATCGCGGGAATCTTCTTCTCCTTGAGGAGAATTTCCGCCTGCGTCTGCATATAGGCCTTCAGATCGGACGGAAAGCCCGGGCTCACGTCTACCGTGGCCAGCGCTTTGCTGAAGGTATCGCGCGACATCTTGTAGCCCTTCGAGGTATAGAAACCGTAGATGACATCAGCCACCTTGTTCGGGTTCTGCTTGAAGTCGCGCGCCACGTCGAGCCAGGACTTCAGGTAGGCAACCACCGTGTCCGGATGCTTCTCCACGAACTCGGGTGTAGCGGCCATGATGACCGGCATCTTGTCCACGTCCCAGTAGTTCATGATGGTGGTGCCGATGCCGTCGGCCTCGGCGATGGAATTGTAGGGCTCCACGGTGATCATGGCGTCCACGGTCTTGGCGGCCATTGCGGCCACCATGTCGTTGACGTTCATGCGGACCTCTTCGTAGTCGCCCTTCTTGAGTCCATGCGAGGGCGCGATCGTGTCGACGAAGATATTGCCGATCGAGGACCCGGTCTGGTTGGCGACCTTGCGCCCGCGCAGCTGTTCCACCTTGGTGAGATTCAAGTCCTTGCGCGCCATGATCCGCGTGGTCCTGCCCACCTGCTCGATCACGGCGATGGCCACCAGGCCACCCCGGGCGTGACCGATGATGAACGACGGTCCTGCGTAGGTACCCATATCCACCTGGCGGGCGACCATCTGCTGCATGGTGAGGTTGCCCGAGGGCACCGCGAACTCTTCGTGCTTGATCCCGTGCTTTTCAAGCTGCCCCGACCGCAGAAGGTAGTAAGTGGGCATTCCCCACATGTTCGTCTGGTAGCCCTGGCGAACCGGCTCCAGCGCAGCCGCCAGTTCCGAGTGCCCCAGACCGGCCGCCAGCACGCCGGCCCCGGACGCGGCCAGAAATCCCCGACGGGTGAATCCTCCATTTCGAATCTTCATCGTTCTTCCCTCCTTTGTGTTGGTTGATCGACGCCCTGATTTCCCGTGCTCCATCAAACCTTCGCAGCCTGTTCGCTGAGATGACGCATGAGCTGCTTCTGATGCTCCAAGAACTCGACGCTGAGCGGGTCGCGCGGTCGCGAAAGCCGGATCGGCACCTCGGTCTTCACGGTACCGGGATGCGGCGTCATGACCACCACCCGATCCGCCAGATAGACCGCCTCCGCCACGTTGTGCGTCACGTAGATCACCGTCTTGCGGGTCTCCCGCCACACCTCGGCGAGCAGCCGCTGCATTTCGTCGCGGGTCATCGCGTCCAGGGCCGCGAAAGGTTCGTCCATCAGGAGCAAGGCAGGATCATAAGCCAGCGCGCGGGCGATGGCGACCCGTTGCTGCATGCCTCCCGACAGATGATGCGGATACGAGCGGGCGAACTTCTCCAGCTTCACCAGCTGGAGCTGCTTCAGCGCGATCTCCTCGCGCGCGGCCTTGGCCACCCCCTTCATCTCCAGCCCGAACGCCACGTTTTCCAGCGCCGTCCGCCATGGGAACAGCTGGGCAAAATCCTGAAACACGATGCCCCGGTCCATGCCGTGGCCGGTCACGACTTTCCCCCCGATGCGAATCTCCCCTGAGGTGGGCGCGAGAAATCCGGCGATGATGTTGAGCAGGGTCGACTTGCCGCAGCCGCTGGGTCCCACGATGCACAGAAACTCCGACTCCTCCATGCCGAAGCTCGCCTCGTGCACGCCCGAAACCCGCCCTGCGGGCGTGTCGTACAGGAGCGAGACGTTGTCGACATCAATATGGAGCATCGTTCGTCGGTTCCTCTAGCCCTTGGCCGTCCGCACCATTCCCCAGCGCAACACCGTGGCCCGCTCCAGAGAGCCGAAAACGAGCCGCTCGAAGCCGAAGCCGATGCACCCGATGACCGCCAGCGACGCCAGCATGATGTCCGCGTTCAGGAATTCCTTGGCATCGAAGATCACCCAGCCCAAACCCCACGCCGAAGCCGCGATCATCTCGGCACCCACCACGGCGATCCACGAGCGCAGGAACGCCTGGCGGAACCCGGTAATGATGAACGGGGATGCCCCCGGAATGATGACCTTCCAGAACAGCGACTGCCCGTTCGCGCCCATCGCGCCGGCTGCCCGCATCCACAGCGGATTGACGGAGCGTACGCCCGACCACGCGTTGAGCAGCATCGGGAACGTCGCCGCATAAAACACGATGAGGATCGTGGTGACGTTGCCCAGGCCGAACCAGAGGATGAAGACCGGCACCCACGCAAGAGAGGGAATGGGCATGAGCACGCTTACGAGCGGGAGAAAGAAGTGCTCGACCGCGGGTATGCGGCCCATCAGGATGCCCAGCGGCAAGCCCACGGCGACGGCCAGTCCCAGTCCGAACATCACCCGGTACAAGGTGTAAGAGGCGTGCCTGAGCATGGTGCCGTCCATCAGCATCGCCCACAGCGCATGGGCCACCGCGGGGAGGGTAGGCAGCAGCGCCGCCGCGAAGTACCCGCTCCGGGCGGTCGCTTCATAGAGCGCCGCGGCGATCAACAGCGTGACCGCCGCCCGGCGGAACGACCGTGCACCCGCGCCGAATGCGCTCACGATGTCATCATCCCCCAGCGGACCACGGTGTATTCCTCCAGCCGCTTGAACACCAGATTCTCCAGAATCAGGCCGATTGCGCCGATGACCGCGATGCCTGCCAGCATCACGTCGGTGTTCATGAACTCGCGCGCGCCGAAGATCAGCCAGCCCAGCCCCCACGGCACTGCCGCGAGCATTTCCACTGCCACCAGGATCCGCCATGCCTGGGCAAGGCCCAGGCGCAGCCCGGTAAGAACATAGGGAAGCGCCCCCGGCAGTATCACCAGCCGGAACAGGCGCCGGTCGTCCGCACCCATGGCCTGGGCCGACCGGATCCAGATCTCCTTGACCGCCTTCACGCCGGTCCAGCTGTTCACGATGATGGGAAATGCGGAGACGAAAGCCACCAGCAGGACGGCCGAAAAATCGCCGAGACCGAACCAGAGCATGAAAAGAGGCGCATACGCCAGCCCGGGGATGGGCGCGCCGATGCTTACCAGCGGAAGGAAGATATCCTCGGCCCGGCGCGAGCGCCCCATGGCGATTCCGACCGCGACGCCCAGCACCGCGGCCAACACGAACCCGGCCAGCAGGCGGCCCACCGTCTGTATTGCGTGGTGCGGCAGAATTCCCGCGGCGGACAGGCGCACCAGCGCCGACACCACTTCCTCCAGCGGCGGAAACAATCGGTGGGGAAAGACACCCATGCGCGCGACGATTTCCCACAGT
>MEQZ01000156.1:0-684 GCA_001770425.1 Betaproteobacteria bacterium RIFCSPLOWO2_02_FULL_65_20 | reverse complement strand
CTTATCGTTCAAACGCGCGCGCGTCACCGTGACGTATTCGTAAGAGATCAACGCCATGCCCGCAACGACACCGATGATGTCGACCAGCACGCCGCCTGGGAATGCATTCGCCGGTATCAACGCCGCAATCCCGGCGGCTGCGAACAACAGGCGTCCAGGAATCCCGAGCGGCCGCATGAAAAAGCCGACGGAGGCGCAGGAAACCAGCGCTACGCCGAACACCGCCGTGCAGAATGCAACGGCGACCTCGACCGGATCGCCGATCAACAGCAGGCTCGGCGAATATACGAACAAGACCGGCACGATGAAGGCGGTCCAGCCGAAGCGGGTCGCCGTGAAACCCGTTCGCATCGCATCGGCCTTGGCCAGCGAGGCCGCGGCGAACGCCGCTATCGCGATCGGCGGCGTGATCATCGACATCATGCCGAAATACATCACGTAGAGATGAGCCGCGAGCGGTTTCACACCGAGTTCGACCAGCGAAGGGGCCACCAGCGCCGCCAACAGCACATAGACGCCGACGGTAGGCAGCCCCATGCCCAGAACGATGCAAACGATCGCCGACAGGAACAACAGCAGGAACAGATGGCCCTGCCCGACCCGGACCAGGCCCAGGGTCAACTGGTAGCCCAGCCCGGAGATGGCAAGTACTCCGATGACAATACCGGCTGCGCCCGTGATGAG
>MEQZ01000155.1 GCA_001770425.1 Betaproteobacteria bacterium RIFCSPLOWO2_02_FULL_65_20 | reverse complement strand
ACTTCACTGAGGCGTCTTGGGCCTCGAGCACAGCTACGCGCTGTTCGCGCCCGCCTACGACCTGCTGCTGGTGCCGGACAAGTTCCTGCGCCCGGGCGAGGCCGCGCCGCTGCGCCGCGCGACCAAGCGCTGAGGCATGCCCGGCATGTCAATGGCTGGAATGCCGACAGGCCTGGCGCAGAATTTGGTTCTTGATAGGTCCCCCGATCTTGCCCCGTTGCAACTTCGCAACGGGGCAAAATCGGGAGATGGGGTGAAGGCAAAGCAAGCAACCGTGCCGGATTCCGGCTACCGCCTCAGCGCTCCTTGTCCGCCTCCGGCGGGCGCTTCCTGCGCGGCAGCGTCCACCAGACGATGAACGCAAGCAGCACCAGCGCCACAACCGATTCGAGCATGAAGATCCAGAGACCGGATTCGAACATATACACTTGCAGCATTGATGGATAGGTACGAATGATAAGACACCTTTTGCTCGCCGGCCTGCTGGCGCTGCTGGCGTCATGCGCCGCCGTGCCGCCCTCGGCACCGCCGGCGCAGACCGTCGCCGCATGCCCCGCGCCCTGCCCCGTGTGCCCTGTCTGCCCCGCTGCGCCTGTGCCCCCGCCCCCTGTGAGCGTGCTCGAACCGGTGAGCTATGACGATCTTCCCGGCTGGCGCGAGGATGACCTGGCCGGCGTGCTCGGCGCGCTGCGCGCCTCCTGCGGGGCGCTGCGGTTTCAGACCGCATGGCGCGAAGCCTGCGCCGCCTCCGCCGAGGTCGATCAGGACGATGCGCCATCGCTGCGCCGCTTCCTGGAGGCGAATTTCGTTCCGCACCGCGTGGCGAACCCGGATGGCGCGACCCAGGGTCTGATCACCGGCTACTACGAGCCGCTGCTGCGCGGCAGCCGTGATAAGCGTGGCCCCTATCGGTATCCGCTGTACGCCCCGCCCGACGATCTGCTGGTCATCGACCTTGCCGCGGTCAACCCCGATCTGAAGAACATGCGGTTGCGCGGGCGACTCGACGGACGGCGGGTCGTTCCCTATTACTCGCGCGCCGATATCGAGAACGGGGCCGCGCCCGTGGCGGGAAAGGAAATCGCCTGGGTCGACGATGCGATCGAGGCGTTCTTCCTGCAGATACAGGGATCGGGCCGGATACGGCTGGAGAACGGAGACATGCTGCGCGTCGGCTACGCCGACCAGAACGGCCATCCGTACAGGTCCGTGGGACGCTATCTCGTGGACAGCGGAGAACTGAAAATCAACGAGGCGTCGATGCAAGGCATCAAGGCATGGGCGCGCGCCCATCCCCAGCTGCTCGAGGAGGTACTCAACGCCAATCCGAGTTTCGTATTCTTCCGCGAGTTGCCGGCACGCGCCGGCTCCGGCGACCCGGCCATGGACGGCCCTCTGGGCGCGCTCGGCGTGCCGCTCACGCCGCGCCGCTCGATTGCGGTGGATCCGCGCTACATTTCGCTCGGCGCACCGGTATACCTGTCCACGACGCTCCCCAACTCGGAAGCGCCTCTGCAGCGCCTGATGCTGGCCCAAGACACGGGCGGCGCGATACGCGGCCCGGTGCGCGCGGATTTCTTCTGGGGATTCGGCGCCGAAGCCGGCGCCATGGCGGGAAGAATGCGTCAGCAGGGAAAGATGTGGGTGCTGCTGCCGCGAGGGTATCCGCTGCCGGTGCGGTAGCGCGGAATTCCCATGCCGCCGGTGGACTTGCGCGCTAGCGCGCGCCAACCGTGTTTTCCGCACGGATAGAAGACATCCGTCCGGAAAACACGGTTCGAGTTAAAGGCAAAGACGGTCTTTGGGTTTTGTACGAGATCGCCGATTGCGCTCGGATGGCTTTTCATCCGGGCGCAATCGGCGATCCGCGCGGACGGGACGCCGTCCGCGCAACGGCTTACCACGGCACGCCTGACAAAGCCGCCGGCGCTCTTGCGCGCTGCGCGCGCCAACCGCATTTTCCGTACGGATAAAAAGCATCCGTACGGAAAATGCGGTTCGGGTTAACTGCAAAAACGGTTTGGGGGTTGTATTCGAGACCGCCGATTGCGTACGGACGGCTTCTCGTCCGCGCAACTACGCGCTCCCCAAGACCGGACGATCAATGAAGACCCAGCCGTGTCGGCAGTGGATTGGCCTACGGCTTCGCGGTCTCGATCATCAGCTTCTGCAGGTCTTCAAAGCGCGCGCCGACGATGCGCTGGCCGTTCGGCACGAAGCTCACCGGCGTGGCGCGCACGCCCAGCTTCTGCCCCAGCGCCAGCCACCGGTCCACGGGCGCCTTGCAGTCCGCGGCTGTCCCGGGTTCCTTGTTGTTCAGCATGAAATCGTAGTACGCCTTGGCGCGATCCGGCGAGCACCACATCCGGGTCGCCATCTGCGCTGACTCGTCCTTGCGCAGGATGGGGTACAGAAAAGTGTAGACCGTGGTGTCCTGCATTTTCGACAGGCTCTGGTCCAGGCGGCGGCAGAACGGGCAGAACGGATCGGAAAACACCGCGACCACGCGCTTGCCGTTTCCTCGCACCTGCTTGATGGCGATGTCGAATGGCAGGTCGTCGAACTTGATGGTCGAGAGCTTCTGCAGCCGCTCCTCGGTCAGGTTGCGGCGCGTTTTCGCATCGATGACGCTGCCGTTGAAAATGTAGGTGACCTTCTCGTCGGTGTAGATGATCTCTTCGCCCAGCAGCACCTCGTAGAGGCCGAAATACGGCGACTTGGCGACGCTTTCGACCTTGATGCCGCCGAAACGGGCCTCGACCGCCCGCTTCACCGACGCCTCGTCGGCATGCGCGCCGGCGGCAATGAGCAACACAAACAAGAAAGCGGCGATTCTGTGCATGACGGGTCCCTGTTGGCCTGATTTACCTGAGAGTGTTTCGCTGGAAACGGCCCGTCAACTCATAGCGCGCCGGGCAAGCATGGTCTTTATGACCGGAACCGCATCGGTTAGGTTCAATCCAAGATTGCGCAGCCGCGCCACCCAGGGCTGGCGCGCCCGGAACAGCCGCTGCAGCCCGTCGGTGACCAGACGCATCGCGAGTATATCCTCGGCGCGCGAGCGCTCAAAGCGCCGCAGCAGCGAATAATCCCCGGGATCCCGGCTCGCCGTGCGGTCCTGCAGCACCGCCGCGAGCGCGCGCGCATCGCCGAAGCCCAGATTGACGCCCTGGCCTGCGAGCGGATGCACGACATGTGCCGCGTCCCCGATGAGCGCGAGGCGGGGCCTGGCGATATCCCGGACCGCGAGATGCGTGAGAGCAAATGCGGCCGGCGGCGTGAGCAGGTCGAGTTTCCCGAGCGTGCCGGCACCCGCCTGCGCGACCCGGGCGCAGAACTCATCGGGCGGCATCGACATCAGTTCGGCCGCGTGCGCGTCGGCTGTGGACCAGACGATCGATATCCGGTCACCCGGAAGCGGCAGATAGGCGAGCACCCCGTCGGCGCGGAACCACTGCAGCGCGGTGCCGCGATGGGGCCGTTCACAGGCGAAGTTCGCGACCACGCCCTTTTCTCCGTAGGGCCTCGCATCGGCCTGGAAACCCGCCTCCCGCCTCACCCACGAGTTGGCGCCGTCGGCACCGACCAGCAGCCGTGAACTGATCGACTGTCCGGCGTCGGTGCGCAGCGTCGCCGCATCGGCGCCGACATCGAGGGACGAGGGCCGCGCAGGATACACGAGGGAGAGCTTGGGCTGCCGCTCCAGCAGCAGCCAGAGGGCGCGCTGCAGTTCGCCCGATTCCACGTTCCAGGCGAGCTCGTTGACGCCCGCGTCGTAGGCCGAAAACTCGATCTGCGAGCGGCCGTCGTCGCCGAAAATCCGCATCGCGCGCACCGGGCAGACCCGCGAGCGATCCAGCGCGCCCCATGCGCCCAGCGTCTGCAGAAACGCGACGTTGCCGGGGGACAGCGCATAGATGCGCGCGTCCCAGTCCTGCGTGCGTTCGGGAGGGGGGGCGCCCTCCACGATTGCCAGCGAAAGACCGCTAGTGGCGAGTGCGCGGGCGAGGCTTGCTCCGACCAGCCCCGCACCGACGATGGCGACATCGACCTGCATGCGCGCATTGTACCGCCGTGCGAGCGAAACCTATCCCGGGAATGGATGAACGCGAATGTGATGACACAGCGTCCGAATCCGCCGCATACGTCAGCGGACGCGTCACGCTCCCCCCGCGGCCGCGCGCAGCGTCTTCGTCCGGTCCCAATCGATCTGCCGGGTCGCCGGATCGATCACGACCCGGTACACCTCGCGCGCCGTCTCGAGCGTCACAAGCTCGTTGATATAGACGTCCTCCCAAACCGCCTGCGGGTCCCGGTCCTCCGGCCGGCCCACGCCGCCACCGCCGCTGGTGTCCTTGACGATGTGGTCGCCTAGAAAGACCTTGTGCAGCCGATGAACCTTGGCGCGCATCTTCTCGCCGTCGCTGCGCACGATATGGCAGATGTTGGGCAGCGTTGGCCTGCCGCCCAGGCAGCCGTGAGCGTAGGTCGTCTCGCCCTGACCCGCGCCGGTGTGCATCCCTGCGTCTCCGCCCAGATTGACCACTTCCCAGTGAAAACCCGGACCGCCCCGCCACCTGCCGGCTCCGGAGGAGTCCTTGCGAAACTCCCTGCTGATGACCTTCCAGGGGTACCTGATCTCGTAGTCCTCGGTGTTCGGCCGGGCGATCTCGCCCAAGGTGCCCAGGGAAGCCGAACCCTGATAGCCGTCGAAACCGTAAACTGCGCCCGACCCGCCCTCCGCGTGATAGCCGGGAAACACGTAAAGACCGCCGGTGCGGGGATCGATGCCGTAGATGTACTGCCCGTAGCGCCGTCCCCAGCCGGCCGCGGCCCGGGTCGGCAAGGCCTCGGACATCGCCATCATGACCGCCTCCTGGATATTGCCGCCCATGCTGACCGGGGCGCCTCCCATCGGCGCGGGATAGTTCGCATTGACCACCAGCCCTTCGGGGGCGATGACTTCGATCGGCCGCATCGTCCCCTCGTTGTGGTACTCGGCCAGTGCCGGGTCCAGAAACAGAATCGCGGAGGCCACCGAGCAGCTGTAGGTGCTCGGGTAGCTGCAGTTGACGAAACCCTTGCGCTGCTTGTCGCTCCTCGAAAAATCGATCGTCAACTGCTCGCCCTCGACGGTGACATCGCAACGCACCGTCACCGGGACATCCAGCTCCACGCCATCGTCGTCCGTTGAAGACTCGCCGCAGTACGTGCCGTCCGGCATCGCCTCGATGCAGGCGCGCACCGCCTGCTCCGTCCGGGTCTGCATCACTCCCACGCAGCGATGCACCGTCTCGACGCCGTACTTGCCGATCAGGTCGAGCAGGCGATTCTCGGCCAACTGCGTGGCTGCGATCATTGCGTAACTGTCGTTCCTGACCCCTTCGGCGAGCCGCACGTTATTGAAAATGAGGCGCATGATGTCGCGCTGCTCGCGACCGCGCTCGATCACCTTGACGCCGGGAATGAGCAATCCCTCCGAATGAATGTCATAAGGATCGGAGAAATAGGCGCCGGGAAAAGCCGCTCCGGTATCCTCGACGTGGGCGCGCGCCAGGGTCCAGAAGACCA
This sequence comes from Betaproteobacteria bacterium RIFCSPLOWO2_02_FULL_65_20, assembly GCA_001770425.1. Taxonomy (GTDB): domain Bacteria; phylum Pseudomonadota; class Gammaproteobacteria; order Burkholderiales; family SG8-39; genus JACQTO01. Next base: position 14,016 of record MEQZ01000155.1, on the reverse strand, counting down.
ACCGGTCTGCGTGAAAAATCGGGCGGAAATAGCCCCAATCCGGAGGATGGCAGGAGTATCCGTGGTAAGGATCGTTGGCGAGGAAGACATCCCCCGGATAAATGTCCTCGCCGTACTCGTTCATGATGTAGCGCACCGAGTATTTCGCTCCCACGAACTGGATCGGCAGGCCGACGGGAATCGCGACCGTGTTGCCTTCGCCGTCCCAGATGCCGACCGAGATGTCCTTCAACTGGGAGATCAGGTAGCTTTGGGCCGTGCGTTCGATCACACGCCGCATCTCGCGGCATATGCGCTGCAGGGAGTGCCAGACGGTGGACAGCGTCAATGGATCCACGTCCGCCGCGACCGGCTTCCCCGGCCCCCTGGCGGCCGCGGCCGCTCGCCTCGAATCCTCGCCCATCGCTCTAGCTCCTTTGCAGCAAATAGCTCCCCGAAGCATCCACGGTGCACGTGAAGCGCTCGGGAACGACAACAGTAGTGGCTTGTTCTTCGATGATCGCCGGACCGGGAATCCGATTTCCGGCAAGCAGTCGCCTGCCGTCGTAGCAGGGCGTATCGATCCAATCCTCTCCAAACAGACAACGCCGCGTTCGCTTGACGGCCGCGCCGGCCCCGCCCCGCGCGAGCGGCACGACCTTGAGGTCGAGCTTGCGCGCAAGCGTGGCCCTGAGCGAGCAGGTCCGGAATTCGATTCCGCGCTCCGGCAGGTCGAACTTGTACAACTCCTTGTGCCGGGCATGAAATGTCTTGATCACCGCCTGAATATCTTCGGGGGATTTCAACTCCTCCGGCAACGAAACCTCGATGTCATGAAATTGGCCCACATAGCGCACCTGGGCGGTTCTGGTCGAGACCAGCTCGGATGCCTCGACATGGCTTTCCCCGAGATCGGCGGCGGCTTTTTCGGCCAGCTCGCGGTAAAGGTCTTCCAGTCGCCCCGGATCCAGCTTGTCGGCGCGCACCATGCAGCTGCGGGAGTACTCGCGTCCCATGTCCATCGCGAACATCCCGAATGCGCTGTAGAGGGCTGCGTACTTGGGAATGATGACGCTGGGAATCCCCAGCAGTTCGGCAATATGCGCGCCGTGGACCGCACCGGCGCCGCCGCCGACGATCAGCGCGAAATCACGGATGTCGTAGCCCCGCTTGGTGGACATTTCGATCACCTGGTCCGCCATCAACGAGTTCACGACCCTGAAAATCGCCTGGGCCGCCTGGCTCTCGGTCATCTGCAGCGGCTCTGCCACTTTCAGTATCGCCTGGCGTGACCGTTCCGCATCGAGCTCGATCTCGCCGCCGAGGAAGTAATCCGCGGGGACGTATCCAAGGAGGACATCGGCATCAGTGACCGTGGGCCTGTCGCCGCCGCGGCCGTAGCACGAGGGCCCCGGGTAGGACCCGGCGCTTTGCGGCCCGACCCGCAGCAGTCCCAGGGAATCGATCCACGCCAGACTCCCGCCGCCGGCGCCGATGGAATGCGTTTCGATGATCTTGATCGCCACCCGCTCATCGCCGACCCAGCTTTCGGTCGTCGTCGGGATTTCCCCGTTGCGTATGAGGCTCGCGTCCAGGCTCGTGCCGCCCATGTCGATCGAGATCAGGTTCTCATGTCCCAGCAAGCGGCCGAAGAAATGCGCCGCAGTGGGTGCCGCCGCCGGACCGGAGTTGATCATCGTGACCGCCTGGCGGCGCGAGTGCGCCACCGACTGGACCAGCGCATCGGAGCGGACCATCATCAGGCTGCCTTTGAAGCCCATTTCGGACAACCGCGCCTCCAGCGCCTGGAGGTAATCGGAAACGATGGGGCCGATATAGGCGCTCACCACGGTCGTGCTGAACCGCTCGTATTCTCCGGACACGGGCAGGATTTCGTGCGAGGTCGTCACGTAGATCCTGTCACCGAACCGCTCGCGGCACATCTGCGCGGCTTTGCGCTCGTTCTCCGGGTTCGCGTAGGAATGCAGGAAACAGATCGCGATTGCCTGGACGCCCTCGGCCTCGAACTTGTCCAGCGCCGCCGCCACACTGGAGATCTGGACAGGCGTCTCGATCTCCCCCGAATAGAGCGTGCGTTCGTGCACCGCAAGCCGCAGGTAGCGCCGCACCAGCGGTTTGTAAGGCGGCACCGCCAAGTTGTACATGGAGGTGCGGATATTCTTGAAGCCGCGGCGAATCTCCAGTTCGTCCCGAAAGCCCTCGGTGGTCAGCATGCCCACCTTGGCACCGCGCTCGGTGAGCAGCGCATTGGTCGCCAGGGTCGTTCCGTGGATGATGAAATCCACTTCGCCGATGAACTCTCGCGTATCCTTCGCCGCCGAGCGCGCCGCCTTTTCAAGGGAATCCAGCAAACCTTTGCTCGGGTCATCGGGCGTAGTCGGCGCCTTGAACTGGCCGAGTTGCCCTTTGGCGTCCAATACCAGGCAATCGGTAAAGGTGCCGCCGACGTCAATCGCAATGCTGTACATCTAAAACCCTCCGGAGAAGGACTCGGTTTTCGACGCGGCGCTCCGGGGCATTGGAGCAGCGCGCCGATGCATCGGACCCCAGGACGTTAGCGCGCCGCAGCCCTGATCGCCTCGGCAATGCGCGCCTCCGAGGGACTGACGAATTCTTCCAGCCGAGGACTGAAGGGAATGGGCACATCGAGCGTCACGACCCTGCGTATCGGGGCCTTGAGCTTGTCGAATCCCGCCTCCGCAATGCGTGCCACCAGTTCAGCGGCGACGCCGCAACTCTGGTGGCACTCGTCCACGACCACCACGCGTCCGGTCTTCTCCACCGAGCCCATGATGGTGTCGAAATCCAATGGAACGATGGTGCGTGGGTCCACGACCTCCACCTGGATCCCGTCCTTCGCCAGACGCTCGGCCACGGCAAGCGAGCGCTGCACCATCAGCGAGGTCGCCACCACGGTGACATCGGCGCCAGAGCGCTTGATCTCGGCCTGGCCGAAAGGAATCGCCTCGTCATTCTCCGGGACGGATCCCCTGTATTCGAACAGCAGCACGTGATCGATGAATACGGTCGGGCTGTCGCTGGCCGCGGCGGTCTTGAGCAGTCCTTTGACATCACGCGGCGAGGAGGGGAGAACGATCTTCAGTCCCGGACAGTTCCAGAGCATGGCTTGAGGGCTGTGCGAGTGCTGAGCCGCGCCCGCGCCGCGCAGACCATGCAGCAGATGGAAAACGACCGGCGCCCTGGTCTGTCCACCCGACATGTAGAAAGCGTTCGCCGCCTCGTTCACGATCTGGGGCCACGCCTCGAACGCGAAACTCGCGGTGATCAAATCCACGATCGGCCGCAGGCCCGCCATCGCCGCCCCGATCGCGACCCCGCAGAACGCGAGTTCCGAAATCGGCGGGGCGATGACCCTGTCCGGAAAGCTGCTCGCGATCTGCCTGAAATGGACCCTGTGCGGGCTCAGGCCCAGAAATCCCGTAGCAATTTCCGTGATGAAGTGAACTCTCTCGTCGGCGGCGAGGATTTCGCGCAATCCCTCCAGCTTCGCCTCGTAATAAGCCAGTTCTCTCATAAACGGGGACAGACCACGTTTTCCACGTGCAAGGGGACAGACCACGTCTTCGGGTCTGGAAAACGTGGTCTGTCCCCGCTATCAGGCAAACACATCGGTCAGGGCTTCCTGCGGCTCCGGAAACGGGCTCGCCAATGCGAATTTCGCGGCCCGATCGATGAGATCCACTGCTTGTGCGTCGATTTCGGCAAGTTGCGCCCTGGTGGCCGCGCCTGCCTCCACGATCTTGCGAATAAAGGCCAATACCGGATCGCTGGCACGATACCAGTCGCGGAACTTTTCAGGCGCTGCGCTTGCATCCCAGGCCAGATCGACACTCGTCACCACGGGAACGACGGGCCAGTTGCTCTCGCTTCCGGGCCAGCGCACGGTATGCGTCTCGATGAATTGCGGCCCCTGCCCCTGCCGGATCTTGCCCACCACCTCGGAAACGACCCGATATACGGCGAGCGCGTCGGTTCCATCCACCTGCTGAGCGGGGATCTTGTACACCTTGGGCAGATCGGTAAGCGGATAGGCCGCCATGCTGAAGGATTGCGCTGCGCCCAAGGCCCTGCCGGCGCCGTATTTTCCATTGTTCTCGCACAGATACAGGACCGGCAGTTTCCACAGCGAGGCGATATTGAAGGACTCCGGTGCCGCCCCTTCTTCCAGCGCGCCGTCGCCAATGAGGCAGACGGCGATCTGACCCGTCTTGCGCGCCTTGGCCGCGTAGGCGGCACCCGCGGCCAATGGAATGATCCCGCCCACGATCCCCGACGTGTGGTGGAAACCCAGGTGGGAGGCCGCGATGTGGAACGTGCCGCCCTTGCCCTTGTTGTATCCGTCCCTGCGGCCCAGGATCTCGGCATACATGCGCCCGGGTTCCGCCCCTCGGGCCAGCAGATGGCCATGATTGCGATGGGTGGTGAAAATATGGTCATCCGGCGCGAGACAGGAGAGCGCGGGAACGCCGGTCGCCTCCTGCCCGATATAAACATGGTAGTGCCCGGCGAAATGCCCCTGGTTCTGGAGTCCGATCAGGGTTTCCTCGAAATGCCGGATCAGGAGCATCCGGCGGCAGGACTCGATCAGCCACTCGCGCGACTGGTGTGCTTGATCAATAGGGTCCATGATTTCAGCACCGTAGCATGTCAGGCGGTGAGGAGCAACGCAGCGAAGTCACAGCTGAGCGGCAAGCGGATTAGCTTGACACCTATTGGATTCGAAAACATAATTTCGCCCCTTGCGCGGCGAATTAGCTCAGCCGGTTAGAGCGACGGAATCATAATCCGCAGGTCCGGGGTTCGAATCCCTGATTCGCCACCACAAATTCCCTGGCTTAGCTTCTGCTAGGCCTTTCTTGGCTCCAAATCGGGACAGAATTTGGAGCCATTGTGCCGACAAATCCACCGCAGCCCGGCGGGTAGTTCGGACCGATCACCCGCTGATATCGACTTCGGGCGTACCCGGCCCCGGGCTCAGGCCCAGCGGTGGAACCACTTCAGCGACAACAGAACTGCGCACAGCACCAAGAGCGCAGCGAGGGCGCTGAACAGCGCGCTCACTTCGGTTTCCTTGCGCTCCAGCGCGAACTTGGAGCTCAGTTCCTTGTAGACCTTGTGCAGGTCCGCCTCGGTGCCGGCTTGAAAGTATTCGCCGCCTGTGGCCTTGGCAACGGCCTTGAGCGCATCCTCGTCGAGCCGAGCGAAGAACGACCAGCCCTCGTAGCCGATGCTCGCGCCCTCCTTGGTGCCAAAACCCACGGTAAACACGCGCACGCCGCGCTCGGCTGCCATCTTGGCCGCTTCGACCGGATCGGGGCCGGTGGTGCGCCGCCCGTCGCTGAGCAGAATGATGGCGCCCGAGGTGTACGAGCCCACCGGCACCGGCCTGAACTCCCGTTTTTTCGCCTTGGCCGCGTCGCGCTTCTTCTCGATGGGTGCAGCCCCGCCGCCGAAACGCGAAAAATCTCTGCCGTACACCGCCGATTCGAGGTCAATGCCGTCGTCGGGAAAGAGCATGGCCAGCGACACGAGCAGGCCGCTGCCGGTGGCCGTGCCCCGCTGCAGTTGAAAGCGGTCGATGGCGGCGAGCATGTCCTCGCGCTTGTCGGTGATGGGTTGGACCACGGCGGCGGTGCCCGCGAACGAGGCAATGCCCAGGCGCACGTCGGCGGGAAGCTCCTGAACGAAGGACTTGGCAGCCGCTTGCATGGCGGTGATGCGGTTGGGAGCCACATCGGCCGCCTGCATGCTGCGCGACACATCCATGGCGAGGATCAGCGTCAGGTAGTTGGCCGGCAGCACCACCACCGCGCTGGGCCGCGCGATGGCCAGGATAGCCGCGATCATCGCCACGAGAAACAGCGCCGGCGGCAGATGGCGCCGTATGCCCTGACCCGGTCCGAGTGCAACGCGCAACAGCATGAGGCTCGGGTAACGGATTGCCGCCTTCTTCTTGCGGCGCAATACCTGGACGTAGGCGGCGACCAGTGCCGGCACGAACAGCAACAGCCAGAGCAGCTCCGGCCACAAGAACCGCATCGCTCCTCCCTAAACGCCATGTCCGCCCGCCCAAGGGGAGGCAGCAGACACCGATACGCCACTGTATCATTGCCGCCGCAGATGCACCCGCCCCCCGGCGCGGTGTTACCGTGCTGCTTTGCCGATACGCCCTCGGATGGATGGCCGATGAAACGCGCAGCGCTCTACAGCAGCACCCACCGCCCACCTAAAGCCGAGGCCGGGACGCAGGCGGCTTTGCCCGCGCAGCAAGACCATCCTGTCCGGCATGCCGCGCCAGCCGGCCCCGCGGGACCGATGCGCCGCCTGCTTCGCCGCTACGAACGCCCGCTGCTTCTTTTCGGCGGCATCCTGCTAGCACTCGCCGTGGTGCTCGGCCGCGATGCCATCCAGACGCCGCCGCGCGAAATCGAGCAGGAGGACATCGACGCAGCGGTGCTGCACACCATAGAGAACAAGTCCCTGCCTTCGCGCGCATCCAGAGCAGCCGAGTCGGTGCGTCAGTCGGTGGTGCGCGTGCGCGGCTTCGCCGATGTGCCCAAGAATCCCAAGAAACCCAAGGGTCCGACCGAGGAAAAAGAGGTGGGCGTGGGCTCGGGCGTGGTGATCCTGGAAAACGGAACCATCCTCACCAACCTGCACGTCGTGCGCGGCATGAAGCGGGTGATGGTCACCTTCTCCGACGGCATGGAATCGGACGCAATGTTCGTGGCCGCGCAGCCCGAGAACGACCTCGCGGTGATCCGCGCCAAAAGCATCCCTGACGACCTGCCCCCGGCAACCATGGGCTCGACCGCCAGACTGCGTCCGGGCGACGAGGTGGTGGCGGTGGGTTTTCCGTTCGGCATCGGGCCCTCGGTGTCGGCCGGTGTCATCTCGGGCCTCAACCGCGGCTTCGAATCGCCCCAAAGCAAGCGCCTCATCACCGGGCTCATCCAATTCGACGCAGCAGCCAATCCGGGCAACTCCGGCGGCCCGCTGGTCACGATGGATGGCGAGGTGGTGGGCGTCGTAACCGCCATCCTCAACCCGACCGAGGCGCGCACCTTCATCGGCATCGGCTTTGCCGCGACCATCGAGAGCGCCGGCGTCGCCGTGGGCCTGCCGCCGTTCTGAGCCCGCCCGAGTTGCGCAAAATCGCACCGGTTCAACCGCACCGCTTCAATACCTCAAGGACAATGGAATCCATGGACCAGAAAGTGACGGGACGCAGGGAAGTGGCCACGCTGATGGAGCAGATCCTCTACGAGGTCAAGCGAGTCGTGGTCGGCCAGGACCATTTCCTGGAGCGCGTGCTGGTGGCCATCCTGGCGCAAGGCCACCTGCTGGTCGAGGGCGTGCCCGGCCTGGCCAAGACGCTCACCGTGAACACGCTTGCGCGGACCGTGCGCGGCTCGTTCAGACGCATCCAGTTCACGCCGGACCTGCTGCCCGCGGACCTGGTGGGCACGCGCATGTACAACCAGAAGTCAGGCGAGTTCAGCACGGTGCTCGGCCCGGTGTTCACCAACCTCCTGCTCGCCGACGAAATCAACCGCGCCCCGGCAAAGGTGCAAAGCGCGCTGCTCGAAGTGATGCAGGAGCGCCAGGTCACCATCGCCGGGGAGACGCACCGGGTACCCGAGCCCTTCTTGGTGATGGCCACGCAGAACCCCATCGAGACCGAGGGCACCTATCCGCTGCCCGAGGCGCAGATCGACCGCTTCATGATGAAGGTGCTGATCGGCTATCCAAGCGAGCAGGAGGAGTTCGTCATCGTCGAGCGCGTCACCGGCCCCGCCACGCAGGTGGCTGCTGTCGCGACCACCGACCAGCTGGGCGCGCTGCAGCGCGAGTGCCGCACGACCTACGTCGACCCGGATCTGATCCGGTACGCGGTCAAGCTGGTGTCGGCGACGCGCTATCCCGATCGCTTCGGCCTGACGCAGCTCGCGCGCTACATCCAGTTCGGCGCAAGCCCGCGCGCGTCGATCAGTCTGATCGAAGGCGCGCGCGCGCTCGCCTTCTTGCGCGGCCGGCGGTACGCGCTGCCCGAAGACGTCACCGATCTGGTGCCCGACGTGCTGCGACACCGCTTGGTACTCTCGTACGATGCGCTGTCGGACGCACAGACCACCGACCAGATCATCGAGCACATCATGCAGGCGGTGCCGGTCCCGGACAAGCCGCTCGCCACCCATGTTCAAGTCGCCGCGGATTAGGGACCTGCTGGGCAGGATCGGCGGCCGCCTGCCTCGCAAGAGGCGCGCCGTCACGAATCAAGCAGGAGCGCTAGACGCTCCGGCCGCGCCGCGCCGCGTCGACCCCGAGCGTATCCTGCGCCGCCTCGAATGGACCGTGATCCGGCGCCTGGACGGCCTGCTGCAGGGCGATTACCGCACGCTGTTCCGGGGCTTTGGCATCGACCTTGCCGACCTGCGCGAGTACCAGACGCACGACGACGTGCGCTACATCGACTGGAACGTCACCGCGCGCCTGCAGGTGCCGCATGTGCGCGAGTTTCAGGAGGATCGAGAGGTCGCCGCCTGGTTCCTGCTCGACCTGTCCGGGTCGGTGGACTTCGGCTCGGCCGATGTGGAAAAGCGCATGCTGTCGTCCGAATTCGTCACGGTGCTCGCCTACCTGCTCACGCGCCACGGCAATCGCGTCGGCGCGCTGCTCTACTCCAACGGCACCGACGCGGTCATCCCCGCACGCTGCGGGCGGCGCCACGTGCTGCACCTGCTCGATCGCATGCTGCGCCCCCGCAAGCCCGCCGCACCGCAGAGCGGCAAGCAGACCGACCTGTCCGAACTCTTCAAGAAGGCGCAGCAGGTCATGAAGCGCCGCTCGGTGGTGTTCGTGGTCTCCGATTTCATCAGCACGCCCGGGTGGGAGCGCGGCCTCGGGCTGCTCGCGCGGCAGCACGAGGTGATCGCCGTGCGTCTCTATGACCCGATGGAGCAGGCCCTGCCCGAGTTGGGTCTGATCGTGATGCAGGACGCCGAGACGGGCGAGCAGCTTTTTGTCGATACGCACGACGGCGGCTTTCGCCAGCGCTTTGCAACAATCGCCGCTGAGGGCGAACAAGGCTTGCGCGCGGCCCTTTCCAAAGCCGGGGTGGATTGCCTTGAGCTTGCTACCGACGACAGCGTGACCGAAGCGTTGTTGCGCTTCACGCGCCTGCGCAAGCGGCGCAGCCAGCTCGCCGCCGGATCCGGCACGGCCACCGTGCACGCCGGATGATCCATGCCTGACCCGCGCTCGATCACGCTCGCCTGGCCGGCCATGCTGTGGCTGCTCGCGGCCGTGCCGCTCGCCGCGGCGCTTTACCTGCACCTGCTGGCGCGGCGCCGGCGCGGCGCGCGCCGTTACGCCAGGCTGGCAACCGTCGCCGAAACGTCGTCAACGGCCCGGCGTCATGTTCCAGCGGTGCTGCTGCTGCTCGGGCTCGCGTCGCTGCTCTTTGCCATCGCCCGGCCCAGCGCGGTCATCATGCTGCCCTCGCGCGTGGAAACCATCATGCTGGCCATCGACGCCTCGGGCAGCATGCGCGCCACCGACGTGAAGCCCGACCGCATCACCGCGGCGCAGACCGCGGCCAAGACATTCATAGAGGACCAGCCGGGCCATGTGCGCATCGGCGTCGTCGCGGTGGCGGGCGCGGCGGCGGTGGTGCAGGCACCCACGGACAGCCGCGACGAACTTGTCCAGGCCATCGACCGCTTCCAGCTGCAGCGCGGCACGGCCTTGGGCAGTGGCCTCGTCATGTCGCTGGCCACGCTGCTGCCGACCGGCACCATCGACGTCGAGAAGCTGCTTAATCCGAAGGGCGCGCAGCCCGCGGAGCGCCGACGTGGCAACGCCCCTGCACCGAAGGCCGGCAAGCCACCGGGCGCCGAGGCGAAACCGGCCGCGCCCGGCTCGAACCGCGCCGCCGCGATCGTGCTGCTGTCAGACGGGGTCAGCAACGTCGGCCCCGATCCGCTCGAGATGGCCCAAGTCGCCGCCGACCATGGCGTGCGCGTTTTCACCGTAGGCATCGGCACCGCCGACGGCGCGACGCTGACCAGCAACGGCTGGTCGATGCGCGTGCGCCTCGATGAGGACACGCTCAGGAAGATTGCCAGCACCACGGGCGCAGAGTATTTCCGCGCGGGCACCGCGCCCGACCTGAAGAAGATCTACAAGGCACTGAGCGCGCAACTGGCGTTCGACAAAAACCAATCGACCGAGGTGACCTCGCTGTTCGTGGCGCTCGGCGCCGCGTTCGCGATGCTGGGCGCACTGCTTTCACTGCTCTGGTTCAACCGGATCTTCTAGCGGCCGCGGAGAGCCTGGGCGACGCCGAGCGAATAGAGCCGCTGCAGGGGTCTGCTACAATGTGCCTTGTCCGTAGAGTAGGCCCCTCCGGGAAACGCTTGGATCCTGCGAATTCCTGATTCGCCACCCCATCACCCTCCATGACCCGACCGGTCCCCTTCTCCGGGCTCGTCCGCCTATGAGTTCCAAGAAGCTCTACATACACACCTTCGGCTGCCAGATGAACGAGTACGACTCGGACAAAATGGCCGACGTGCTGCATGCCGCCGATGGCTACGAGGCGACCGATCGCCCCGAGGACGCCGACGTCATCCTGTTCAACACCTGCTCGGTGCGCGAAAAGGCGCAGGAGAAGGTGTTCCATGATCTGGGGCGCGTGCGGCATCTGAAGCGCGCCCGTCCCGAGTTGGTGATCGGCGTCGGCGGCTGCGTCGCCAGCCAGGAAGGCGCGGCCATCGTGGCGCGGGCGCCCTACGTGGACCTGGTCTTCGGCCCGCAGACCCTGCACCGGCTGCCCGGCCTGATCGAGGCGCGGCGCCGCACCGGCCGGCCGCAGGTGGATATCGCGTTTCCGGAGATCGAAAAATTCGATCACCTGCCGCCGGCGCGAGTCGCCGGCCCCGCGGCGTTCGTTTCCATCATGGAGGGCTGCAGCAAGTACTGCAGCTTCTGCGTCGTACCCTACACGCGCGGAGAGGAGGTGTCCCGCCCGCTGGAGGACGTGCTCACCGAAATCGCCGATCTCGCCGGGCAGGGCGTAAAGGAGGTCACCCTCCTGGGCCAGAACGTCAACGCATGGCGCGGCAACGCCCCCGGCGGCCCGGGCAGCGAGCCGGCCGACTTCGCGCTGCTGCTGGAATACGTCGCGGAGATGCCCGGCATCGAGCGCATCCGCTACACCACGTCCCACCCGCGCGATTTCAGCCAGCGACTGGTCGGCGCGCACCAGCGCATCGGCAAGCTTGCATCGCATGTCCACCTGCCGGTGCAGTCCGGCTCGGACCGTGTGCTCGCTGCGATGAAACGCGGCTACACGGTGATCGAGTACAAATCCATCGTGCGCAGGCTGCGCGCAGCGCGTCCGGGTATCTCCGTCTCGTCGGACTTCATCGTCGGGTTTCCCGGGGAAACCGAGTCCGATTTCGAGGCCACCATGAAGCTGGTCGACGAAGTCGCATTCGACGATTCGTTCTCCTTCCTGTACAGCCCGCGGCCCGGGACACCTGCCGCCGATCTGCCCGACGGGACGCCGCAGGAGGTCAAACTCGAGCGCCTGCACCGGCTGCAGACGGCCATCGAGGCGAATGCGCGCGCGGTGAGCCGTGGCATGGTCGGCACGCGGCAGCGTGTGCTGGTCGAGGGCGCCGCAAAAAGGAATCCGCTCGAGCTTTGCGGCCGCACAGCCAATAACCGCGTGGTGAATTTTGCGGGCGATGCGCGCCTCCCCGGCCATTTCGTGGAACTCCAGATCACTGCGGCGCTCACGCACACGCTGCGCGGGGCACTCCCGGCGGCGGCCTGAATCGCCGGCCTTGCCGTAGAATCTCCTCCATACCCTTGGGTTCCCCCGCCTACCGCTTGAAGCTCAAACCTCTCGAACTGGTCCTTACGCCCGTGGACAATCAGCGCCTGGCCAACCTGTGCGGGCCGCTGGACGAGAATCTGCGGCAGATCGAGACGGCGCTAGACGTCTCGATTTCGCGGCGCGGCGACAAGTTCACGCTGCGCGGCGACGCCGCGCAGACGGCGAGAGCCGCCGAAGCGCTGCAGAGGTTCTACGCCGACGCGCGGCGCAATCTGACCGTGGACGACATCCAGCTCGCGCTGGTCGAGTTCCGCCAGCAGCGACCGATCGAAGACGATGAGGGGCCGGTGCTGGCAACGCGCAGGACGGACCTGCGCGGGCGCACGCCGCGGCAGCGCCATTACATCCGGGACATCCTCGAGCACGACCTCACTTTTGCGATCGGCCCGGCAGGCACCGGCAAGACCTACCTGGCGGTGGCCTGCGCCGTGGATGCGCTGGAGCGCGATGCGGTGAAACGCATCGTGCTGGTGAGGCCGGCGGTCGAAGCCGGCGAGCGCCTGGGCTTTCTGCCCGGGGATCTGGCGCAGAAGGTCGACCCGTACCTGCGCCCGCTCTACGACGCCCTGTACGACCTGATGGGATTCGACAAGGTACAGCGGATGCTGGAGCGGGTCGCCATCGAACTCGCACCGCTCGCCTACATGCGCGGCCGCACTCTCAACCACTCGTTCATCATTCTGGACGAGGCTCAGAACACCACGCCCGAGCAGATGAAAATGTTCCTCACCCGCATCGGCTTCGGCAGCAAGGCGGTGGTGACCGGCGACATAACCCAGGTCGATCTTCCGCGCGGTGCGAAAAGCGGCCTGGTCGAGGCGCGACGGATTCTCGCCGACGTACGAGGCGTCGCCTTTTCCATCTTCCAGACCGAGGATGTCGTGCGCCACCCGCTGGTGCAGCGCATAGTCGATGCCTATGAACGTCATCGCGACGAGCGCGAGCATCCGCGATGACCCGCGCAGTCGCCCACGGCCGCGGCACGCGCCGCGCCGCGCCCGCGCTGACCCTGCAGGTCGCCACGCGCAGCCGGCGGCTGCCCGCGCCCGCCCGGTTGCGCCGCTGGGCGCGGGCCGCGCTGGCGCAGCCCGCCCGGGTGACATTGCGCATAGTGGGGGAACGCGAGGGCGAATCGCTCAACCGCGAATTCCGCCGCAAGCGGTATGCCACCAACGTGCTCACCTTCTGCTACGACGAAGCCGGGTGTCTTGCCGGGGACGTGGTGCTGTGCGCAACGGTGATCGCGCGCGAAGCGCGCGCCCAGGCCAAGACCCTCGATGCGCACTACGCGCATCTCACGGTGCACGGCCTGCTGCACCTGCAGGGCTACGACCACCAGCACCCGCGCGACGCCCGTATCATGGAAGCGAAGGAAGTCTCGATACTGCGCAGCCTCGGCTTTGGCAATCCCTATGCGATGGAGGACTGAAGCATGAAATGCTCTGCCCCTCACCCGCCACCACCCGTCGCGCGCTTCTGACATCCGACCCGCGCAATGACTGAACAACCCAAACGCTCGCTGCTCGATCGCCTGTCGGCGCTGCTGATGCGCGTACCCGAAAACCACGGCGAGTTGCTCCACCTGCTGCACGCCGCCTACGAGAAGAATCTGCTCGACGCCGACGCGCTGTCGATGATCGAGGGCGTGATGCAGGTCTCCGAGATGCAGGTGCGCGACATCATGGTTCCGCGCGCCCAAATGGATCTGATCAACATCGACGACACGCCCGACCGCTTCATTCCGCACGTCATCGCGACCGCGCACTCGCGCTTTCCGGTCATCGACCGCGACCGGGATGACGTGATCGGCATCCTGCTCGCCAAGGACCTGCTTCGTTACTACGCCGGCGAGGAGGAGTTCAACGTGCGCGACATGCTGCGTCCGGCGGTGTTCGTGCCCGAGTCCAAGCGCCTGAACGTGCTGCTGCGGGAGTTCCGGGCCAATCGCAACCACATGGCGATCGTGGTGGACGAGTACGGCGGGGTGGCAGGCCTGGTAACTATCGAGGACGTGCTCGGGCAGATCGTCGGCGAGATCGAGGACGAGTACGACCTGGACGAAACCGAGGACCACATCCTGCAGGAAGGGC
>MEQZ01000154.1:5887-8915 GCA_001770425.1 Betaproteobacteria bacterium RIFCSPLOWO2_02_FULL_65_20 | reverse complement strand
TCGCGCAAGCGGTCACCGAACTCACCACCAACAAGTGGTTCGTGCTGGCGCTGCTGAACGTGCTCTTCTTGATTCTCGGCATGTTCCTGCACTCGGCCGCAGCGATCATCCTCGTGGTGCCGGTGGTGATGCCGCTGGTGAGGTCGGTGGGCATCGACCCGGTGCACTTCGGTCTGATCGTCACCATCAACCTGGGCATCGGCCAGCAGACCCCGCCGGTGGCAAGCGTGCTGATGGTGGCCTGCTCCATCGCCAGGGCCAGTGTGTGGGAGGTGAGCAGGGTGAACGTCTGGTTCATCGGCGTGCTGTTCGCGGTGCTGATGCTGGTCACCTACGTGCCCGTCACCGGCCTGGGGCTGGTCGAACTGTTTTACCGCTGATGCAGCCGGGAGGAGAAGCGGCACACATGTCAGACACCGTGATGGTCTCGCACGAGGGCACTATTGCAACCGTCGTGCTGAACAATCCCGAGCGCTTGAACGCGCTCAACCGGCCGATGTGGGAGCGGCTGGGCGCGGTGACGGCCGAACTGTCCGCCGACGACAGCCTGCGCTGCGTCGTGATCCGGGGCGCGGGAACCAAGGCCTTCGCCGCCGGCGCCGACATCGCCGAATTCGAGCGCGAGCGCGGCAACGTCGAGCAGGCGCGCGAGTACGGCCATGCGATCGAGCACACCCTCCGCGCGCTTGCGCAATGCCGCCACCCGGTGGTCGCGATGATCCACGGCGCCTGCGTCGGCGGCGGCCTGGAGATCGCCTGCCTGTGCGACCTGCGCATCTGCGGCGAATCGAGCCGCTTCGGCGTGCCGGTGAAGAACCTCGGCCTGGTGATGGCCTACGGGGAACTGCAGGGGCTGATCGAGCTCTGCGGCAAGGCGGGCGCGCTGGAGATCGCGCTCGAGGGCCGCGTGTTCAGCGCCGCCGAGGCGAAGGACAAGGGGCTGGTCACCCGCGTGGTTCCCGACGACAAGGTCGAGGAGGAGGCCTACGCCACCGCGCGGCGCATCGCCGAGGGCGCGCCGCTGGTGGCGCGCTGGCACAAGAAGTTCATCAACCGGCTGATGGATCCGAAGCCGCTGACACCCGAGGAATACGACCTGAGCTTCGCCTGCTTCGGCACCGAGGATTACCGCATCGGCCGCGAGGCGTTCCTCGCCAAGAAGAAACCCGAGTTCAAGGCAAGATGACGGGCGCGGTCGCCGTCGCGCAGAGCCGGATTCAGTGCACGGTGCCCATCATCTTGTCAGGCAGCCAGGTGGCGATCTCCGGAAACACGCTCAGGATCACGATCGCCAGCACCATGCACAGCACATAGGGGAAGGCACCCCGCATGATCTGCATCAATCGCACGTCCGGCGCGATCGAGTTGATGACGTAGATGTTCAGGCCGACGGGCGGGCTGATCAGCCCGATCTCCATGTTGATGGTGAGTATGACCCCGAACCACACCGGATCGAAGCCGGCGGCCCGGATGATGGGCAGCAGGATCGGGCTGGTCATCAGGATGATGGCGGCAGGAGGAATGAAGCAGCCGCACACCAGCAGGAACACGTTGATCAGGAACATCAGCACCCAGCGGTTGACGTTCAGGTCCGCGATCGCCTGCGCCAGCGTCTGGGTGAGATAGAGCGAGGTAAGCATGTAGCCGAACAGCACGGCCGCGCCGATGATCATCAGGATCATCACCGACTCCCTGGTGGTGTCGCGCAGGATCGCCCACCAGGCCTGCGGACTCCACATGCGGTAGATCAGCACCGCCAGCACTACGCACAGCGCGGCCCCCACGCCCGCCGCCTCCGAGGGCGTCGCGATCCCGCCATAGAGCACGTACATCACGCCGACGACGATGGCCAGGAAGGGCGCCACCTTCGGAATCGAGGTGAACTTCTCTCGCCAGGTGTAGCGGAAGTCCGCAGCGTGCGCGCGAAATCCCCTCTTCCACATGATGAACAGCGTCCACAGGATGAACAGCCCCGTGAGCATGATGCCCGGCAGGACGCCGGCGAGGAACAGGCGCCCGATCGACGTCTCGGTCGCGATGCCGTAGAGAATGAACGTGATCGACGGCGGGATCAGAATGCCGAGCGTGCCGCCGGCGCAGATCGATCCGGTGGCGATGTCATCGGGATAGCCGCGCTTGCGCATCTCCGGAATGCCCATCTTGCCGATGGCAGCGCAGGTCGCCGGCGAGGAACCGGTGAGTGCGGCGAACAGCGCGCAGGCCCCGAGATTGGATATGACCAGCCCGCCCGGCACGCGATAGAGCCAGCGATCCAGGGCCTCGTAGAGGTCCTTGCCCGCGGGTGAAGAGCCGATCGCCGCCCCCATCATCACGAACATGGGGATCGACACCAGCGTGAAATCGTTCAGCCCCCCGTAGAACGTTTCGGCCACCACGCGCAGCGCATCGAGTCCGTCGAAGATAACGAGGAAGACGATCGAGATCGCGCCGAGCGCGAACGCAACCGGTGCGCCCGAGAGCAAAACCAGCAGCGTCACGCTCAGAACCAGGGCGCCCTGTCCGGCCGGGCCCATTAACGATGTCCCGATGTCATGCCGAACGGCGGTTCCCTGCCGCTGACCAGACTCATCAGGTCGGTCAGGCACTGCAGGCTCATGACCCCCAGGCCGATCGGCATGGACGAATACGGGATCCAGAGGCGAGCCCGCCACATGGTGTCGGACACCCACCTCTCCTGCCACGCCTCGTGCCAGAACTGATAGGTCAGCACGGCCATCGCGATGCAGAACGCAAGCGACAGCAGCGAGGAGAACAGGGCGAGCCAGTAGCGCAGGGCCGGGCCGGAATACAGCGGCAGCACGTCGACGTTCACGTGGCCGCGCAGCATCAGCACGTAGGGGCTGCCGACGAAGGTCGCTGCCACCAGGCTGTAGGTGACGAAGTCCGTCTGCCAGATCGTATTGTGGTTGAGCACGTAGCGCACGAACACCATGTGGCATACGACGAAGACGCCCAGCGCGATCAGCCCCGCTGCGACGTAACCACAGAGCTGAGTCAGGAATCTGAC
>MEQZ01000154.1:3242-5844 GCA_001770425.1 Betaproteobacteria bacterium RIFCSPLOWO2_02_FULL_65_20 | reverse complement strand
GCCGGTCCCTGGACTACTTTCCTACTTGACGCTCAGGGCCGCGTCGATAAGTTTCTTGCCGTCGGGCACTTCCTTGGCAAAGCCCGCGTAGGAACTCTGCTGAGCGATCTTGATCCAGGCATCGTACTCGGCGGGGGTGAGCGTGACCACTTCGACCTTGTGGTCCTTGAACGTCTTGACCATCTTGTCGTCGAGCCCCTTGGTTTCCTTGGCGAAGAACGCCTGGGCCTTCTTGCCCGCGTTGACCAGGACTTCCTGCTGCTTCTTGTTGAGCCGCTCGAAACTCTTCTTGGACATGAGCACGGGCTCGTACATGAACCACAGCGCGTTTTCTCCCGGCGCGGTCAGGCACTTCACCTGCTCGTAGATGCGGAACGAAACGAAACTCCCGGAACTGGTGTCGGTTCCGTCCGCGACCCCGGTCTGCAGCGCGTTGTAGACCTCGTTGCTTGGGATCGACACGATGGACGCGCCGGCGGCCTGCCACATCGCGGCGAAGGTCGGCCCGGCCGAGCGGACCTTCAGGCCCTTCATGTCGTCGGGCTTGCGGATGCATCCCTTTTTCGAGGCCACGGCACCGGCAAGCCAGGCATCGGACAGCACGACCACGCCTGCCTTCTCGATCTTGGCCTTGATCTCCTTCATGAACGGCGACTCGTTCAGCCGCGCCGCGCGCTCATGACTGCGTACCAGTCCGGGCATCAGCGTCGCGCCGAACGCGCGTACCTTGCCGCTTGC
Source organism: Betaproteobacteria bacterium RIFCSPLOWO2_02_FULL_65_20 (assembly GCA_001770425.1). Lineage (GTDB taxonomy): Bacteria > Pseudomonadota > Gammaproteobacteria > Burkholderiales > SG8-39 > JACQTO01. Next base: position 5,106 of record MEQZ01000154.1, on the reverse strand, counting down.
GTAGTCCAGCGGGAAGGACGATATATCGAGTTGCCCGTTCACCAGCGCGTTCCACTGTTCGGTTGCCTTGAACAGCGAAGCGCCCGGATAGACCTGAACCTCCAGGTCGACGCCCGCCGCCTTGGCGTCGCGTGCGATGATCTGGACCATTTCGTCGCGCACGTCCCCCTTGCCGCCGGGGAACTGATGCGATGCGCGCAGTACCGTAGGCGCAGCCAGCGCCGAGCCTCCGAACAATGCAGCGGTGATGACCGCCGCCAGACCGATTCTCTTGAACGTTTTCACGGTTCCCTTCTCCTCTCGACAGGTTTGTTGGTCGAAAAGCGGAAACTTCCGGCTCCCCCGGCTGCTCGGGACACATGGACCTGTGCTCGACGCCATCGCAGACAGCCCGATTCTAGGCGCAAGCGGGCGACTGGACAAACCGGGCCGATAAGCTGTCCATTTCGCCAGCGGCGAGAGGTCGTCGCGGTTCGGTCAAGGGACAGTGAGGACGACCCGACCGAGCCCATGGGTGCGTGCTTCGAGCCGGCGATGGGCTTCCGCGCACTGAGCGAGGGGCAGCGTCAACCCGACCTGTGGCCGCAGCACCCCTTGCGCCGCGAGCGCCAAAACCTTTTCGAGAATTTCCGGCCGGTAGTCGATGCGGGCGAGCAGGGTTCTTACATCTGTTCGAGCCGGGGTTTCGTCGATCGGCGCCGCACGCAGATAGACCAGTACGCCGCCGGCGCGCAACGCCGCGTAGCTCCTGCGATGCGTCTCGCCGCCGACGGTGTCCAAGACGACGTCGAACCGCGCCCGACCGGCGTCGCCGCCTTCGTCGAAGGCGATCACCTCGTCGGCGCCCAGACGCTCGACGTACGCGGCGTTCTTCCGTCTCGCGGTGGCCGAAACGCGCGCCCCGAGGTGTTTCGCCAGCTGGATCGCCTGGGCCCCGATTGTGCCGGAGCCGCCCTGGACCAGCACGCGCATGCCCGGCTCGACCCGCGCGGTCTCGACCAGCGCGATCCAGGCACACACGCCGGGATGTCCCACGGCCGCGGCCGCCACGGCGTCCAGGGGCGGAGGCACTCGCCCGATCTGATCACGCGGCCGGGTCACGAATTCGGCACAACTGCCGGACTCGGTGTGAGGGGTCGAGAAACAGACAAGGTCCCCGATCGTCGCAAAGTCGGCTTGAGCACCCAGCGCGACGACGATTCCCGCGCCGCTGCGCCCGGGAATCTTTGGGAACGAGGCGGGATGAGAGCCGTCCAGGCTGCCGCTGCGCGTCTTGCAGTCGCCGGGACCGACGCTGACCGCGCGCACCGCGATCAGCACTTCGTCGGTTGCGGGAACCCGGTCGGGGAGATCGACCAGTTGCATCACATCCGGCGGTCCGTACCGCTCGTACTGTATCGCCTTCATCGGCCGCCCGTCCTGGCGCAGAGGTCAGCCATGCAGGAGCGGCGGCCGGCGGCGGTGCCAGTCCGTCGCCCGCTGGTACCGGTGGCCGAAATTGAGCAGCAGCGCCTCGCCGAACGGCTTGCCCACGAGTTGCATACCGAGCGGCGTTCCGCCGCCATCGTAGCCTGCCGGCAGCGCCAGCGCCGGCAGACCGAGATAATTGATGCAGCGCGTGTAGCGGCCAGGATCGTTCGACGGGTCCATACCCTGCCAGGCGGTCGACCCGGATCGCGGGATCGCGGCGTATGTCGGGGCCGCAACCGGCGACGACGGTAACATCACCAGGTCGGCGGCGGCGAAGACGAAAGCGCAAAATTTGCGCAATACTGCCGCTCGCACCGCCAGGGCGCGCCGATACGCCTCGTGCGGCAATGCGTGAGCGAGCAAGAATCGGTCACGCACCTCGGAATGAATGTCG
>MEQZ01000154.1:3056-3157 GCA_001770425.1 Betaproteobacteria bacterium RIFCSPLOWO2_02_FULL_65_20 | reverse complement strand
GTTCGGGCAGCGCGACATCGACCAACGCGGCGCCAAGGTCGCTGAAGACGGCAGCCGCCGCCAGCGCGCGCGCCACATTTCATCCTGACTCGCTTTATTGC
>MEQZ01000154.1:224-3045 GCA_001770425.1 Betaproteobacteria bacterium RIFCSPLOWO2_02_FULL_65_20 | reverse complement strand
TACGCGGCGCACCATGCCTCGAAACTCTCGCGTCGCCTCCCATTCTACGAAGTCCACCACGAGGCAGTCCTTCGGACAGTGAATCTCGCAGTTCCGGCAGATGAGGCACAGGTCAAGATCGAACACCTCCAACTTGGTTTCGGCCTCGTCGAAGCCGAGGCACGGCGCGGGACAGGAATCGATGCAATGTCCGCAGAGGTTGCAGCGTGCGTGGTCGATTTGGATTTCCAGCATGGCTACTTGACCTCGATGCCGAACTTGCTTTGCTTGAGCAGTTCCGTTGTACGCAGACGGATCGGGCGTTCCGTGTAGGCGAGTTTCCGCCCGTCCTGACGGACGAATTGATTCACCATCCAGCGCTCGTCGTCGCGCTGCGGAAAGTCGGTGCGGAAGTGGGCGCCACGGCTTTCCATTCGCCGCTGCGCGGCTCCGGCGATCACGCGCCCCACGCGCGCGAGATTCAGGGTCTCCAGGCGGCTCTTGAACTGGCGCAGGCTGCGGACTTTGGTCGCCCTCACCCGCTCCGCTAATTCGTCTAGAACCGGGATCGCGGCCGCGATGGCTTCGCCCGTGCGCAGGATCCCGACCTGCTCCCACATCGTGCGCTTCACCTGATCCCTCAGCTTGCCGAGTATTTCGAGATTTGCGGGCCCTTCCGCAAGCACGCTCGCCACCTCGGCCCTCGCTTCTTCGACGAGCTCCTTGGACACCGACGGTGCAACGTTCGACGCCAAAGCCGCGGATCGTCCCGCACGGGCACCGAAGACGATCGGGTCCAACAGCCCGTCGCCCCCAAGCCGCGCCGCGCCATGCACGCCCCCAGTTGCCTCACCGGCCGCGAACAGGCCAGGCACGTCCGTGCGGCAATCCCCATCGATGGCGATGCCGCCCAGGGTGCAAATCGCGCCAGGCAGCACGTGAACTGGCTTCTTTTGCACATCGAACCCGCGAAGCAGTACCTTGCGCGCGTACTGCGAGGCGAAATCGCTTTCCCATTTTCCCGCCGGGACATGGCGCAGATCAAACAGGACGGCGCCCTGATCCCCGCGCCCAGCGGCGACTTCGGTCACCATGGCGCGCGCCACGCGCTCGCGAATATCGGTGAGCGCCATGCCGAACTGCTCCTCGAAGGGAACCTGGCCCGCCTTGACCGCCGGCAGGTACTTGACCAGGAAATCCTCGCCAAGGGCGTTGCGCAGTACGCCATGGAACTCCGCTTCGGCCTCGTGCCGGTCCAGCATCGGCAACCCCGGCTCTGCCTGCACGTATGGCTCAAACTGGACGATCTCCATATCGCGCAGGCTCGCGCCGGCGTCCAGGGCGAGCGTGTAGCCGTCGCCGGTAGTATTGACTGTAGTGTCGTTGCGCAGGAAAGTCTCGGCGGCGCCGCCCGTGGCGATCACCACGGCGCCGCTTCGAAACGCCGCGCAGCGACCCCGGTAGATGTCGACGCCGGCGGCTCCCACCACCCGGCCCCCTTCAACCAAGATCCTGGTTATGACCATGCCGGGACGCAGCGTGCAACCCATCTTGCGTGCGGTATTCACTAATGGTCCCATCAAGCCGCTGCCGTGCGGGTAATGCACCTTCAGGTACATGGCGTCGAAGGTGTCGACACCCAGACTTTTCAACTCGAGCACGCGCGCGGGCCCCTCGAAGGTCATGATCTCGACCAGTGCCTCGTCGTTCAAATACTCGCCGTGGATCATGGCCTGGCGGAAATGTTCCCGCGGGCATTCGTACTGGGTGGTATAGGCGGTCGAAAGAATTCCGGGAAGAGCGGCCTTGATCCCGCCGCCCGAGTAACGTGTGCTGTTGTTCATGCCCAAGACCACTTTGTCGACTACTGTGACCTTGACGCCGTAGCGGCGGGCTTCGATGGCAGCGCGCAGCCCCGCGCCACCGCTGCCGATGATCAGCACGTCCGTATCTTCAAGTCTGGTATTGAGCAAGCGCGACCCCGCTCCGTGTGTCCAAGAGCATCCACGTTCCGAGCAGCGAACTAACTTTACCATTAATTCCGAACAAAGCCAGGCCCGACGGCGCCTTCAGCCGGTGGCGGGGAAGTGAAATTCAACATAAGACGGAGTCCGCAGCGACACGGGACAGGTTCAAGCGCCTGATTACAGCGCGCCAGCGAGCCGCCCTGGCTTCAGCGGCGAATAGACTTTCCAATTTTTTTCTTTCTGGATGAGTCTAATCCTTTCGAGACAGGAGAACCTTAAAGAACAAGATGAACGTTGAACATCCTACCGCGCGAATGGCGCACAATGCCGATGCATTTCGCTACCTCTTTCCTATCTTTTCGACACGAAGGAACCATCATGAAAAAGGAGATTTTCCATCTGGGCAAGATTTCCGACGTCATCAACGCAAGCAAAGCGCCGATTTCTGCCGTAACAAAAGGGGGAGGGCTTGTCTTTGTGTCCGGCCTGCCGCCATTTGACCTTGACACCGGCCATCTGGTCCGTGGCGACATTCGTGTCCAGACGCGTCAATGCTTGGAAAACCTGAAAGCCGCATTGGAGGTGGCAGGATCTTCGTTAGACAAGGTTCTAAAAGTCACCGTGCTGGTCAGCAACTGCGCCTACTGGGATGACATTAACGCCATATACACTCAGTACTTCATGCACGAGCCGCCGGCTAGAACCTTTATCACTGTGGGTTCGTGGGCGCAGCCCTTTGATATCGAGATGGAAGCAGTCGCACTTTCTTAGGCGTCGCCGTACTTACTTAATGATGCATTTGCGGCGGAAATCAGGGACGGATGACCAGCGTCGACATGGGGAAGTGGGTAGTCTTTCCGGAGAATGGAGGAAAG
>MEQZ01000154.1:0-194 GCA_001770425.1 Betaproteobacteria bacterium RIFCSPLOWO2_02_FULL_65_20 | reverse complement strand
ACCGGCGAGTTGAGGGCCGCCGTGAGCGCAACCACGCTGTCGAAGGCCGTCTTGTTCCGCTGCATGTGCTCCGCCCGCGGCCACGGTAGAAAGCCCACCCAGTCCAAGCGGGTGTAGACCTCGAGCTCGCGTATCCCCGGCATCGTTGCCATGATGGTGGGATGGTGCGCGAGATAATATCCGCGCCATGCATT
>MEQZ01000153.1 GCA_001770425.1 Betaproteobacteria bacterium RIFCSPLOWO2_02_FULL_65_20 | reverse complement strand
AGGAGTACACCCTTGCAAAGGAGCGTACCACCATCGGCCGCAAGCCTCATAACGACATCCAGATCGACAATCTCGCGGTGAGCGGCGAGCATGCCGTCGTCGTAAGCATACTGAACGACTCGTTCCTGGAGGATTTGGGCAGCACCAACGGGACACTGGTCAACGGCCAGCCGATAAAGAAGCATTTTCTCCAGAACAACGACGTCATCGAGCTGGGCAAGTACAAGCTGAAATACCTTCACGAACAGACGGGGCATTCCAAGGCCGCGGACTTCGAGAAAACCATGGTGCTGCGTCCGGGCGCGATGAAGGCCGTGCCGCCGCCTGCGGCGGCGCCGAGCGCTGCGGCGGCCGCCCCGGCCGCGGGCGCGGCCCCGGCGCTAACCCCCACGGCGACCCCTGCGGCGACCTCCGCCACGGGAGCAATTCCGCCGGCGGGACGCAGTTTCGGCGATACCGCTGTCAACCAGGGTCCGCTGGCCGCGGCGGCGGCGGCAGTCCCGGCTGCCCCGCCCAAGCCGGCCGCCGCGGCGCCGCGTATCGGAGTTCTGCAGCTGCTCACGGGCGGCAACGCGGGCAAGGCACTCGAGCTCGTCAAGCCGCTCACGACCCTGGGCAAACCCGGAGTCCAGGTGGCGGTCATCACCCGCCGCCCGCAGGGGTACTTCATCACCCACGTCGAAGGGGCCCGCTTTCCGGTTCTTAACGGCAAGACGCTCGATGCGCAGGCACACGCGCTGGCGGACCACGACATGATCGAGCTTGCGGGGGTGAAGATGGAGTTCTACTTCAAGACTTGAGCGCGCCAGTGGCTGGCCGCGATCCACGGAAGGGAAACGCTTGAAGCAACACATCGTTCGGATCGCGCTCGGGCTGCTGATTGTGCTGGCTTTCCTCGGCCATGCCGCCCGTTTCTACCAGGTCGCGTTCATCAGCCAACTGGACCAGATCATGTACGACTACCGGCTCCGGCTCACAATGCCGGGGACGCTTGACGACCGGGTCGTCATCCTCGACATCGACGAAAAGAGCCTCGCGATTCCGGAGCTTGGTCACTGGCCGTGGGGGCGCGACAAGATGGCCGTACTCGTCGAAAAGCTGTTCGACAAGTACGGAATCGCAGTGCTTGGCTTTGACGTGGTGTGGGCCGAGCGGGACCAGAGTTCCGGGCTGAAGGTGCTCGATCAGCTCGCGAAGAAGGAGCTTCGCGACACCCCGCAGTTTGCCGCCACGCTGAATACCCTGCGGCCGCGACTTGACTACGATGGGATGTTCGCCAAGGCCATCAGCGGCCGGCCAGTGGTGCTGGGCTACTACTTCAGCAGCGAAGAGGATGCGCGGGAGTACGGCGTCCTGCCGGAGCCCGTGCTACCCGCCGGGATTTTCGCCGGGCGCAATATAGGCTTCTCCGCATGGCGAGGGTTTGGCTCCAACCTACCGGAGTTGCAGGCTGCGGCGGCTTTGGCGGGGCATTTCAACCCCTTCATCGATTTCGACGGCGTGGTGAGGCGGGTGCCGATGCTGAATGAATACAAGGGCAAGTATTATGAAGCGCTCTCGCTTGCTGTCATACGTCTTCTGATGGGACTGAATGAGGCAAGCCGCACCAACGGCAAGACGATCTCGCTGCCGAAACTTCAACCCTTTCTTGCCGGGAGCAGCTCGAAGGGTTACGGGGGCTTCGAGAGAATCGATGTCGGGCCGATACGCATACCGGTCGACGAGAACGTGACCACGCTGGTTCCCTTCCGGGGCAAGCGCAACAGCTTCAAATACGTTTCCCTGTCTGACGTGTACTTGGATCGCGCTCCAGCCGAGAGCCTGCGGGGACGAATTGCGCTGGTCGGCGCCTCGGCGCCGGGGCTGATCGATCTGCGTTCGACGCCTGTCGGCAGCGCTTACCCAGGCGTCGAGATTCACGCCAACCTCATAGCGGGGATGCTCGATTTCAACAAGGGAACGCTCAAGCAGAAGCCTCCCTATATGATAGGTGCGGAGGTTGTGCTGCTGCTCATAGTCGGTCTGGCGCTGACACTGCTTCTGCCTTTGCTCTCGCCGGTGCGCGCATCCCTCATATCGCTGGTGTCGCTGGTCATGATCACGGGTCTGAACGTGATGATCTGGAGCGGCGCGAACATGGTGCTTCCGCTGGCTTCGAGCGTGCTCATGATCATCGCGCTGTTCGCGCTCAACATGTCCTACGGCTATTTCGTTGAGTCCCGTTCCAAGCGCCAATTCACGGAACTGTTCGGCCAGTATGTGCCGCCGGAGCTGGTTGACAAGATGGCAGAGGATCCGGAGAAATACAGCATGGAGGGCCGCAGCGAGGAGCTCACCGTGCTGTTCTCGGATATCCGCGGCTTCACCTCGATTTCAGAGGGACTCGACCCCAAACAGTTGTCTGCGTTCATCAACGAATACCTCACGTCGATGAGCATGGTGATCCGCAACAACCGGGGCACCCTCGACAAGTACATCGGGGACGCGATCATGGCCTTCTGGGGCGCGCCGGTCGCGGATCCGGTGCACGCGCGCCAGGGCGTCCTGAGCGCCATGCTGATGCAGGAGGAACTGAGTAAGCTCAGCGAGTCCTTTGTGGCCAAAGGCTGGCCCCCGATCAAGATCGGGGTGGGCCTCAATACCGGCATCATGAGCGTCGGAGACATGGGGTCGAAGCTGCGCCGGGCTTATACTGTGATGGGTGATGCGGTGAACCTCGGTTCCCGGCTGGAGGGCATCACCAAACAGTACGGCGTGGGCATCATTTGCGGCCCGCACACGCGGGAACTGGTAAAGGACGTGGTCTGGCGCGAACTCGACCGCGTGAGAGTGAAGGGCAAGGACGAGCCGGTGGCGATTTACGAGCCTCTGGGGTTTGACGGGCAGGTGAGCAAGGAAAGGCTGGAGGAACTGAAGCTCTGGAACCAGGCCCTTCGGGCTTACCGGGCTCAGGATTGGGACCAGACCGACACGCTGCTGTTCAACCTGCAGCGCCTGGCGCCTGGCGCGCACCTGTACGAGGTCTATGCGGAGCGCGTGGCGCATTACCGCAAGGATCCGCCCGGCCCGGATTGGGACGGCGTCTGGAAGTTCGAGACCAAATGAAACTGAGGATACTCGGTTGTTCCGGAGGCATCGGTGGCCGGCACCTGCGGACCACTTCCATGCTGATCGACAACGATATCCTCATCGATGCCGGCACCGGCGTGGGCGACCTGTCCCTGACGGAACTCTCGCTCATCGACCACATTTTCGTCACCCATTCGCACCTGGACCACGTCACATCGATTCCGTTCCTCGTCGACACCGTCGGCGGCATGCGGGCAAGGCCACTGATCGTACACGCCATTCCGGCAACGATCGAGATCATCCGCAACCACATTTTCAACTGGGTGATCTGGCCCGATTTCTCGCAGATTCCCACACCCGAAAAGCCCTGGATGCAGTATCGCGCGCTCCAGCTGGGCGAGGCTTTGGTCATCAACGGGCGCACGATCACTCCACTTCCCGCCAACCACGTCGTTCCTGCGGTGGGATTCAGCGTCGACTCGGGTCGCGCAAGCCTGGTATTCACGGGTGACACGACGACCAACGACCCGTTGTGGGAGATCGTGAACCGAATACCGAATCTCAAGTACCTGATCATAGAGACCGCCTTCTGCAACCGCGAGAAGGCGCTTGCCATCACCGCGAAACACCTTTGCCCATCGATGCTGGCCGAGGAGTTGGCCAAGCTCGAGCGCTCCGCGGATATCTATGTCACGCACCTGAAGCCGGGGGAGATCGAACTTACGATGCAGGAGATTGAGGACTGCGCCGGGCAGTACAGACCGCGCATGTTGCAGAACAACCAGGTATTCGAATTCTGAAGGAGGCCGCGCCCGCAGCGCGGTTCGGGACACACGATGACGTTGCCTAAGGTAGATGTCGAAACGCTGAAGCGGCTGGAGCCGGTCCGTTCGCTCTCGGAGGAGCGGTTGCGCGAACTGGCGGATCTCTGCTATGTCGAGACCGTGAGCAAGAACCTGAATCCGTTCCGCACGCGCTCCAGCGCCGGGCAGACGGTATACCTCGTGCGCGGAGAGATCGCGCTCAGCTATTCGGGCGGCGAATCGGTCGTGCTGGCTGGAACCTCCGAGGACGCGAGGCATCCGTTGGGCAGGGGCGGCGCACTGCTCGAAAGCGCGAAGGCCATTACCGACGTCGAACTGTTGCGCATCGACGACGATCTGCTCGATATCATGGTCACATGGGATCAACTCGCCGCGACCGATGCTGCGCACCGGACCAAGGCGGGGCCGCCCGAGGGCCCGGCGCTCGCGAAGTGGTCGATCATGTCCGGGATGTTCAGTGTAAGCAACCTCAAGTACGGGGCATTCGCGCAGCTTCCTTCGGCGCACATCGAGGGACTGCTGCAACAGTTCAAGCGTATCGAGGCGAAGGCCGGCGAGGTGATCATCAGCGAGGGCGCCGAGGGCGACTACTACTATGTTATCGAGTCCGGAAAGGTGCGGGTGGAGCGGCTGATCGGTGGGGTAACGATGCTTCTCGCGGATTTGAAGAGCGGCGACGCGTTCGGCGAGGAAGCGCTGGTATCGGAGGCCAAGCGCAATGCGACGGTAACGATGAGGACCGCCGGCGCATTGCTGCGCCTGGACAAGAAGGATTTCATCGAACTGTTGCGCGAGCCGCTGTTGCACAGGGTCTCCATGGAGGAGGCGCAGCAGAAGATTCTTGCCGGAGCTCAATGGATCGATGTGCGCTATCCATCCGAGTTTCAGTACGACCGGCTTCCGGGAGCGATCAACATCCCGCTTTCCGAAATACGCAATGCGTTCGGTTTGCTCGACAAGGATCGCGAATACGTCGTTTATTGCCAGAGCGAGCGCCGCAGTTCCGCGGCTACATTCCTGCTCTCGCAGCAAGGCTACCGTGCTTACCTGCTCCAGGGCGGGCTGTGGGGGACGGGCGGCGAGAGGCGGGGCGCGTGATGAGCACCGATCCGCGGATCTGCGCCCGACAAGCGGCACTACCACTACAATGGCCAGCCAGGCGCCGTTGTTCAATTAAAGGATCCGAGCTATGAGCGCGGTATTGAATGCGCCACCGAGCGCTGCAGCGGACGTCAACGCACGCCTGAGTTTCCAGAAGAATCTCCAGGTCGTCACCAACAAGATTCACGCCACCAGCAACATCGACGAGATCATGCTGGAGGTGAGCGCCGATATCTGCAGCCTGTTCAATGCCGACCGCCTGACGATCTACACCATAGGCGAGGACAAGCAGACCATAGTCTCCAAGGTCAAGACCGGCCTGAACTCGTTCAAGGACCTCAAGCTGCCGATCGCAGAGCATTCGATCGCGGGCTACGTTGCCCTGACCAAGAAGATGATCAACCTCAAGGATGTCTACGACGAAGCCGAGCTGAAGCAGTACAACCCGAACCTGCGCTTCCTGCAGGAGGTGGACAAGCGTACCGGGTATCGCACCAAACAGATGCTGGTCTCTTCGGTGGTCGAGGCCGGGAGCAATGAGTTGATCGGCGTGGCGCAGCTCATCAACAACAAACTCGGCGTCCCGTTCGGGTCTCTCGCGGAGGAGGGCGTGCAGGAGCTGTGCCAGACGCTGGCGATCGCGTTCCGGCAGCGGCAGAAGCCGCAGGTCCTCAAGACCAAGTACGACTTCCTGGTGAGCGACGCTGTCATTTCAGTTGCGGAATTCGAGCTTGCGGCGCGCTCTGCGCGCAAGAAAGCGGTTGACGTCGAGGCGGTGCTGGCCGAGGAATTCCAGGTGAAGCTCCCCTCTATCGGGCAGGCGCTGTCGAAGTTTTTCGGGGTGCCCTACGAGCCGTTCAAGCAGGATCGCATCAAACCGCTCGATTTGCTGAAGAACCTGAAGCGGGAGTACGTCGACTCGAACCAGTGGCTGCCGATCGAGGACAGCAAGGAGGGCCTGATCGTTATTTGCCCGGATCCCGAGCGGGTGAAGAGCTCGCGGATCGTCAACAACGTGTTCCCCAAGCACAGGCTCGTATTCCGTGTCACGACGCAGAAGGAGTTCCGCGAGACGGTCAATCAGTTCTACGGTGCGGAAACAGCCGACACCAGCGGCGACATCGGCGACCTGCTTTCCGTCATGGGCGAAGACGAGGAGGGGGGGGAGATCGCCGTAGGCGCCGATGACGTCTCCGCGGCGGCTGACAACGAGCTGGTGAAGCTGGTCAACAAGATCATCATCGACGCTTACAATCAGGGCGCCTCGGACATTCACGTCGAGTCCTACCCCGGCAAGGGCAAGACCGAGATTCGCTTCCGCAAGGACGGATCGCTTGGGCCCTACATCGAGGTGCCGGCATCCTACCGCAACGCGATCGTCGCGCGGCTGAAGATCATGTGCGACCTGGACATCTCCGAGCGCAGGAAGCCGCAGGACGGCAAAATCAAGTTCAAGAAGTTCGGGCCGCTGGACATCGAGCTGCGGGTGGCGACGATACCGGTGCAGGGGGGCGTCGAGGACGTCGTGATGCGTATCCTCGCCGCCGGCGAACCGATCCCGCTGGACAAGATGGGGTTCTCTCCCAGCAACCTGCCCAAACTCACGGACGCGGTAAGCAAGCCCTACGGCCTGTTCTTCGTCTGCGGGCCGACCGGCTCGGGCAAGACCACCACGCTGCACTCGGTGCTCAAGTACCTCAACACGCCGGACACCCAGATCTGGACCGCCGAGGATCCGGTCGAAATCACGCAGAAGGGCCTGCGCCAGGTGCAGATCAACAAGAAGGCCGGGCTGGATTTCGCGGTGATCATGAAGGCATTTCTGCGCGCCGACCCGGACATCATCATGGTCGGCGAAATGCGGGATGCGGAAACTACCGGCATCGGCATCGAAGCATCGCTCACCGGCCACTTGGTGTTCGCCACGCTGCATACCAACAGCGCGACGGAATCCATCATCCGGCTGCTCGACATGGGCATGGATCCGTTCAACTTCGCCGATGCTCTGCTCGGCATCCTGGCGCAGCGGCTCGCGAAGCGCCTGTGCGGCAAGTGCAAGCAGGCGTACACCCCGGGTCCGGACGAGATCAAGCTGCTGCTGCAGGAATACTGCCAGGAACTGCTCAATACGAGCGCATTCAAGAAGGACGCCAAGAGTGCCTACGAGAACGTCTACAAGGATCTGGTCAAGAATTACGGCAACGAGAAGGGCCAGCTGACGCTGTACAAGAAAGTCGGCTGCGAGGCGTGCGGTGGCTCGGGCTACAAGGGCCGCTTGGGGCTGCACGAGCTGCTGATCGGCACCGATCCGATGAAGAAGCTCATCCAGGAGCACGCGCGCGTCGCAGAGATGGTCGCGGTGGCGCTGGAGGAGGGCATGCGCACCCTGAAGATGGATGGCATAGAGAAGGTGCTCCAGGGCATCACCGACATTGCGCAGGTGCGCGCCGTCTGCATCAAGTAACACGGGAACCGGCGGGCACGCCGCCTGCAGTCCGTGCGTCCCGCATTTCTGGTGAGGAATCGCTTTGGAAACGGTCGAAAACCTATTTCGGCGCCTGGAGCAGCTGAACGACATCGGCGCCGCGTTGTCGCAGGAGAGGAATCTCGACCGCCTGCTCGAGAAGATCCTGGTTGCCGCACAGACGATCTCGCACGCCGACGGCGGATCGCTGTACCTGGTCGAGGAAGGCAAGCGGCTGCGCTTTGCGATCATGAGAAACGACACGCTCAAGATCGCGCTGGGCGGAACCTCGGGCAACGATATTCCCTTCTATCCGATCCAGCTCTACAGGGACGGGAAGCCCAATAACTCGATGGTCGCCGCCTATGCGGCGATCAACCAGCGCACGGTCAATATCGCCGACGCGTACACCGAAGCCGGTTTCGATTTCTCCGGCACGCGGCAGTTCGACCAGAAGACGGGCTACCGCTCGAAATCCTTCCTCACCGTCCCGATGAAGAATCATGAAGGCGAGATCATCGGCGTACTGCAACTGATCAACAGCCTGGCATCGGACACGCGGGAGATACTGCCGTTTTCGGAAGCCGATCAGCGATTGGCCGAATCCCTGGCCTCTCAGGCCGCAATCGCGCTGAGCAATCGCGCGCTGATAGTCCAGCTCGAGGAACTGTTTGAATCCTTCATCGTGCTCATCAACACCGCGATCGACGAGAAATCACCTTACACCGGCGGCCATTGCCAGCGAGTGCCGATGCTCACCCTGATGCTGGCCGAAGCGGTCAACGAGACCGGCGAGGGGCCGCTGGCAAGCTTTACCATGACCGACAGTGACCGCTATGAGCTCAAGATCGCCGGGATGCTGCACGACTGCGGCAAGGTGACGACGCCGGTCCACGTCGTCGACAAGAGCACCAAGCTTGAGACCATCTTCGACCGCATCAACCTCATCGATACCCGGTTCGAGGTGCTCAAGCGGGACGCCGAGATCCAGGCGCTGCGAGAGCGCCTGGCCCTCGCCGAGGATCCTGGCGTGGACGAGATGGGTCGGCGCGGGCGCCAGTACGGAATCGATCAGGCCTTGCGCGAGAGGTCACGCCAGTACGACGAGGATCGGGAGTTCCTGCGCCGCTGCAACATTGGCGGGGAATATATGCCACCAGAGGCACAGGCGCGTGTGCACGAAGTCGGCAGAGGCTACCGATGGACCGATCCCTCGGGCCACATCGCCAACTTCCTGTCTGAAGACGAAATCACGAATCTCACGATCGCCCGCGGTACGCTCACCCCGGAGGAGCGGGAGACCATCAACCACCATATTGTCGCAACGATCAAGATGCTGGAGGCACTGCCCTGGCCGAAACATCTGCACAACGTTCCGGAATACGCCGGCGGTCACCACGAGCGCATGGACGGCAAGGGTTACCCGCGCGGTCTGGTTCGGGAGCAGATGTCGGTGCAGGCGCGGGTCATGGGCATCGCGGACATTTTCGAGGCGCTGACGGCAAAGGACAGGCCGTACAAGCACGGCAAGACGCTTTCCGAATCCCTGAAGATACTCGGCTGGTTCAAGGAGAACGGGCACATCGATCCGGATCTGTTCGACATCTTCGTGCGCAGGAAGGTATACCTGCGTTACGCCGAGCAGTTCCTCGACCAGAAGCAGATCGACGCCGTGGACGTCGCCGCCATCCCGGGCTTTGTTCCGTAGTCAGCCTCCAGACAGGATGACGGCGGTGGCCGTGCAGGAATCACGTCGGTTCGCGGGCGACGCTCGCGGCCAGATGCTCCGCGGCCATGTCGATGAATTCCTCGTCGTAGCCCATCTCCTTCAGTTGCCACTTCAGGGCGCCGCCTAGCCTGATCTGGCCAATAACGCCGAGCCGGTGCTCCTGGCTGAACTGACGGGCCTGCAAGAAGACCGTCTCAAGGATTTCCGAGCGCCGTCGCTGCGAGACCAGCGGTTCCGGACTGTTCGCGAGCGCCGCGGGATAGCGCCTGGCGATGTCTCCTGCCAGCGCGCGCGCGCATTCTTGGATGCCGCCTGCGAAAAGAAGCCTGAACATCGTGCGCCCTCCGGAGCTTGCTGCGCGGCCCTATGTCCGGATCGTAACTTTGTGAAATTTC
>MEQZ01000152.1:4450-4972 GCA_001770425.1 Betaproteobacteria bacterium RIFCSPLOWO2_02_FULL_65_20 | reverse complement strand
GAAACTTCCCAAGCGCAAGCCCGAAATGCGCGAGGGCTATGCCCGCCCGCCCCTGGAAATCCAGAACTTCGTGCCCGAGATTTATTAGGCGCCCTCTATCAGGAACCAATCGCCGTGACCGACAAGTCCCCGATATTCAACGTGATCATCGATGCGAAGGGTGTCGCCCTGGAGAAGATCGAGCCGGGACGCCCGGGCTATCGCAAAGCCAGTAAAGGCGTGATCCTGCGCCAACGCGACGCCATCGAGCGCTACCAGAAACTGAAGGCTTCCGGCGATAGCTTTCACGGCACCCACAGCTTCCAGTTCCTCGACACCGCCAAGACCTTCGCCATGCTGCGCCTGAGGGCGATGGAGCACGAGATCCAGGACAACCTGGACCAGGTTCAGGCCTACGACGGAGCCGCAAAATCGAGTGCCCGCTAAGCTCGGCCGGATCGCTTCATTGAAGGACGCGAGCTCGCGCGCTCGACCCACTGCGGACCGCAGTGTCCCGACCGCTCAACGAAGGCAATGCAGCGG
>MEQZ01000152.1:0-4432 GCA_001770425.1 Betaproteobacteria bacterium RIFCSPLOWO2_02_FULL_65_20 | reverse complement strand
TCTCCCCACTGAAATCCTGGCGAATGGCCGCAATGCCGGATATTGGCCAGTCAGACCTTCCCGATAGCAGCCGGGCGAGGATTTTCAGTGGCTCTAGGGGACATCCTGCAGCACCCGGCCATTGGAGCGGTCACTCGCCGACTGCCGCGTGGCGCCCGAAATGAGAATTGTTTTCTCCTCTTCAAGGGCGAGCCAATTCGAAGCTGATCCCGATTTACCATTTGATTAGTTAACGGGGCGTGAGTAAGCTGGCTTAACAGTTCCCAGTTCCGTGCACGGCAGAGAATCTGGTCGCGGTCATTGTGCCGGCGCTGCGGACGACTCGAAACCATGTTCGGGGAGAGGGCATATGACTCCAATGATGACGGTTCGGAAGGCATTCATCATCCTGATGGTTTCCGCAATGACCTGGATCACCGCGCCGGGCGCGGGCGCGCAGACTGCCGCGGCGACATACCCCGTGTTCGACTATCGAACCTATTCGCTGACCATACCCGGCGTACTTGTCTACGGCTACGGGGCGAGCTACGACGTGACCCTTTCACTGGTCGATGCGTACAACGGCTACTTCCTGCTCACCGGCCTGGTGCCATCGAGTTCCACCCAACCTACGGCGGTCTACATTCCGAACTGGGAAGCCCTGTACATGCCGGTCGTCGGGATCACCGACGGCACGTCTGTCTACGGCATACGCGACGCCGTGCTCTACGCTCTTTCGGCAAATCCCGTGGTCTTCGGTATGACGCCACCAAGCTCCTCATCGTCATCATCATCATCATCATCATCATCAAACAACGGCTGCGGCAATATGAGCTTCGACGATTGCTTGTTCGCCAGCACCGGTATGAGCAGCAGCATGCTCGCGCCTTCGGTGCCGTGGTAGCCGCGGGGCGCCTGCCTGAGCCAGGCGCAGCAGGATCCATTTCGCCTCCTGATTTCCCCGCAAGTTGCGCTCGGATCGCGAACGGCCTCTAGCATCGAACTGAGACGATCGCTCGATAGGCAGGGTTTGACCAACACCCTGCCATCCGAGTTGTCCCAAGAATCCGAACAGACTGCCTTGGTTGACTCGCCGGCCTATTCATTCGGCACAGTGAAAATGGTGCGGTAGCGGGCGTTTCCCAACATCTCGTCCGGATGGGTACCGTAACCGACGATAATTATGGCGCCCGCCAGCTGAGACACATCCACGTCCTTGAGAATCTGCGCGGTAACTACGTTGTTCTGGCTGTCCAACGCTACACCGCGCAAGAATTCCGCCATCGGCCATTGCAGAGCGCTCCAGTTGTTCCCGGAATCGAGTTGGAAATAGATTGGCGTGCCCCCCGAGAGAACACTGGCTGCGACATAGACGTTGTAGGCTGCCGTGAATCGACCGCTATCGCTCCCTGCGGCAAAAGCCCCGGTTCCCGTAATTCCTTTGACGTCCACGGCGAGCGAGATTCTGCTCAGGTCGCCGGTCCGGGTTGCCCTGGCAAGAAACGGTGGTGTCTTGCCAGCGGGGATGCTGTTGGCAAACTGGGGAATCAGGTCCAGCGCGCCGGTGAGAGTCTCGTTCGCCGCCAGTACCGGTTGGTTGTGGGCGGCAAATGTTCCATCCCCTAACTGGCCCTCGAAATTTCGGCCCCATGTCCAGACCGTACCATCGCTGCGCATCGCGACGGCAAAATTATTGGCGCAACTGAGGCTCTGAAACCCGGCGAGGTCGGGAATGGCGCTCGGGTAGGGCCACCACCAAAACAATGTACCGTCGCCCAGTTGGCCGGAGTCATTGAGACCCCACGTCCATAGCCGGCCGTCCGTGGTGATAGCGCAACTCAGATTATCGCCCGCGGCAATGGCGACCACGTTGCTCAGACCCGAAACTCTCACTGGCGTGAGACTATTTGTATCCGTGCCGTCACCGAGCTGTCCGACAAAATTGTAGCCCCACGACCAGACGGCGCCGCTGAGGTCCAAAGCAAGACTGTGGAAGCTACCCGCAGACACCGCGGTCACATCAGTCAGACCAACTACCCGCACCGGTGTGCTGCGATTGAAGGTCGTGCCGTCGCCGAGCTGTCCGTAGCCGTTCGATCCCCACGACCAGACCGAGCCATCTCTCTTCACGGCTAGGGCGTGTTCATTGCGGGCGGCGATGCGGGTCACATCGGACAACGCGGTCAGCGCCCTGGGTGTCTGAAAACCTGAGGTGACGCCGGTGCCGAGTTGTCCCGAGGTCCCGTTGCTTCCCCATGACCACAATTGGCCATTGCGGTCAATGGCGAACGAGGACCAGAGACCTGCGGCGACTGCAGCCATGGCAGGAAGTCCGCTGACCTGTTTGGGCGTCAGCGCGTCCCGCCGGCTCGTATCGCCAAGTTGATACTTGTCGTTGCCACCCCAGCCCCAGACGCTGCCATCGGCGCCAAGCGCGAGACCGTGCAGGAAACCCGCAGCGACGGCGCTGATGTTGGTTAGCCCCGGGACCTCGACTGGAATGTTGCCGACCGCAACACTGCCGTCCGCAAGTTCGCCAGCGCCGTTGGTTCCCCATACCCACACCGTACCGTCTGCCGCGACGGATACGCTATGGGTCAATCCGACCGCAACCTGCGCGGACGGTGAAAGCCCCGCGACGACAGTCGGCGTCGGCCGATCGTCGGTATCGCCCAATCCGAGCTGGCCTTTATCGTTGCGGCCCCAGCTGCGCACGGCGCCACTCGCGTCGCGAGCGATGACATGCATGTCGCCTACTGCGAATTCGGCGAGCCCGGTCAGGTTTGTCACCTTGACCGGCGATGGCTGACTGGAATACTGCGGGTCGCCAAATTGGCCGGCCTCGTTGTTGCCCCACACCCAGACCGAGCCGTCCGCACGGGCGGTTGCGATACTGATATTGTTTCCCGCCTTGATCGACGCGATTTCCGGTAGGGCCGCCACCGCGAACGGTGTAGTTCGATCGATGGTGGTGCCATCGCCCAGCGCGCCCCGGCTGCCTCGGCCCCAGGCCCATACCCGACCGGCAGCGTCCAACGCCAAGTTGGAATAGCCCAAAGCGCTGATGGCGACGATGCCCGACAGCGCGTTGATCCGGCGCGGAATCAGTGCTGCAACAGTCGTGCCCGTGCCCAATTGGCCATAGGCATTGTCTCCCCATGACCAGACGCTGCCGTCGTCGGCAAGCGCCAGGGAATGCGTACTTCCCGACGCCACGGCACGTATTGACACAGGCAGTCCTGATACCTGCACTGCGGCAGTGCGATTCCCTACGCCACCGGTACCCAGCGCACCGAATCCGCCATAGCCCCATGCCCATACCTTGCCGTCGGCGCCGAGTGCAAGGGTGTGCAAATCGCCTGATGCCAATGCGGTGATCGTTCCGGTGATGCCGGTAACGCGGACCGGGTAGGACCTGTCCCTGGTGGCGCCGTCGCCCAATTCGCCGTCCCCGTTGCCGCCCCACGCCCACAGCGTGCCGTCCGCACGCAACGCGAGGGTGAAACCGCTGCCTGCTGCGGCGGCCTTGGCCTGATCGATTCCGGGTACGCGGAACGGTAAGGCACGCATGGCAGAAGAGCCGTTACCCAGTTGCCCGTTATCACTGCGTCCCCATGCGGTGACAGTGCCGTCCGCTTTCAGCGCCAAAGCAAAGTAAGTTCCCGCCGCAACCATCGGCGTGGCTGCCTTGGCAGGAAATGAAACCAGCAACAGCCACGCCAGGCAGATCGAGCGGATCCAGTCTGTTGTCATCGTGCCCCCCTTGAACATTGACTGCGAAGGCAGGTGTCCTGACCTGAAGTGGTACGGTACGGGTCTGCGCCCGTTCTGGTTTCGAAAGTTTATGGAAACTAGGCGGGAGTGTCCACCGGTTGAATCCGCAGGTCGAAAGGGTGAGCTCAGGTCTTTCGGAAGCGGACGCTCAAATTGGAAGCGCCGATCACTTCTTCATCAGACCGCCGCTGGCCGGATTGGCCGAACTTCGGTCCTGGCTTCAACGGAGCTGAATGTCTCCTTCGGTAGGAGATACCGCCCGTTCAGCAGTGCAAGTCTTGCGTTTCCCGAGCGTTTCTTGCCGGCCCTAGAGCAGTCACTCGCGCCGCCAAGCGAGGCCAGCCTTGCTCACGATCGGTTGCGGTAGTAGCCTGCCATTCATCACGTCTTCCGTGAATTCATAGGCGCCGGTGTTACTGTGGCGGGCGCTTGACCGTGGTGCGCCAGGTGAAGGTGTTTCGATTGATTGCGTTGAATCCCGTATCCGGCACGCCCCAAAACGAAGGAGCGCAACATGGTGCATCTTGAACCGATGACCGAGACGCAGTTCCAGTCCTACCTCGATACGGCCGGTGTCTTCTGGCGGGAACGTCCTGAGGTCGGCAGGCAACCCGAGGCGGTCAGCCGGAAATTCCGAAAATGGTGGTCGGCGTATCGCTCCGGCTTTGGCGCCCGATTG
>MEQZ01000151.1 GCA_001770425.1 Betaproteobacteria bacterium RIFCSPLOWO2_02_FULL_65_20 | reverse complement strand
GAGCCGATTGAACTCTTCCACCGATAGCGCGAGAACGTAGCGCCGCCCGCGTTCCTCATGGCCGAACGTCGGATTCAAGTCGAGATGAAGGATGTCACCCCGCTCGGGAACGCCGCGCTTCAGATGAGCTCCTTGCCGACCGGCCCCTCATTCAGCCAGTGACGGTCCTCGGCAGTGAGACGCGGCTTTTTGCCGCGGGAGGCGTGAAGCAGCTCGGCGAGGCGATACTTCGGCCTGCCTTGGGGGGAAACCACGAGCCTGCCGTTTTCGACCGAGAGCTTCACCTCCGCGCCGGCATCGAGATTTACGAGCGCGAGCACCTTGCGCGGCAAGGTCATCACCACCGAGCCGCCCAGTTTTCGAAGCGTTGCTGTTGCCATCATGGCCTCGTCACATTAAACAAAAGTATAACAGGGCATATCCGGCTGCGCAAACTGCGCGCTGCGCGCGGCGGCCTCAAGATCAAAGCAAAAGGCCGGCATCGAGCCGGCCTTTATTGCTTCCGGAGGCCTGCGTCAGGCGGTGACGGCCGAGCCCTTTTTCACGCCGGCATCGGCCGCGAGCGCAAGCGCCTTGTCAGTATTCTCCCACGTGAATTCCGGCTCGTCGCGGCCGAAGTGGCCGTAGGCGGCAGTCTTCTCGTAGATCGGCCGCAGCAGATCCAGCATCTGGATGATGCCGCGGGGACGCAGATCGAAGTGCCTGAGCACCAGTTCGGAGAGTTTCTCGTCGGATAGCTTGCCGGTGCCGTAGGTGGTGACCATGACGCTGGTGGGCCGCGCCACGCCGATCGCGTAGGAGACCTGCACCAGGCACTTCGACGCAAGGCCCGCCGCGACCACGTTCTTCGCCGCGTAGCGCGCGGCATAGGCGGCCGAACGGTCCACCTTCGATGGATCCTTGCCCGAGAACGCGCCGCCGCCGTGCGGCGCGGAGCCGCCGTAGGTATCGACGATGATCTTGCGGCCGGTCAGCCCACAGTCGCCCTTGGGGCCGCCGATCTCGAAGGCCCCGGTCGGGTTGACGTGATACGTGATACCGCCCTTGACCAGGTTTTTCGGCAGCACCGGCTTGATCACCAGCTCGATGATTGCCTCCTTGAGGTCCGCATACTCGATCGCGGGCGCGTGCTGGGTGGACAACACGACGGTATCGATCGAATCGGGCTTGCCGTCCACGTAGCGCAGCGTGACCTGCGATTTCGAGTCGGGCCGCAGCCAGGGCAGCCGGCCGTCGCGGCGGACTTCGGCCAGACGTTCCACCAGGCGGTGGGACAGGTGGATCGGCATCGGCATCAGCACCGGCGTTTCATCACACGCGTAGCCGAACATCAGGCCCTGGTCGCCCGCGCCCTGGTCCAGGTCCACGGCTTTGTCCACGCCGCGGGCGATGTCCTGCGACTGCTCGCCGTAGGCGACGATAACCGTACACGTCGAGGTGTCAAAACCGATCGCGGGATCGTTGTAACCGATGCGCCGGATGGTTCTGCGCGCGACTTCGTCGAAATTGACCCGCGCACCCGTGGTGATTTCTCCGGCCAGCACCACCAGGTTGTCCTTGACCAGGGTCTCGGCTGCGACCCTGGAGCGTTTGTCCTGCGCTAGAATGGCATCCAGAATCGCATCGGAAATCTGATCGGCCACCTTGTCCGGATGGCCTTCGGAAACCGATTCGGAAGTAAAGAGAAAGCTGCTCATGTTCGGGGCAGTTCCTGATCGACAAAAAAGGGCTCAAAGAATAACACACGCCGTCGAACCTGCAACCCACTCCATGCCCATCCTTTTGAGGGTGCTCGCCGCCTTCCCGCTGCCCGTCCTGCATGCCGTCGGGACGCTCGTGGGATGGCTGGTCTACTTCGGATCGCCGCGCTTTCGCAAATATCTGCGCGAGAATCTGGCGGCCGCGGCCTATGGCGACCCGGCAATCAGGCGAGCGGCGGTCGCGGAAATGGGCAAGGGCGCGATGGAACTCCCCGCGATCTGGATGCGCAGCCAGGAGGAGGCCGCGCACCTGGTGGTGGAGGTGCACGGCTGGGAACTCGTCGAGCGCGCGCTGGCCGCGGGCAGCGGAGCGATACTGCTTACGCCGCACCTGGGCTGCTGGGAGATCACCGCGCAGTACGCCAGCCGCCGCCATCCAATCACCGTACTCTACAGCCCGCCCAAGATGCGTGCCGTGGAGCCGCTGATGCAGCGCGGGCGCACACGCGAGGGCATGAAGAGCGTGCCCCCCGATCTGTCAGGGTTGCGCGCCATGCTGCGGGCGCTGCACAAGGGCGAGGCGGTCGGGATCCTGCCCGATCAAGTGCCGGGCATCGGCGAAGGGGAATGGGCGGAATTCTTCGGCCGGCCGGCCTACACGATGACGCTGGTGACCAAGCTTGCGCAAAAGACCGGTGCCCCGGTGCTGTTCGGCTATGCCGAGCGCCTGCCGCGAGGCCGCGGTTATCGGCTGCATGTCGTGCCCATGCTCGATCCGCTGCCGGGCGAGGCGCCGCAGCGCCGGCTCAACCGCGCCATCGAGGAATTGGTGCGCCGCTGCCCGGCCCAGTATCTGTGGGCATACAACCGGTACAAGGTTCCCGCCGGGGTCGAGCCGCCGGAACCGGGGCGCAAGACGTGAAGCGAGAGGAGCACGGCGGGTGCTAGCGCGGTTCGGACTCGCCGCGATGTGGATGCTGCATTTTCTGCCGCTGGCGCTGCTCGCCCGGGCGGGGGAGTCGCTCGGGATGCTGTTCTACGCGTTCGGTCTCGAGCGGCGGCGGGTGTGCCTGCTCAACCTGGCGCGTTGCCTGCCGGAGCTTGCCGCATCAGAGCGCTCAGCGCTCGCGCGACGGCACTTCCGTGCCGTCGGCCGCAGCCTGCTCGAGCGCGGGATTCTTTGGTGGGCGCCACGCGAGCGCATCGTGCGAATGGTGCGGATCGCCGGCTTCGAGCATCTGCGCTCGCTCGCCGGGCAGCCCGTGATCCTGCTTGCACCGCATTTCGTCTCGCTCGACGTGGGTTTTGCGCGCCTCGCCTGCGAAATCGATCTTGCCAGCATCTACGCCAATCAGAAAAGCAGGGTGATGAACCGAATGCTGCTGGCGGGGCGCACCCGGTTCGGGGCGCAGCGCCTGTACTCTCGCCAGGACGGCGTGCGCCCGGCGCTGGCCGCGCTGAAGGAGGGTCTGCCTTTCTACTATCTTCCGGACCAGGACTACGGGCCGAGAGACGCCATGTTCGTACCGTTCTTCGGCGTGCCGGCGGCCACCATCACCGGTCTTTCACGGCTGGCCAGGCTCGCGGACGCCCGGGTCGTGCCCTGCGTGACGCGCATGCTCCAGGGTGGTGAGGGCTACGTGGTGACCTGCCACCCGGCGTGGGAGAGCTTCCCCAGCGAGGATGTCGCGGCGGACACGCGGCGCATGAACGCTTTCGTCGAGGAGCGCGTGCGCGAGATGCCGGAGCAGTATTTCTGGACCCACAAACGGTTCAAGACGCGGCCCGCCGGCGAGGCGAAGTGGTATTAGGGTTGACACATCCGACGTAGAAATTGGGGTCTTTCATGTCTCCTGATTTTGGGACGTTGCGAAGTTGCAACGTCCCAAAATCAGGAGAGGGGAAAAAGCCAAACAACCTGACCTGTATGCTTATGCCGGCTTAGGAAACGGCGCGGGTACAATTTGCCAATGCCTCTTGCCAATCCCGATCAGGACCAGGTGCCTGGAATGAAGCTCAAGTTCACCAAGATGCAGGGCGCGGGCAACGACTTCGTGGTGCTCGATGGCATCGGCCAGACGGTGGTGCTCACGCCCGGGTTTGCGAAGCGCATCGCCGACCGCCATTTCGGCATCGGATGCGACCAGATCCTGGTGGTCGAGCGGCCACAGGCGGCGGGCGCGGATTTCCGCTACCGCATCTGGAACGCCGATGGCGGCGAGGTCGAGCAGTGCGGCAACGGCGCGCGCTGCTTCGTGCGCTTCGTGCGCGACAAGGGGCTGAGCGCGAAGGACGAGATCTGCGTCCAGACCCAAGCCGGGCTGATCACCCCGCGCCTGGAGCCGGACGGCGCGGTGACGGTCAACATGGGCGCGCCGCTGTTCGAGCCCAAGCGCATCCCGTTCGTAAGCGATTCGGCCGCGGCGGTACAGTCCCTCGAGGTCGGGGGCTCGAGTGTGCAGATCACCGCAGTGTCGATGGGCAACCCGCACGCGGTGCAGGTGGTCGACAACCTCGATGCCGCGCCTGTCAGCACGCAGGGCCCCCTCATCGAGCGTCACCCGCGTTTTCCGCAGCGCGTCAACGCCGGCTACATGCAGGTCATTGACCGCGGCCGCATCCGGCTGCGTGTGTGGGAGCGCGGCGCGGGGGAGACCCTTGCCTGCGGCACCGGGGCCTGCGCCGCCGTGGTCGCCGGCATCCGTCGCGGCCTGCTCGATGCGACCGTCGCGGTCGACATGCGCGGAGGGCGATTGACGATCCGTTGGGAGGGCGCGGAGAATGATCTAAACTGCGCGGTGTGGATGACGGGCCCCGCTGTCACCGTATTCGAGGGAGAAATCCAGACTGATGAAAGCTGAAGACGTCGCGCGCTACCTTACCGAGAATCCGGAGTTTTTCGAGCAATACTCGGAAATGCTGTCGCAGATTTCGGTTTCCAGCCCGCATGGCGGGCGTGCCATTGCGCTTTCCGACCGCCAGGTGCTCACGTTGCGCGAGAAGATCAGGGTGCTGGAGGCCAAACTCTCGGAGTTGATCCAGTTCGGCGAGGAAAACGATGCCATAGGCGAAAAAATGCACCGGTTTGCGCTCGCGCTGCTCGCCTGCCGTGATTTGTCCGCGCTGCTGTCGGCTCTGTACTACAACCTGCGCGAGGACTTCGTCGTTCCGCATGTGGCGCTGCGCGTATGGCGCGGCAGCGACGCCGCGCAACGCGCCGAGGTAATGCCGGAGTTCCGCGCCGTATCCGCGGAACTCATTCAATACGCGGGCGCGCTGGCGGAACCCTACTGCGGCCCGAGCGGAAACGTCGAGGCGGCAGGATGGTTCGGTGAAGCGGCTTCCCATGTCCGCTCCGTGGCGTTGATGCCGCTCCGGGACGGGACATGCTTCGGCATGCTCGCGCTCGGCAGCGAGGACGCCATGCGCTTCCATTCGAAAATGGGCACGCTGCATCTGCAGCGCCTGGGCGAGCTGGCGGGTGCCTCGCTCGCACGCTTTCTTTGACATGGTCGCCAGTGGGTCGCAGGCGCGCGACGACGACCCCCGTCTGGCAGTTCTCGCCGAGTTCCGGCGCAACCTCG
Organism: Betaproteobacteria bacterium RIFCSPLOWO2_02_FULL_65_20; assembly: GCA_001770425.1. Lineage (GTDB taxonomy): Bacteria > Pseudomonadota > Gammaproteobacteria > Burkholderiales > SG8-39 > JACQTO01. The sequence continues at coordinate 28,488 of MEQZ01000151.1, read as the reverse complement.
AGCACGAGCGGCGCCTGTCCCCGCACACCAGCAGCAACTACTGCCGCGACATCGAGTGCCTGTTCGGTCTGACGCCGGGCTTGCCGCTCGAGCGCATCCAGACGCACGTGGTGCGCCGTGCGGTTGCGCAGTTGCATGCGCGCGGGCTTTCGGGCAAGACCCTTGCGCGTATGCTCTCTTCGTGGCGCAGCCTCTATGCGTGGCTCGTGCGCCATCGTGGATTCGCCGCCAATCCGTGTGCCGGCGTGCGCGCGCCCAGGGGCGCGAAGGCATTGCCCAAAGCACTGTCGCCGGATGCCGCATCGCAGCTCCTTGACCCCGCGCCGGAGGGTGCGCTGGAGGTCCGCGACAAGGCCATGTTCGAACTCTGCTATTCCTCGGGTCTGCGGCTAGCCGAATTGGTGAGTCTCGATCTGGATGCGGCAGCGGCCGCCGTGCATGGGAACGGGGGCGAAGTGACCGTCACCGGCAAGGGCCGCAAGAAGCGCGTGGTCCCGGTCGGAGCGAAGGCCGCGCAAGCGCTCGTCCTCTGGCTCGAACTGCGGCGGGGACTCGCCGCCCCCGGGCAGCGCGCGCTGTTCGTCTCCAGCCGCGGCACGCGCATCTCGGCGCGCATGGTTCAGATGCGGCTGGCGCGCTGGGCGCTCAAGTGCGGCATGGTGTCGAACGTCCACCCGCACGTGTTGCGTCATTCCTTTGCCACCCACGTGCTCCAGTCCTCCGGCGATCTGCGGGCGGTGCAGGAGATGCTCGGGCACGCGAGTATCTCCACCACGCAGGTCTACACGCACCTGGACTTTCAGTATCTGGCGAAAGCGTACGACGCGGCCCACCCGCGTGCGAAGAAGAAGTGAAAGTACGTCTCAAGCCCGGCAGGGAGAGGTCGCTACTGCGCCGTCATCCCTGGGTCTACTCAGGCGCAATCGACAAAGTCAGCGGCTCGCCCGCCAGCGGCGAAACGGTCGAAGTGCGCGCATCCGACGGCCGCTTTCTCGCCTGGGCTGCCTGGAGCTCCCAGTCGCAGATCCGCGCGCGCGTCTGGAGTTTCGAGGAGCCGGATAAGCCGGATGCCGGGTGGCTGCGCGGCCGCATCGGGCGCTCGCTCGCGCTGCGGCGCGCACTGGGGCCGCGGGACGGGAGCGGCCGGGATAACGCGCTTCGCCTGGTGCATGGCGAGGCCGACGGCCTGCCGGGCCTCATCGTGGACCGTTATGCCGACACGCTGGTGATGCAGGTCCTGTCGGCAGGAATCGAGCGCTGGCGCGACGTGCTCGCGGATGCACTGATCGAGCAGACCGGCTGCGCGCGCATCTACGAGCGTTCCGACGCCGACGTGCGCGAACTTGAGGGCCTGCCCGCGCGCACTGGCGCCATGCGGGGCGATGCGCCCGCGGTGCCACTGGAAATCGTCGAGCACGGCCTGTGCTATGCGGTGGACGTCATCGGCGGGCAGAAGACGGGTTTCTATCTCGACCAGCGCGACAATCGCAACCGAATCCGCGAGCTCGCTTCAGGGCGCGAGGTGCTCAACTGCTTCTGCTACACGGGTGGTTTCTCGATTGCCGCCCTTGCCGGCGGGGCGCTGTCGGCCGTATCGGTCGACAGTTCAGGCCCCGCGCTCGAACTCGCGCGCCGCAATGCCCAGGCAAACGGTTTCGATGCGCCGCGCGCCGAATGGATCGAGGCCGACATATTCCGTTACCTGCGCGACGCGCGATCGCAGGGCCGCAGCTTCGACCTCATCGTACTCGACCCGCCGAAGTTCGCGCCCACCGAGCGACACGCCCCGGCGGCCGCGCGCGCCTACAAGGACATCAACCTCAACGCGCTGAAGCTGCTGCGCCCGGGCGGGATGCTCGCCACGTTCTCCTGCTCGGGCGGGGTGTCCGCGGATCTGTTCCAGAAAATCGTCGCGGGGGCCACCGCCGACGCCGGTGCTTCGGCCACAATCCTCGATCGGTTTCACGCGTCGCCCGACCACGCCGTGCTGCTGGAGTTTCCGGAAGGGGAGTACCTCAAGGGGTTGTTGCTGCGCCGGAACTGAAGGCGACAGCCGCTGGTCTGTTGTCAGTCAAACGTCGACGGGTATGGCCCAGGTGGGGTTTACATTGCGGAGATCGGACGGAATCGCAACTGTGTTGCATATACAACCAAGGGGCAGTAGTATGCCCACATGACCATGCAGGGGCATGCGCTCGACCTCGCCCGCGATAAAATCCGGGGGACCGGCGCACGCATGACAGCCCCGCGGGTGCAGGTCCTGGCGGCGATGCTTGGCACCCAGCGGGTGCTTTCGCACCGCGACATCGAAGACATGCTGGGCGCGGCACGGCTCGACCGGGTGACCCTTTACCGGGTGCTGGACTGGCTGGTGGAGCAGGGCCTCGCGCACCGGATTGCCGGACGCGACCGCGTCTGGCGTTTTTCGGCGACGGGCGAGGCGCACGAGACGCACGGGCATTTCCAATGCAACCGTTGCGGCAAAATACTGTGCCTGGACGAGTTGTCGGCGCACAGCGTTCCGCTGCGGCTTCCGGCTGGATGCCGCCCGGAGCGGACGGAATTGACGGTCACCGGCCTATGCGCCGAGTGCACGGTTTAGGATTGGTTGCATACTGATTGGCTCGAACATGATCAAGAGCAAGTCGTGGTGGAACAGGCTGGACATCGCTATGTCAGTCGCGGTCCCGGTGGTTTGCCGGGCGCGTCCGGCCTGCGCCACGCATGGGAACGATCACTCATGACGGCCGAGAACGGGGCGGCCGAAAGCAACATGGTACCGGTCACGATCCTGACCGGTTTCCTGGGCAGCGGCAAGACCACGCTCCTGAACCGCATCCTGAACGAGCAGCACGGCCACCGGATCGCGGTGATCGAGAACGAGTTCGGCGAGGCGGGCGTGGACAACGAAATTCTGGTCCGGGGCGGTGAAGAGCAGATCATCGAGATGAACAACGGCTGCGTCTGTTGCACGATCCGCGGCGACCTGATGCGCATCCTCGGCGATCTGAAGGACCGGCGCGACGCCGGCGCGATCGGGTTCGACCGCGTCATCATCGAGACCACGGGGATGGCCGACCCGGGTCCGGTGGCGCAGACCTTTTTTCTGGACCAGGCCATCGGCAATTATTACCTGCTCGACAGCGTGATTACGCTGGTCGACGCCATGCATGGCGAACGGCAGCTGGACGAATTCCGCGAGGCACAGGATCAGGTGGGGTTCGCCGATCGCATCCTTCTATCGAAGACCGATCTCGTCACCGAGGATGACGCCGAGCGCCTGCGCAGGCGCCTGGTGCACATCAACCCGCGCGCGCCGATCCGAAAGGTGCATTTCGGCCAGACGCCGATCGGGGAGATCCTGGACATCCGGGGGTTCAACCTGACTGCCGTCCTCGAGATCGATCCGGAATTCCTTGAGGAGGGCGAGCACGAGCACGCCGAGGAGGTGAGTTCCTTCGTGTTCCGCTCCGAACGGCCGTTCGAAGGCGTGCGCCTGGAGGAGTTTCTGTCCGGGCTGATCCAGGTCTACGGGAAGGATATGCTGCGCTACAAAGGTGTGGTATATCTGAAAGATAATGCGCACCGGGTGGTGTTTCAGGGTGTACACATGCTGATGGGCGGCGATCTGGGCAAAGCCTGGGGCCAGGAAGAGAGTCGGCAAAGCACGCTCGTTTTCATCGGGCGCAATCTGCCGGAGGACATATTTATCAAGGGGCTTGAGCAATGTCTCGTGCAACCGCAGTAAAGAAGAAACCCGTCGTCAAAGCGGTGAAGGCGGCGACCTCGGCAAAGGCGAAGAAGGCTGCCACCAGGACCGCTGCGCCCAAGGCGCGCAAGCCGGCCAGGAACAACAAGCCGGTGGCGAAATTGGCCAAAGCCGCAGTCCGTTCGTCGAAACCCGCGCCGAAGCCGGTGTCGAAGCACGCTGCGACGAAGCCGGTCGCGAAATCTGCGCCGAAATCCACGGCGCCGAAATCCGAGGAGCGCTACGCAGGCATGACCGAGTCCGAACTCCTGCGGGCGCCGACGTCCCAGTACATGAACAGCAGCCAATGTGCGTTCTTCCGCGAACGGCTGCTGGCGATGCAGCGCGAACTGCTGGAGAAGGCGGACCTCACCTCCGAGCACCTGCGCGAGCACGACATCGAGCCCGATCCGACCGACCAGGCCACGATCGAGGAGGAATATGCGCTCGAGCTGCGCGCCCGCGACCGGGAGCGAAAGCTGCTCAAGAAAATCGAACAGAGCCTGCGTCGCATCGATGACGGCAGCTACGGTTATTGCGAGGAGACGGGCGAGGCGATCGGCATCCCGCGGCTGCTGGCGCGTCCTACGGCCACGCTCACCATCGAGGCGCAGGCGCGCCGCGAACTGAAGCAGAAGCTCTACGGCAACTAGTCCAACACAGCGCCTGCGGCGCAGATCCCGATCGAAATCCGCCACCCGCGAGTCACGCCGAACTCGATGCTGCGCACCCTAGGCCACCTGCTGATAGTTCTGGTTCTGCTGTTATGTCAGCAGGCGGCGCAGTCCCACGCGCTTTCGCACCTCGGGCAGGACCTCGCCTGCGCAGAGGGCGCGGAAAAGGGCCCATGCCGCGCCGGTCATCCGGCCGCACAATGCCTTGCATTTCACGCGATGGACAGCGCGCTGAGCGGCCTCGCTCCCACTCTCGACCTGCACCATGTGGCGTTTCTGGCCCCCGCTCCTTTCACCCTGCCCCTGCCGTTCTCCCCGCGGATCGCGTTCGATTCGCGCGCGCCGCCCGTTCTGTCCTAGCGCAGCAATCGCAACGAGCCGCCTCGAGCGGCGACGGCTGTGCGGGCGATGTTCGGTCCGCGAGTGCAAGTCAAGGAGAGATCGAATGAACCGACCCCGACTCATGGCGTTCGCCGTTGCGGCGGCGCTGGGCCTGTCGAATTCCGCCTTCGCGGTGAGCGACCAGGAACTGAAGGATCTGCGCGAGCAGGTGCGACAGATGAAGCTGGAATACGAGAAGCGCATTGAAGCGCTGGAGCGGCGGCTGCAGCAGGCCGAGCAGGCGGCCGGCAAGGCCGAAGCGGCCGCGGGCAAGGCGCAAGAGACAGCGGTCCAGGCCGCGGTCCAGGCGAGCAGCCGCCCGGTGGCCGAGAATGCCCTGAATCCCGGCGTGTCGCTCGTCCTGAACAGCGTCTATGCGAATCTTTCGCGGGACCCGCGCGGTTTCAGGATCGACGGCTTCGTTCCGACGATGGGCGAAATCGGTCCACCGGCGCGCGGCCTCAGCCTGGGAGAGTCGGAGCTCGTATTCGCCGCCAACATCGACCCGTATTTCCGGGGAACGCTGATCGCGTCGGTATCGCCGGACACTAACGGCGCCGAGATCGAGGAGGGCTATATTCAGACGCTTTCCCTTTCCAACGGGTTCACGATCAAGGCGGGGCGCTTTTTTTCCGGGGTGGGCTACCTGAACCAGATGCACGCGCACGCCTGGAATTTCGCCGACGCGCCGCTCGCCAACAAGGTCTTCCTCGGCGATCGGCTCGCCGAAGACGGCGTGCAGTTCAGGTGGATCGCGCCGACCGACCTGTATGTCGACGTCGGACTCGAGTTGGGCCGGGGCCGCAAGTTTCCCGGCGGCCCGGACGGGGGGCGCAACAAGAACGGTTTCGGGTCCGGCGTCCTGTTCGCGCATATCGGTGGGGACATCGGGACCGGCACCGCATGGCAGGCCGGAATTTCGTATCTCAGCACCTCGCCCCGGAACCGCCGCTTCGACGATCCTGACTCCACCGGCACGAATGTGACCAACAGCTATAACGGCAGGAGCCGGCTCTGGGCGCTCGACGGGATCCTGAAATGGGCGCCGAACCGGAACCCGACCACCACCAATTTCAAGCTGCAGGGCGAGTACTTCAGGCGCAGGGAGGACGGCGATCTGACCTACGACACCCTCGCGCAATCGCTCGGGACCCAGACCGGCGCGTTCGCCTCGCGGCAGTCGGGGTGGTACCTGCAGGGCGTGTACCAGTTTGTCCGCAGGTGGCGCGCCGGCTACCGCTACGACCGGCTGAACGCCGGCACGACCGAACTCGGCCTGGTCGCCTCGGGCGCGCTCGCCGCCGCGGACTTCCCGATTCTGAGCGCGTACAACCCGACCCGCCACACCGTGATGGCCGACTGGAGCCCGAGCGAGTTCAGCCGCATCCGGTTGCAGTTCGCGCGCGACAAATCGCGGCTGGGTGCCACCGACAATCAGGTGCTGCTCCAGTACATCATGAGCCTGGGCGCGCACGGCGCCGACAAATTCTGAGGTGCCGACAATGAAGACAATCATCAAGCTTCTCCTCGTTCTGGCGTTCTCGATGCTCTCGTGGCCGGTGTCGGCCGCGCTCAGGGTGTTCGCCTGCGAGCCGGAGTGGGCGGCGCTCGCGCAAGAGCTCGCCGGGGACCGCGTGTCGGTGTACTCGGCGACGACCGCGATGCAGGATGCGGACCGGATCGAGGCGCGGCCCAGCCTGATCGCGCGCGTGCGGTCCGCGGATCTGTTGATCTGCACCGGTTCCCAGATGGAGATCGGCTGGCTGCCGCTGTTGCTCACGCAATCGGGGAACGGCAGGATCCAGCCCGGAAGTCCGGGATATTTCGAAGCGTCCCGGTTCGTCGCCAAGCTGGAGGTGCCGAGCGTCGTCGATCGCTCGCTCGGGGACATTCATCCGGCCGGAAATCCGCACATACACACCGACCCGCGCAATATCGCGAAGGTGGCCGAAGCGCTCACGCAGCGCCTCGCTCAGATCGACCCGGAGAATGCCGACGCGTATCGCGCGCGCGGCAAGTCATTCCTCGAGCGCTGGCGGTCCGCGATCGAGAAGTGGGAGCGCCAGGCAGCGCCGCTCAAGGGCATGCCGATCGTTGAGCACCACAGGGCCTTCGTGTATCTCGTGGCCTGGCTCGGCTTGAAGGAAGTCGGAACGCTCGAGCCGATCCCCGGCATTCCCCCGACGCCCTCGCACCTTGCCGGGCTGGTCGAGGCGATGCGGCGTCAGCCCGCGAAGGCGATCGTCTATTCCACCTACAACGATCCCAAGGCCGCCGCATTCCTCTCCGAGCGCACGAAGATCCCCGCGGTGATGCTGCCGTATAGCGTCGGCGGAACAGACAAGGCGAAAGACCTGTACGGCTTTTTCGATGACCTCATCGGCCGCCTGCTCGGAGTCGTCAAATGAACCTAGACGCGGCCAGCCTCGCCATCCTGTGGCCGGCGTTCATCGCCGGTCTGCTGGTGACCGCGACGCACGTGCCGCTGGGCATGCAGGTCCTTGCGCGCGGCATCGTGTTCATCGACCTCGCCGTCGCGCAGATCGCCGGCGTCGGGGTGATCCTGGCCGATTCCTTCGGCTGGCAGCCGCAGGGCGTCGCGGTGCAGGTCGCCGCGCTTTCGGCGGCGCTTGCGGGTGCGTTATTGCTCACCTGGACCGAGCGGCGCTGGCCCGAGGTGCAGGAGGCCATCATCGGCGTGGTGTTCGTACTCGCTTCCAGCGTCGCGCTCCTGCTACTCGCGAGTAACGCGCGCGGGGGCGAGCACCTCAAGGACCTGCTGCTCGGCCAGATTCTCTGGGTCAGTCCGGAGCGCCTGCCGCTGCAGGTCCTCATCGCGGCAGCGATTCTCGCCATATGGTACGGACTTGGCGCGCGGGTTGGCCGTGTGGGGTTCTACGTGCTGTTCGCGGGCGCGGTGACGGTTTCAGTGCAGCTGGTAGGGCTCTATCTCGTATTTGCCACGCTGGTGATACCCGCGCTCGCGACCTACTACAGCACGAACTGGCGAACCCTGAAGGCCTACGCCGTCGGGCTGATCGCTTATGCGGCCGGGTTGGCGTTGTCGGCGACGACCGACCTGCCCTCCGGGGCGATGATCGTCTGCGCGCTGGCGATCACGGGCGGGGTCGTGGCCTGGCTCGGCCGCCGCGGGAGCGCTTAGGAGGCGTCCGGTTGCGGCGTGCAAGGCAGGTCGGCTGCGCATTCATCAGGCCGCATCAGGCCGGGGCGAGCGTCCGGATTCGCCGGGGGCGAACGAACGGGCCGCCTGTTCGACGCGACGGGGATGCGGCAGGTCGCGCGTATTATCGGAAACCGCGGGTTCCGGCTTGATTTCCCTAGCTGAGGCACCATATACGCCAAACCGCGTGGCACGCGGGCGCCACGTCTTTCGAGGGACTGCGATGGAACAATTCCACGGCACCACCATCATCTCCGCGCGCCGCGACGGCAAGGTCGCGCTGGGCGGTGACGGGCAGGTCACCCTCGGCAACATCGTCATCAAGTCTAGCGCGCGCAAGGTGCGCCGCCTCTATCACGACAGGATACTCGCCGGGTTCGCCGGCGGCACGGCCGATGCCTTCACGCTGTTCGAGCGCTTCGAGGCGAAGCTGGAAAAACACCAGGGAAACCTGCTGCGCTCCGCGGTCGAACTCGCCAAGGACTGGCGCACCGACAGGATCCTGCGCCGCCTGGAGGCGATGCTGGCCGTCGCCGACAGCGAAAGCTCGCTGGTGATCACCGGCATGGGCGACGTGCTCGAGCCCGAGCTCGGGCTGATCGCCATCGGCTCGGGCGGCCCCTACGCGCAGGCCGCGGCGCGCGCGCTGCTGGAGAACACGACGCTCGACCCGGAAGCGATCGTGCGCAAATCGCTGTGCATCGCCGCCGATCTGTGTATCTACACGAACCAGAACATAGTCGTCGAACTTCTGGAATAGATCAGCCGGGCGATGCTATGCGCGTTTGTGTGCCATACACGCGAGATTGCCGTGCTGCGCGTTGCACACCCGTCGCAATGAGATGATGGCCCTCGCAGTCCAACAGGAAGTCGAACCATGTCCCTCTTGTCCTCCATGTCACAGATGACCCCCCAGGAAATCGTCCACGAGCTGGACAAGAACATCGTCGGCCAGGACCGCGCCAAGCGCGCGGTGGCGATCGCGCTGCGCAACCGCTGGCGGCGCCAGCAGGTGGCCGAGCCGCTGCGCCAGGAGATCACGCCGAAGAACATCCTCATGATCGGCCCTACCGGCGTGGGGAAGACCGAGATCGCGCGCAGGCTGGCGCGGCTTGCCGAAGCGCCTTTCATCAAGGTGGAGGCCACCAAGTTCACCGAGGTCGGTTACGTCGGGCGCGATGTCGACACCATCGTGCGGGACCTGGTCGAGATCAGCGTGAAGGACACGCGCGACGCGGCCATGCGCAAGGTGAAACAACGCGCCGCGGATGCGGCCGAGGATCGCGTGCTCGATGCGCTGCTGCCGCCGGCCCGCGAAGTTGGCTTGACGGCCGGGGCGCCAGCGCCGGAGGATTCCTCAGCGCGCCAGAAATTCAGGAAGAAGCTGCGCGAGGGCGAGCTCGACGACAAGGAGATCGAGATCGAGGTTGCGGCCCCCCAGGCGCAGATGGAGATATTTGCGCCGCCCGGGATGGAGGAGTTGACGCAGCAGATCCAGGGGATGTTCCAGAACCTCGGCGGTGCGCGCAAGAAGCCGAGGAAACTCAAGATCCGCGAGGCGATGAAAATGCTCACCGAGGAGGAGGCGGCCCGCCTGGTGAACGACGAGGACCTGCGCAGCAAGGCGCTCACCAACGCCGAGCAGAACGGCATCGTGTTCATCGACGAGATCGACAAGATAGCCTCCCGCAGCGAGGTGGCGGGGGCCGACGTATCGCGTCAGGGCGTGCAGCGCGATCTGCTGCCGCTCATCGAGGGAACGACGGTCTCGACCAAGTACGGGATGGTGAAGACCGACCATATCCTGTTCATCGCAAGCGGGGCATTCCATCTCGCGAAGCCCTCGGACCTGATCCCCGAACTGCAGGGACGCCTTCCGATACGCGTCGAGCTCGATTCGCTCTCGGTTGGGGATTTCGAGCGGATTCTCACCGGCACCGATGCCTGCCTCACGCGCCAGTACCAGGCGCTGCTCGCCACCGAAGGGGTCGAACTCACATTCAGGCCGGAGGGTATCCGCCGCCTGGCCGAGATCGCGCACGCAGTCAATGACAAGACGGAGAACATCGGCGCGCGGCGGCTCTACACCGTGATGGAAAAACTGCTCGAGGAGATATCGTTCGACGCGGGCAAAAGCGGCAAGGAGTCGCTCACCATCGACGCTGCATACGTCGATGCGAAGCTCAAGGACCTCGCCGCGAGCGAGGATCTGGCGCGCTACGTACTATGATTGCGCGCTGCCGTCCTCACTGCGGCCGTCACGCGAATGGGAGTGCAAGCATGATGGGGTTCCGAGGGATACTGATTCTGGTCTGCGCGACCGCCGCCGCCAGCGTGTCCGCGTGGGCGCAGGTGGAAGTGAAATCTGCCTGGGCGCGGGGCACCGTCGCGGCACAGAAGACGACCGGCGTCTACATGCAGTTGAAAAGCGCGAAGGACGGCAGCCTGGTCGGGGTCGAGAGCCCGGTCGCGGGGATGGCTGAAGTCCACCATATGCGCATGGACAAGAACGTGATGAGAATGAGCGCCGTGCCCAGGCTCGAGCTTCCCGCGGGCAGGACCGTCGAGCTCAAGCCCGGCGGCTATCACGTGATGCTGATCGATCTGAAGAAGCCGTTGAAGAAGGGCGACAGCGTGCCGCTCAAGCTCAAGATCGAGGACAGGGACAAGACGGTTTCGACCGTTGAGGTCAACGCCGAGGTGCGCGATGCTGCAGCGCCCGCGCACCAGCGCTGAAGCGAAGCTCTAGCGACCCACGGCCGGGTGCGCGGTCATCTCGGCAAGGCAGGCCGGGCAGTAGCAGGCACGGTCGCCTTGCGGCACCGGCATCAGGTGCGGATACGCCGCGCACCAGCAGGATCTCTCCCCGGCCCCGCATTGGAACGCCGCGCCGCAGCGCGCGCAGTCTGAACAGCCTATCTCGGGGCGCGCCGCTGCGGTTTCAATCGGGCGGGTCCGGTCTTGATCGGTCACGGTTGTCCTCTCTCCCCGGATTCTGGGCGTGCCCCCGGGACGTTGCAACCCCACTTGAAACTTCGCCGGCCTTCCCCATCTAGTGGGTATGCGGGCGCTTTGCCCGACAGAACATGGAGAGCGCAAATGGCGAACATTACCCGTTACGATCCCTTTGGAGACGTCTTGGACGATCTGATGAGGGGCTTTTTGGTGCGTCCGATCGCCGCGGTCGAGCCGGGCGAGACCGCGCGGCGGCTGAAGATCGACGTTGCCGAGAAAGACGGCGAGTACAGGGTGCTGGCCGAGGTTCCCGGTGTCAAGAAGGAGGACATCCAGGTCGACATCGAAGGCGACGTGGTTTCGATCTCCGCCGAAAGCCGCGCCGAGAAGGATGTCAAGGAAGGCGAGCGCATCATTCACAGCGAGCGTTACTTCGGCAAGGTGTCCCGCAGCTTCCGGCTTGGCCAGGAAGTGGACCAGTCGAAGGCGAGTGCCAAGTACAGCGACGGCGTGCTCGAACTCGTGCTGCCGAAAAAAGCGGCTGCAAGCACCAAGCGAGTGACGATCCAGTAGACGGGACCGCATTCCGAATAGGCGGCACTGTTGGCCGACAGGGCAACGGTGCCGTGCCGCGCCATTCAACAGTCCGGGCCGCCTCACAGGGCGTGCCGGCTGTGATACCATACGCGCCCCTCAACGATCCGATCCCGCGCGCGACTATCCATGCAACTGGCCCTCGACCTCATCAACGGCGACCGCCTGCGTCAGTTCTACCAGCTGACCAAGCCGCGGGTGGTTGCGCTGATCGTGTTCTGCGCGGTGATCGGCATGTTTCTCGCGACCCCGGGCATGGTGCCCCCCGGGTTGCTGGCCGCGGCGACTGCAGGAATATGGCTGGTGGCCGGTGCTGCTGCGGCCGTCAACTGCCTGCTGGAGCAGACCATCGATGCGGTGATGATGCGCACGCGCGCGCGGCCGCTGCCCCGCGGCGAGCTCAGCTCGCTGCAGACCCTGGTGTTCGCGGGCGTGCTGGGCGGCGTCGGGCTGTGGATTCTGTATCACTTCGTCAATCCGCTGACGATGTGGCTCACGTTCGGCACCTTCGTCGGTTATGCGATCGTGTACACGGTGTTGCTCAAGCCGCTCACGCCGCAGAATATCGTGATCGGGGGCGCCTCCGGCGCGATGCCGCCGGTGCTCGGCTGGGCCGCGGTCGCCGGAGAGGTCACGCCCGAGGCGCTGCTGCTGTTTCTGATCATTTTCGCCTGGACGCCGCCGCATTTCTGGTCGCTCGCCTTGTATCGCACCGAGGATTACGCGCGTGCCGGCCTGCCGATGCTGCCGGTGACCCACGGCCGCAGATTCACCGTGCTGCATGTGCTGCTCTATACGTTGATTCTGTTCGCCTGCAGCCTGTTCCCGTTCGCCTACGGCATGAGCGGCTGGATCTATCTTGCAGCTGCCGTGGTCCTGGGGGGAATGTTCCTGCGCTACGCCGTGCTGCTTCACCTGGACTACAGCGACGCGCTGGCGCGGCGTACGTTCCGGTTCTCGATCGCCTACCTGTCGGTGCTGTTCGCGGCGCTGCTCGTGGATCACTACCTGCGGTTCTAGGGTGCGCCTTCTCGCAGCCGTCTTTGCTGCGCTGCTGATTGCAGGCTGCGGAGCGTCGGGGCCGACCTTCAAGAACGCGGACATTACCGGCGCCGAATGGGGGCGCGAATTCTCGCTGACCGACCATACGGGCAAGCCCAGGACGCTCGCCGATTTCCGGGGCAAGGTCGTCGTGGTGTTCTTCGGCTACGTTCGGTGCCCGGATGTCTGCCCCACCACGCTGGCAGAACTGAAATCGGTCGTCGAGCAGCTCGGCGAGGACGGCAAGCGTGTCCAGGTTCTTTTCGTCACGGTGGATCCCGAGCGGGACACGCGGGAGCTGCTGGCGCAGTACGTGCCCGCTTTCCAGCCGGATTTCCTCGGCTTGTACGGCGACCAGGAGCAGACCGCCAGGACGGCGAAGGAATTCAAGGTGTTCTACCAGAAGGTGCCGGGCTCCAGACCCGACAACTACTCGGTCGACCATACCACCGGCAGCTACGTATTCGACCCCAAGGGGCGCATACGCCTGTTCGCACGTCACGGTCAGGCCGGCACTCTCGCGGCCGACATACGGACCCTGCTCAAGGGCGGCTGAAGAAGGGCCGACTCAGGACTCGAACGGCGCTTGATGAAGGAACTGCCCTCAGGCAGAGGGCATCATGCCTTTCATCTTGACCAAGGCCTTGGCTTCGATCTGGCGGATGCGCTCGGCCGAAACGCCAAACTCCCGGGCGAGGTCGTGCAGCGTCGCCGCGTCCTTTTCGCGTAGCCATCGCGCTTCGATGATGCGTCGGCTGCGCGCGTCCAGGCTCGCCAGCGCAGTCTCCAGCCCGCTGGCGCGCAGCCGTTCGTTCTGGTCTGCTTCCAGAACCTGCGAAGGCTCTGCGCCCGCGTCGCGGAGGTAGGCGATGGGCGCGAAATGGTCATCCTCATCGTCGCTGCCGCCTTCCAGCGTGATGTCCTGTCCGCCGAGCCGGGTTTCCATCTCGACCACGTCCTCCTGCTTTACGCCGAGCTGACAGGCGACCGACTTGATCTCGGCGGGCGTGAGGGAACCCAGACCGGGTTTCATGCTGCGCAGATTGAAGAACAGCTTGCGCTGCGCCTTGGTCGTCGCAACCTTGACCAGCCTCCAGTTGCGCAGCACGAATTCGTGAATCTCCGCCTTGATCCAGTGGATCGCGAACGACACCAGGCGCACGCCACGGTCCGGGTCGAAGTGCTTGACCGCCTTCATGAGGCCGATATTGCCTTCCTGGATCAGGTCCGCGTGGGGAAGCCCGTATCCCATGTACCCGCGCGCGATGGAAACCACGACGCGCAGATGGGACAACACCAACTGATGCGCCGACCCGATGTCTTGCTCTTCGCGGAATCTGCGCGCGAGCCTTGTTTCCTGGTCGGCCGAAAGCAGCGGAAACCTGTTCACCGCCTGCACATAGCTATCCAGGCTGCCGACCGCCGATGGAACCGGCAATGTAAAAACGTTGCTCATAGCTCTTTTTCGCTCCGTTCGTATCAAACGCCGGCCGATTTCCGGCCCCGCTAAACCATGGTTCTATTTTAGCACTCGACGAGTTGGAGTGCTAATAGACGAAATAGTTTCGGAGAACTGCGGATCCGCCAGGGCCTGCGTATTTTCTACAATGCCTCTACCGGGGCTCGATTTTGTATAAGTGCTTGCTTACTGACACAAATGTGCCAAGCCATCCGAGCGCAGCGGCGAATGCCAGGACGGCAAGGCCGTCAGTCAAACCAAGCAGCTGAAGTATCCAGTCGGACCCATACAGTGTCGCCAGTCCGGCGAGGTCGCGGTTGAGCACGACGATCGCCAGATCGACGATGACGCAGGCAGCCAGCCCTCCCAACATTCCCTGAAAGGCGCCCAGGTAGAAGAACGGCCTGCGGATGTAGGCGTTGGTGGCACCGATCAGCTTCGAGACTTCGATTTCGTCGCGCTGGGTCATGATCTGGAGCCGGATGGTATTGAAGGTAACGGCCACCAACGCAAAGCTGAGCAGTGTGGCCATAAGCGCCACGGCCGTGCGACCGAATCGGAGCAGGCCGCTGACCCGCTGCACCCAGGCGGAGTCGGCCTGGACGTGAGCTACCCTCGGAAAGCCCTTGATTTCCTGCTCCAGGCGCCGCGAGAGTTCGGGTTCGCTCGCCGCAAGGGTCACGACGAAAGCGTCCGGCAACGGGTTATCGCGCAGGGTTGCCATCACCTCGGCCATTCCGGGCGCGCGCTTGAGCCCGGCAAGCGCCTGTTCGCGGCCCACGAACTCTACCCTTGCTGCGCCCGGCGTCCCGCGCAGCCGTCGGTCGATCTCCGCGATATCGGACTTGGAGGCCTCGGGTGCGAGAAACACGCTGATCTGGCCATCGGTGGCAAGCCCGCGTGCGAACTGCTGCAGGTTCGCGAGAAGCACGTAGCCGCCCAAGGGCAGGGCAAGCGCGATCCCGATGACCAGCGCGTTCAGCAGCGAGGCAAACGGGCTCGCGGCAAGCCGCCGCATTGTTTGCCCGAAACTCAGCGCGTGATGGCGCAGCCAGGCCCTCACGCCAAGCTCCCATGGTGCAGCGTGAGCACGCGCGGATTGAGCTTGCGGATCGGACGGTCATCGTGAGTGGATATCAGTACTGTGACGCCGACCTGGTTGAACGAGCGGAACATGGCGATGATTGCGTCCGCGTATTCGGCGTCCAGGCTCGCGGTCGGCTCGTCCGCGATGAGGATGTTCGGCCGGTTGACCACTGCGCGCGCGATGCACAGGCGCTGCTGTTCGCCGCCGGAGAGCGCGATCGGGTAGGCGCGCTCCCGATCCAGGAGTCCGACCTTGTCGAGCGCGGCGCGGGCGCGTCGCGCCGCGTCGCGCCAGGAGTGGCCCGTGACCACGAGCGGCAGCATCACATTGTCGAATGCGCTGCGGTCATAGAGCAGCTTCTGGTCCTGGAAAATGAGGCCGAGGTTGCGCCGCAGGAAGGGGATCGCCGGGCGGCGTATCGAGGACACGTTCTGACCCGCAACGAGTACCGTGCCCGAGGTCGCCCGCTCGATCGCCGCAATGAGCTTGAGCAGTGTGCTTTTCCCCGCGCCGGAATGCCCGGTAATGAAGACCATTTCCCCCGGCGCGACGGTGAAGTTGACGTCCTTCAGGGCCTCGTAGCCACCGGGGTAGCGCTTGTACACCCGGCTGAAGCTGATGATGTCCGTTTCCAAGCTAGTCGAGCAGTGCAGACACGAATTCGCTGGCATCGAACGGCCGCAGATCGTCCAGGCCTTCGCCGACGCCGATGTAAGCGATGGGGATGGGCTTCTGCGCGGCGTCTTTCGAACCGAGATGCGCGTCACCGGATCGCGCCATCGCCGGATTGGATCGCGCCATCGCCGGATTGGATCGCGCCAGCGCGATGGCAGCGACCACGCCCCCTTTGGCGGTGCCGTCGAGCTTGGTCAGGATGAGCCCGGTCAGTCCGATCGCATCGTCGAATGCGCGCACCTGGCTGACAGCGTTCTGGCCGGTGTTCGCGTCGAGCACGAGCCACGCCGCATGCGGCGCCTGGCTGTCCGCCTTGGCGATGACGCGCTTGATCTTCCTGACTTCGTCCATCAGGTGCAGTTGCGTGGGCAGGCGGCCAGCCGTGTCGGCAAGCACGACGCCGATGCCTCGCGCCCGCGCCGCCTGGATCGCATCGAAGATCACTGCGGCGGGATCGCCGGACTGCTGCGATATCACCGTGACGCCGTTCTTCTCGCCCCAGGCCGCGAGCTGCTCGCGCGCGGCCGCCCGGAAGGTATCGCCGGCGGCAAGCAGCACCGAATGCCCCTGGCGCTGAAACAGGTGGGCGAGCTTTCCGATCGAGGTGGTCTTGCCTGCGCCGTTGACGCCGGCGATCATGATGATGAATGGCCGGTGCGCGGCACAATCGACCGTCGTCTCAAGCGGCGAAAGCATCTCGACCATCAGGGCATGCAACTCGGCCTTCAACTGCTCGGCGCTCTCCAGTCCGAGTTTCTTGGCGCGCGCGCGAAGCGCTGCTGTCAAATGTTGCGTCGCCGCCACCCCCGCATCGGCCGACAGCAGCGCCGCCTCGATGTCATCAAACAGCGCCTGGTCGATCCGCCGCCCGACGAACAGGCCGCCGAGTTGCGAGCGTGTCTTCGCCAGACCTGCCTTGAGGCGTTCGAGCCAGCCGGGCTTGGATCCGGCCTCGTTTCTCTTGAATAGCCCGAGCATGGAAAGAATGAAGGTGGTCGGAAATTCACGCTATGATGGCGGCGCGATTCTATCAGCTTCCCCTCGATGAAGTTCCTTGCGCCTGCGCTCGCGGTCAGGCTTGCCTCGGTGAATGCCGGTGCGCGGGCGTAGTGCCACGTCGGCCACCGTGGCCGTTTCGCGGCGCCCCAACCGGGTGCGCATCATCGGCGGGCTGTGGCGCAGCCGGACGATCGTGTTCCCCGATCTGCCAGGGCTTCGCCCGACGCCGGACCGCGTGCGTGAGACCCTGTTCAACTGGCTCGGCCAGGACCTGACCGGCCGGCACTGCCTGGACCTGTACGCCGGTTCGGGCGCGCTCGGCTTCGAAGCGCTTTCACGCGGGGCGGCCTCGGTGACAATGGTGGAGCGCGCGCCGCGCGCCTGGCGAGCGCTGCAGGACAATGCAGCGCTGCTGGGGGCGCGGGGATTGAATATCGTGTCCGGCGATGCGCTAGAATTCCTTACGCGCGCGCCGGGGTCGCCGGGGTCGCCGGGGTCGCCGGGGTCGCCGGGGTTTGATGTCGTGTTCCTCGATCCGCCGTTCGGCGAGGGCATTCCAGAGCGCCTGTGGCTGCGCCTGCTCGAGCGGCTGTCGGACAGGGGGTTCGTATACCTCGAATGCGACGCGGCGTTCGCGGGGCAACGGGGGCTCGAAATGCTGAAGCACGGTCATGCGGGTGCCGTCCATTACCACCTGCTTGGAAGGAAACGGGATGATCAAGGCGGTATATCCGGGGTCGTTTGATCCCATGACGCGCGGGCACGAAGATCTCGTGCGTCGGGCCTCTGAACTGTTCGACCGCGTCGTCGTGGGGGTGGCGGCCAGCCGCGGCAAGGGACCGTTCTTCACGCTCGCAGAGCGCGTCGAGATGGCGCGCGAGGTCCTCGCGCCGTACGCCAATGTCGAGGTCCGGGGTTTCAGCGGGCTGCTGCGCGATTTTGTGCTGGGGGAGCATGCGCGCGTGATCCTGCGCGGCCTGCGCGCGGTGTCGGACTTCGAGTACGAGTTCCAGATGGCTGGGATGAACCGCAGCCTCATTCCCGATGTCGAGACGGTCTTTCTGACGCCGGCCGAGCAGTACATGTTCATCTCGGCCACCATCGTGCGCGAGATCGCCAGCCTGGGCGGCGACGTGAGCAAGTTCGTACACCCTGCAGTGCAGGCGCGAATGGCCGCGCGAGTGAAGGAACTGGAAGGCTAGCGGACCCCGTCGTGGCGTTGCTCATTACCGACGAGTGCATCAATTGCGACGTCTGCGAGCCCGAGTGCCCCAACGGCGCGATTTCGCAGGGCGTGGAAATCTACGTCATCGACCCCCGGCGCTGCACCGAGTGCGTCGGGCATTTCGACGTACCCCAATGCGTCGAGGTGTGTCCGGTCGACTGCATCATTCTCGATCCGCAGCACCGGGAAACCGGGAACGAACTGAAGGACAAGTACGCCCGCCTGACTGCGGAACCAAGGCCTTCCTAGGCGGCTTGCGCGAGCGGGACTGCGCGGAATTCGAGGGCTTCTTCGAGCGTGGTGCAACGCTTCTCCAGCGCATCGAGCTGGGAGCGCACTCCGCGCTCGACGGCGAGCAGCTCCTCGATGCGATCCTCCAGGGTGTCGGTAGCCTGGTGGATGCGCTTGATGGATTCCAGGCGACGCCGGAGTTGCATCTGGTGTTCCCTCACCTGCGTGTCCATCGGCGCCATGATCGCCTGCAACCACAGGTCGGCTTCGCGGTTCGCGTACCCGTAGCAACGCTTCACCTGGCTCGCGAGGGTCTCGAAGAACTTCTGCATCAAGGTCAGTTTCTCGGTGGTGAGCATCGCCACCAGCGTGTTGAAACGGCGCTGGTAGGTCTTCTCCAGGCGATCGATCTCCTTCAGGTACCTCAGCATCGAGAACGGCGGCGGTGCGGTCAGACGCAGACCATGCTCATCGCTGAACTTGCGGTACATCGCGGCCATCAGTGTGGAGATTTCCGCCACCTGCTCGGCCGAGTGCTCCAGGCCGGTGCGCACATTGCGGAAGAACCGGGTCATGGCCGAGCGCACCCCGGGCGTGAAGATGCTCCGGCGCATCTCCTCGCTGGCGCGCCGCCAGTCGTCGGAGAGGGCATCCATGCCAAGGTGCGTATACATCCGGTCCGTGTGCGCGGATAACACGCCGCGCAGCGCCTGATAGCTGGCCAGCTCGCGCGCGAAACTTTCCTTCTCCGAGCCGACCTTCTGCATCATCACGCCGATCATGCTTCGGTTCTTGCCGCGCAGGTATTCGAGCTTCTGCAGTTGATCGAGGACGTTGCGGCGTCGCGCCTCCAGGCGTGAACGTGTCGCGTTCGTCATGTTCTGGATCTCGGCACGGACCAGCGCACCCATGATCTCGTGTCTGGCCGGTATCAGCTCGGTGGCAAGCGCATGTTCGAGCTGGGGCAGGCCGCTCCTGGCGAGCAGCGCGTCGTCGCCGCTGATCTTGGCGAGCAGGCCTCTTTGCGCCGACACGGGGAACACGCGTGCAGCATCGAGTTCGAGCAGGCGCGAACAATCGTCGATCTGCTCCGCGATCCCGACGCCGGTCTGCGCATCGCTTCCGAGATCATCCCATAGGCCGTCGATCTTGTTCAGCACGGCGAAGCGCCCGCGGCGGGGTACGATCTGCTCGCGCCATAGCGCAAGATCACCGCTCGTAATCCCCGCGTCGGCGGCGGCGACGAGCAGGACCGCGTGCGCGTTGGGCAGCGTGGAAAGAGTCAGTTCGAGATCGGCTCCGATGTTGTTCAGCCCGGGGGTGTCGAGGATCACCAGACCCTGTTCGAGAAGCGGGTGCGGAAAGTTGATGACCGCATGGCGCCAGCAGGGCACTTCGACGGTGCCGTCCCCGGAAGGCGCGCTGTTGCCGGATGCTCCCGGATGCCACAGGCCGTAGCGCCGAGCGTCCTCGGCCGGCACGCGCTTGGTCTGGTTCACGTGCGTGTATGCGCGCAACATGGTATCGGCAGACTGGGTGTCCAACGGGATCACGCGCCATTCCTCGGGAAAACGCTTGAACTCGGTGCTCGAGGCGCGGGTTGCCCGCGTCTCGATCGGGAGCAGTTCGATGCGCGGCGGTTTGCCGCGGTCGTAGAGCAGTTCTGTCGGGCAAATCGTGCGCGTCGGGGTACCGGCCGCGATCGGGGGCAGAAGCGGGCGGCTGCCGTCGGCAAAGAAGATCGCGTTGATGAGTTCCGATTTGCCGTTCAAGTGCTCTGCGACGAACGCTACGACGAGCCGGTCTTCGGCGAGCCGTTCGACCAGTTGCTGCAGCCGGAGATCGGCCTGCGCGTCGCCCAGATCGTTCCCGGTCAGCCAGCGGCGATACGCGTCGATGCGCTGGCAGAGTGCGGCTCGCCAGGCGCCGTATGCCCGGAATTCATGAATGAGGCTTGAATTAGCCATGATCGGTCTGCCGCGATCGGTGGTGGAGCTCAACCGCGAAGCTCGGGCTACTCTAGCACAACGCAATGACCGCCGGCCCCGCCAATGTGCGCTGTGAGGGCGGGTTCATCTCTGGCAGCGGGGGCACCAGAATGTCGAGCGCTGCCCGAGCCGCACGACGCGTATCGGCGTGCCGCACGCGCGGCACGGGAGCCCCGTGCGGTCATAGACGAAATAGTGCTGCTGGAACCAGCCGGAGCCGCCGTCACTGTGGACAAAGTCCCGCAGGCTCGATCCCCCGGCGGCGATGGCCGCGTTCAAGGTCTCGACCACCGCCCGCGCGAGTTTGTCGCAGCGGGCAAGGGATAGCCGGGCGGCCGGCGCCCGTGGCGATATTCCGGCGCGAAACAATGCCTCGTTTGCATAAATGTTGCCGACGCCGACAACGATTGCCGCGTTCATCAGCAGCGGCTTGATGGCGCTGCGGCGGTGCCGCGTCGCTGCGTGGAGCCACGCGCCCGAGAATGCCGGCGACAGGGGTTCCACACCGAGGCGAGCGATGAGCGGATGCGCGGCGGGGTCGCCCGATGTCCACAGGACGGCGCCGAATCGGCGCGGATCACGCATCCTCAGCGCGATGCGGCCGAACACCAGATCGATGTGCTCGTGCGGTTTGAGTTTCGCGCCGGGTTCGGTGATGCGCAGGCTTCCGGACATGCCCAGATGCACGATCAGCCAGCCCGCACCGCAGTCCAGCAGCAGGTATTTGCCGCGCCGTAGCACGCGTCGCACCGTGAGGCCGCGCAGGCGCTGCGCAAGGTCACTCGGCACCGGCCAGCGCAGACGCCGTTCGCGGACCACGACCCCGGTCACGATTCGCCCCTCGACGAAGGACGCGATACCGCGGCGCGTGATCTCGACTTCGGGCAGTTCCGGCATCGGAAATATCCAGTGAAAAGGGGGAGTTATTGTTCTTGTCGGGCCCGGCAAATATACCTAAACTGTGGGCCTCGCAATAGTGAGCCCGGTCAGTCCGGTCAGCCCCCCCCGCATGTTTCAGCCCGGCGTTTCCCGTTTCCGGCCCGCCGCAACGCGTCGCACCGCGATGCTTGCGGCCGTGGTGGTGGCGCTCGCGGGATGCGCGCAGCAGGCGCCGAGAGCGCAGGCACCGCAGTCCGTACCGGCGGCGGCCCAGACGGCGCCTGCGCCCGCCGAGCCCACGCCGGCATCCCCGCCGGCACCGGAGCCCGAGTCGGAACTGCCCAAGCAGGACCTCTCCGATACCGTCCTGTACGAGTTCTTGCTTGCGGAGATCGCCGCGCAGCGCGGCAACGTCGGGCTCGCCGCGCAGGCCTATGTCGACCTGGCCAAACGCACCCGCGACCCGCGGATCGCCCGCCGCGCAACCGAAATCGCCGTGTTCGCGCGCATGGGCAACGCTGCGATAGAGGCTGCCATAGTGTGGCACGAAACCGAGCCCAATTCGCAGCGCCCTCTACAGGCACTCTCAGGGTTGCTGACGAGCGCGGGTCGGTTCGAGGAGGCGCTCCCATACGCGAGGAAGCTGCTTGCTGCTGCGGGCGAGGGTGCCGGTGAGGGTTTCATGCAGCTCAACCGCACGCTGGCGAGTGCCAAGGACAAATCGGCGGCGCTGGATCTGGTTCAGCGCCTGACGGAGGATTATCCCCAGCTTGCCCAGGCACATTACGCGCTGGCGCAGGCCGCGGCCAACGCCGACCAGCGAGACCTTGCGCTGAAGGCGATACGCCGGGCGCAGGAACTCAAGCCCGACTGGGAAGCCGCAGTGCTCCTGGAGGCGCGGTCGCTGCAGTCCGGCGCCGATTCGGGTGCCGCGGGGCTCGAACGCCTGTCGCGCTATTTGCAGCGCTATCCGAATTCGCGCGAGGTGCGCCTCGCCTATGCGCGGGCCCTGGTGGCGGACCGGCGCTATGCGGAGGCGCGCAGCGAGTTCCAGAAACTGATTGCCGATTTTCCCGCCAATACCGACGTGATCTACGCGGTTGCCCTGCTCTCGCTGCAGTTGTCGGACTACGGGCCAGCCGAATCCAATCTGAAGCGTCTGCTCGAGCTCGATTACGCGGACAAGGCAACCGTCAGGCTGTATCTGGGCCAGATTGCCGAGGAGCAGAAGAACTATTCCGAGGCGCTGCGCCGCTACGCCGAAGTCGGCCCAGGCGAGCAGTACCTGCCCGCGCAGATCCGCTATGCCCAGGTCTTGGCCAAACAGGGCCGGCTCGCCGAGGCACGCGCTCATCTTCAGCAGCAGAGCGCAAGCGGCAATCAGCAGCGCGTCCAACTCGTTCTTGCCGAGGCGCAGATACTTCGCGACGCCAACCAGACCAAGGAGGCGTTCGAACTGGTCGAGCGTGCGCTCCAAGGGTTGCCGGAAAACCCCGATCTGCTTTACGACTACGCCATGCTCGCGGAGAAGATCGAGCGCTTCGACGTCCTGGAATCCAGCCTGAAGAGGCTGATCGAGCTCAGGCCGGACCACGCGCACGCGTACAACGCGCTCGGCTATACGTACGCCGACCGCAACCTGCGCCTGGACGAAGCGCGCCAGTTGATCGAAAAAGCGCTGAAGCTCGCGCCGGAGGACTCTTTCATCGTCGACAGCATGGGTTGGGTGCTCTACCGTCTGGGCAATCTCGAGGAGGCGGTGAAATACCTGCAGCGCGCCTTCAGCCGCCGCGCCGATCCCGAGATCGCCGCCCATCTGGGCGAGGTGCTCTGGGCATCGGGCAGACGCGCCGAGGCCGAGAAGATCCTGGGCGACGCGGTGAAGAAATATCCCGACAACGAGACGCTCAACAACACCATCCAGAGGCTGAAGAAGCGCTAGCGCTGAGAGGCGTCCCTACGTTTAGCCTCCGGCGCGCCGCACCCGTCCCCGTGCATCGAATTGGGTCAGTCACAGTCCTCCTGTCGGCGCTGCTCGCCGGATGCGCCTCGCTTCCCGTGGAGCGAGGCGCCGGGATCGCGCGTGACGGATTCGAGCTTGCCGGCCGGGTCGCGGTGCGCTACGGGAGCGACGGAGCGAGCGGGCGAATCGCGTGGCGGCACAGCCCCGCGGCAGACGACCTGTTTATCACCTCGGCGCTCGGCCAAGGCATCGCGCGGATTACGCGCCGTGATGGCGAAATCAAGCTCGTGACGGCCGATCAGAAGGAGTACGGCGCATCGGACGCCGAGTCGCTGACCGAGCGGGTGCTCGGCTGGCGCCTGCCGCTCACGGGATTGCCGGACTGGGTGCAGGGCCGGGCAGATCCGGCGCGCCCCGCGCAGTTCACACGCGATGCGCAATCTCGCCTGTCGGAGCTGAGACAGGACGATTGGCGGGTCGAATACCAGGAATACGACGGCGCGCGCCCGTCGAAGCTGCGCATCTCGCGCGCGGACCTGGAGATCCGGCTGGTGGTGGACCAATGGGTGGCGCCGTGAGCCTCGGGGGGAAGCCTTGAACCCGTGGGACCGGGTGTGGCCGGCGCCGGCCAAGCTCAACCTCTTTCTGCACGTGGTGGGCAGGCGTGCGGACGGCTACCATCTGCTGCAGACCGTTTTCCGGCTGATCGACTGCTGCGACCGGCTTCGGTACGGCCCCCGGCTGGACCCCGAGGTGCGCCTGGCGCAGCCGCTTCCCGGGGTTGAGGAGGGAGACGAGCTGTGCGTGCGCGCCGCGCGGCTGCTTCAACGGGAAACGGGGTGCCGCCGGGGTGTGGATATCTCGATCGCGAAAGCCGTTCCGATCGGCGGGGGTCTCGGCGGCGGCAGTTCGGACGCTGCCACCACGCTGATCGCGCTCAATCGCCTCTGGAATCTGGGGCTGTCGCGGCAACGTCTGGCAGAACTGGGCCTGGTGCTCGGCGCCGACGTGCCGTTCTTCCTGTGCGGGGAAAACGCTTTTGGTGAGGGGGTCGGCGAGCGGCTCGAGCCGGTGGTTCTGCCTCCGGCCTGGTATGTCGTTCTGGTGCCCCCGGTATCGGTGCCGACGCAGGAGATTTTCGCCGCAGCTGAATTGACACGCGATACAAAAACCATCACAATATCAAGCTTTTCCGCGGGCTTTGGGCACAACGATTTGGAGCCCGTCGTATGCACGCGCTACCCTGTGGTGGCGGCCTATCTGGCTTGGTTGAGGGCCTTCGGGGACGCGCGGATGAGTGGTTCCGGCGCCTGTGTATACGCCGAGTTTGCCACCGAGGTGCAGGCGCGCGCGGTGGTGTCTGGATTGCCCCCGGAAATGTGCGGGTTCGTGGCACGCGGGCTCGAAGAGCATCCTTTGGCGGCGGAGTTGACCCAGGGTTAGACAGTGGTAAGTTGGCCGAAAGTGAGTGTTTGGGGAGTCGCCAAGCTGGTTAAGGCATCGGATTTTGATTCCGACATGCGAAGGTTCGAATCCTTCCTCCCCAGCCAGGTATCAGTTGCGCCAGTGTTTTCGGTGTAATTGAAGCAGCGGTGTATTGAGACGGGATTGAGACGATGGCGTACGAAAGCCTGATGGTCTTCACCGGCAACGCCAACCCGTTGCTTGCGCATGCACTCGTGCGGCGGCTCAACATCCCGCTGGGGCAGGCGTCGGTGGCGAAGTTCTCCGACGGCGAGATCATGGTCGAGCTGCTGGAGAACGTGCGCGGCAAGGACTGTTTCGTGCTGCAGTCGACCTGTCAACCGACCAACGACAACCTGGTCGAAATCCTGCTCATGGTCGATGCGCTGAAGAGGGCGTCGGCTGCGCGCGTGACCGCGGCGATACCTTACTTCGGTTATGCGCGACAGGACCGGCGGCCGCGCTCGGCGAGGGTGGCGATTTCGGCCAAGGTCGTGGCGAACATGCTGCATGCGGTCGGCGTTGACCGCGTGCTGACCATGGATCTGCACGCCGATCAGATCCAGGGATTCTTCGACGTGCCGGTGGACAACGTCTACGCGACGCCGATCCTGCTGGGCGACGTCTGGAAGCACCATTACGAGAATCTGCTGGTGGTGTCGCCGGACGTGGGCGGCGTGGTGCGTGCGCGTGCGATCGCGAAACGCCTGGAGTCCGACCTCGCCATCATCGACAAGCGGCGGCCGAAGGCCAACGTTTCCGAGGTGATGAACATCATCGGGGACGTGAAGGGGCGTACTTGCGTGATCATGGACGACATCGTCGATACCGCAGGCACGCTGGTGAAAGCGGCTGACGCGTTGAAGAGAGAGGGCGCGACGCGCGTGGTTGCCTACTGCACACATCCGGTGCTTTCGGGCAACGCGGTGCAGCGGATCGAGGAATCGGCCCTGGACGAGGTCGTGGTGACCGACTCGATCCCGCTCAGGAAGGATGCGCAGGCGTGCAAGAAGATACGGGTGCTGTCGGTCGCGGGACTGCTGGCTGAGACGATCCTGCGCATCAGCAATGAAGATTCGGTGAGCTCGCTGTTCATCGAGTAAGGATCGAGCAGGAAGCGAGAAGTCACGGGATAGAGGTTCTTTAGGCGGTCTTGCCTGGTCGCGGGCGGGACAAATGGAACGAGGGTCAGACCCCTTGACAATTCCCCGAGTCTGAACGACGAGGGGTCAATCTGGAGGCAACAATGGCAATTGAAGTAGTCGCGCAAACGCGCAAACAGCAGGGCACGGGTGCGAGCCGCCGTCTGCGTCTGGTCGGGAAGGTTCCCGGCATCGTCTACGGGGGCAAGAAGCCCGCGGTGACGATAGAAATCGACCACAACGGGTTATTTCACCAGCTGCGCAACGAGAAGTTTCACGCCTCGATCCTGACGCTGACGCTGGACAATGCGCCCGAGCCGGTTCTGCTGCGAGCGGTGAACATGCACCCCTGGAAGCTGCAGGTTCAGCACATCGACTTTCAGCGCGTATCGGCGGACGAGAAGATTCACATGAAGGTGCCGTTGCACTTCGCGAACGCCGAAATCTCCCCGGCGGTGAAGGTCTCCGGCGGCATCGTGAGCCACATCATGAACGAGCTGGATATCCGCTGCCTGCCGGCGGACCTGCCGGAGTTCATCGAAGTCGACCTTTCCGAGCTTACCGTCGGTCACTCCATGCACGTGCGCGATCTGGCGCTTCCCAAGGGCGTTGAACTGTCGCTGAAGGGAACCGAAAACCCGCCGGTTGCGGCTGCGCAGATTCCGAAGGTGCTTGTTGCCGAGGAAGAAGCGGTTGGCGGCGAGGCCGCAGAGGCAGCCCCGGCCGCGTCGGAAGTGCCGACCGTCAAGCAGCAGGCGAAGCCCGAGGGCGAGCCTGTCGAAGAGAAAAAGGGCGGCAAGGGCGAGAAGAAAGCCGAGAAGACCGAGAAGAAGTAAGGTCGAGGTCAACTCACGCGAAGGGCGCGGCGGCGATCTCCGCGCCCTTTGTTTATCCGCATTTTATTTTTATGTCGATACGACTCATCGCCGGACTGGGCAACCCCGGCCGCAAACACGAAAGAGACCGGCACAATGTCGGCTTCTGGTTCGTGTCGCGCCTGGCTGCGCTGCAGAAAGTGGAGATGCGCTCGCTGCCGAAGTTCCACGGCGTGGCGGGGAAGGCGCGTCTGGCCGGAAGCGACATCTGGTTCGTGATGCCGCAGACCTACATGAACGCCTCGGGAATGGCGGTGGGCGCGCTGGCGCGGTTCTACAAGATCCAGCCAGAGGAATGTCTGGTCGTGCACGACGAACTCGATTTCGCTCCCGGTGTGACCAAGCTCAAGCGCGGCGGCGGCGTGGCCGGCCACAACGGCCTGAGGGACGTCGCGGACCAGCTCGGAACGCAGGACTACTGGCGGCTGCGCATCGGCATCGGCCATCCGGGGGATAAGAATGTCGTTGCCGATTATGTGCTGTCATCACCGCCCGCGCCGGAACGCGAACTGATCGAATCGGCGATCGCGCGCTGCCTGGAGGTCTCGCCGCTGCTGCTGGCAGGGGACATGCACGCGGCGATGCTCAAACTTCATACCAAGCCTGAGCAAGAGGGCCCGGATGGGAAGTAACGGGTACCGATTGCTTCCTCATCAGAAAGGCGAGGGCCTGGGCAGCCAGTACCTCGCCAACACCTTGGGCTACCATGAGATTTGCAGACTGCATAAGCGGCCACTGGCTCAACCGCCGGATGCGGCAAACTGCATGTCCGGCGGTGTGGGAGCGCTGACGGGCGCAATCCCGTTAGCTCGACCCGATCAGGCGCGTTCACATGAACTCGCCAGTCATTGAATCGTAGAAGAAGAGAACCCAATGAAAGTCGCACTCGTCGGTCTGCCCCAGAGCGGCAAGACATCCCTGTTCGCGGCCCTGACCGGCACCGAGCCGGGCCGCGAGAAGGGGGGGATGAGGCTCGGCACTGTGAAGGTTCCGGACGCACGCGTCGACAAGCTGTCCGGAATGTATCAGCCCAAGAAGACGACACACGCCGTCATCGAGGTCGTCGAGGCGCACACCCCTCACAAGGACGAGAGAAAGGCGAACAAGTCGGCCCTGGACGCCGGGTTCCTGAACCTGGTCAAGCCGATGGACGCCTTCCTGCTCGTCGTGCGCGCCTTCGATGAGGAGGGCCTGAACGACCCGCGCGCGGATGTCGATGCGCTGCTGTCCGAAATGATCCTGGCCGACCTGATGCTGGTCGAAACGCGCCTCGAACGCGACGCACTCGAGCACAAGAAAGGCAAGCCCGGCATGCCGGGCGAGGAGCGCGACGCACTCGATCGCTGCCTCAAGATCCTCGATAACAGCCAGCGCATCTACGAAGATCCGAGTCTCGCGGCCCGTCCCGAACTGCGGACCTACGCATTTCTTACGGCGCGTCCCATCCTGGCCGTGGTCAACGTGGGCGAGGATGACATCCCGAAGCCGGCGGCCGAGGTCCTGGCGCGTTTCCGCCTGCCCGTCGCCGGCGTCCCGACGTTCGCCTGTTGCGCCAAGTCCGAGGGCGAGATCCAGGCCATGCCCGAGGAGGAGCGGAAGGAGTTCCGCGAAATGCTCGGCGTGCGCGAACCGGTCCTGGACATCATGG
This sequence comes from Betaproteobacteria bacterium RIFCSPLOWO2_02_FULL_65_20, assembly GCA_001770425.1. Classification (GTDB taxonomy): domain Bacteria; phylum Pseudomonadota; class Gammaproteobacteria; order Burkholderiales; family SG8-39; genus JACQTO01. The sequence goes on along the minus strand of MEQZ01000151.1, from coordinate 279 downwards.
TCCGGGAGCTCTACCAGGCCCTCGGGCTCGTCAGCTTCCTCACGACGGGCGAGGACGAGTGCCGCGCCTGGACCATCCGCCGCGGCACCCCGGCCTCCCGTGCCGCCGGCGCCGTCCACGCCGACATCGAGAAGGGCTTCATCCGCGCCGAGGTCATCGCTTACGACGATTTCATAGCACTGGGCAGCGAGGCCGCGGCCAAGAAGGCCGGGAAGTACCGGCTGGAGGGGCGCGAGTACGTGGTGCAGGACGGGGACATCGTCCACTTCCGGTTCAACG
>MEQZ01000150.1:3201-9152 GCA_001770425.1 Betaproteobacteria bacterium RIFCSPLOWO2_02_FULL_65_20 | reverse complement strand
CCACAACGCGTTCATCTACGTCTTCGAGGGCAGCGCTGATGTCGGTCCGGCGGGCGCCGAGAAGCGGCTCGCCACGCACACCGCGGGCATACTCGCCGCGGGGGACCGGGTCGACGTGACTGCGGGACCCCAGGGAGCGCGCCTGCTGCTGCTCGCGGGCCGGCCGCTGGGCGAACCGGTGGTGCAGCATGGCCCCTTCGTGATGAACACGCGCGAGGAGATCGAGCAGGCGATACGCGACTACCAGTCGGGCGAGCTCACGCGCGTGCCGGCTGCGCAGGCGAAATGATGACTCGCTTTCGGTAATTCTTATCTGCAGGAGAGAACACAATGGCAAACGAAACCGTCCGTCTTGCAATCATGGCGCCAACCTTGAACCTGTGTAACTATCTTTTCGGCATCGAGCAGGGATTCTTTCTGAAGGAAGGGATCGAAGTCGAAGTGATCATTCGTCCCGGCCTTCGCAATACCCAGGCCGTAGCGCAGGGCGAGGCTGATTTCGGAGCCGCCAATGAATGCGTGATCCAGACGGCCATGCGCGGTCCGACGGATCTGAGGATCCTGCTCCAGGTTCTCAACGACCCCCTGCACGACCTGATCGTGCAACCCGGGATCCGGAGTCTTGAAGACCTGAGAGGCAAGCAAGTCGCCGTCCCGGGTGACGGCTCGACACCAGAAATTCAGACCCGCCTGTTCCTGCAGAAGAACGGCCTGGTACCGGACCGGGATGTCTTCGTGGTTCCCCAGGCTCCCGCGGAAACGATGGGCGACCGGGTCCGAAAGTTCGAAGAGGGCGCCTTTGCGGCTCTCATCGCTTCCCCGCCCACACCTTTGCTCCTCCAGGCGAAAGGCTACCACTCCCTGACCGAGTTGAGCAGCCACTTTCCCGGCGCCGCGAGCCATGGCCTCGTGGCAACCACGACGACCATCGAGAGGCGGCGAGCGCTGGTCGAGGCTGTGGTGCGGGGCTACGTGCGCGGAGTCACCGCGTTGAAGAAGGACCGCGTAGCCGCCCTCAGGTTCATCACCGGCCGTTTTCACCTGGAAGCCTCCCTTGCCGGGCGCTGCTACGACCTGCTGAGGGACCGCTGGACTGCCGGGCTATCTCTTGAGTCTTTGCGCGCCGAATGCGAATTTCAGGCGCGCAATGCCGGCGTCGACCCGATCGCGCCGCAAGCCATTACGGACGCCAGCTTCTCCGGCATCCGCTGAACCGGGCGGTGCGGCGTCCGCTTCGGAGGAAATCGATCTGCGGCTTCGGGTGCTGCCCTTCGGCCGATTCCAGGGGCTGAAGAACAGGGTGCTGAATGTCACGGCCGTTCAGGCAGCTAGCGGATGTGCTGTCGCCGCTGCGCTTCAGATACAAACTCTTCCATTTCGGGATCCAGCAGATCGCGAGACGAGACGATCCCGATAGGTTTGCCGTTCTCGATTACCGGTACGTGGCGAAAGCCGTTCTTGTGCATCAAGAGCAGCGCGTATCCGTATGACTTGTCGGGATCCACGGTCTGTGGTGCGGTCGTCATCACATCGGCCAGCCGGGTGGTCCGCGCATCATGCCCTCGCGCAATGACGCGAAATACGGCATCGCGCTCGGTAAAGATCCCGACCAGGCGTTGGTTTTCGACGACCATGACTGCGCCGGCCTTCTTGCTTGCCATCAGCTTGGCAGCGTTGCTGACGGTGGTCTCCGGCGGAGCAGTGAGAAGCTTCTCTTGCTCCATCATGCTTCTGATCCGTTGACTGAACATGGGAGTCTCCCAGCATCGCGTTGAAATGTGCGTGCAGCCCCGGCCTAGCCGGCCTCCTGACCACCTTCTGGGAAAGGTCGAACTCGGCCCACGATCTCCAGCCGCTCGTGGCCCGCCCATGCGCGATGTTGCCGATCTTTTGATTTGCCGAATTGACGTATGTCAAAATCCGCCTGCGGCGGCAGCGGCAATTCGACCATCGTGAGCATCAGTGGCAGCGGTGGCACGTACGCGACGGTTCCCGCTTCTGGTTATCGGACACCCGCTTGCAAGGATTGAGCGGTCCCGAAGCCCGATTGTCAGCTATCTGAAAGAATCAGGCCGCCATCCCAACCGGCTCAGAACGGCCAGGACCGGACGCTGGCGACGGGGCGAATCAGCCGGATTGCGGCGGGTTTTCACGCCCTACGGTTCCCCGATGACTACGCCACCTGCTGCGGGGGCTCTGGCGGCAGCCGCATCCGCATCGACAAACGCCACTGCGGGCGGTGCTTTGGTGTTGACCTGCAGCGAGAAGATGTCGAAGCGGTTGTAATGACCCGTGAAATCGTGCATCAACTTGGGTATGAGCACATCGTTCAGGTCCACGTCCGCGTAAAGGATCCCCTCGCCGCCGTCGAGGGGCCCGGCCACGACCTGACCGCTCGGTGCGATCACCGATGCATGGCCCCGTCCCTTGACCTTTTCGAGAAATGCGCGCTCCTCGGGCGCCGGCTCGTAGGCCTCGATTGTCGCATCGTCCACTACGCCGGTCGCGTTCACGACAAAGCAGCCCATGGAATAAGCAAGTCCGCGCGTCACCGCCATGATCGAATCAGCCATTACCTGCGCCGGTGAAAAGAAAGCCGGCCAAGCGGCGACGTGGACCACGGGGTGCATGCTCATCATCACGTAGGCAGCGAGCGGGTTGGAATTCTCGCCGCAAATGAGGCCGCTCACCGCGCCGAACGGTGCAGCGTACGCCTTGAGCGTGTCGCCCCAGCCCCCGGTGTGGACCAGCCGCTCGCCTACCGTCGCGACCAGCTTCTGGTGCTTGCCCAGAATGCGCCCGTCGGGGCCGATGTAGAGCTGGGTATTGAACATGGTGCCGGTCGTGCCGGGGCGTTTTTCGCAAACACCTATGACTGCAGTGATGCCGGCCTCGCGGCAGGCGGCGCCCAGGCGCTCGGTCGCATCGCTCGGGATCACCACCGCGTTCTGGAACAGGCGTTTGGCAAGTCCAAGGCTGGTCTTGCCTGTGGCAGGGCGTACCGTGTACCAGGACGGGTGCGCGGGTATGAACCCCTCCGGAAAGCCGATCAGCGCCGCGCCGTTGGCGCCCGCCTCCCTGATCATCCCGCAGGTCTTTTCGACGGTTGCCTCGCGGTCGAGGATGACCGGTGCCGCCTGAACCGCCGCGAGCCTGACCTTCTTGAGCGCATCTCCCATGTCCCGATCTCCCTCCCCGATGCGATCGACGCTACGCACGATCGCTGCGGACGATCATACGCGTCTGCATGGAATCGCGGTAACCACGCCTGTTCAATCCGACCGACCTGCCGTTGTTCCATGGGCCGGGCCGCTTTGCACCCGCCGGGACTAAACTGTGTGCTCTCCAGATCCTGCAGGAACCGCCATGACAACCGCGCAGAACCGCGTTCCCGGGCTTGCCTTCCTGGGTTCCATCCATGAGGGCATCCCGGTCCGCAATGAGGAAGGATTGCAGGCCTGCGTGCGCTTCTACACCGAAGTGCTCGGGCTGAAGATTCTGCCGCGGCCGAACCTGCCGATGGCGGGCGCCTGGCTGGGCGACGAAGACAACACGGTCCAGTTCCACCTGATCGTCACGGACAAGGACTATACGCCCGGTCCCGGCGTGGCGATCTCCGCGACCGGCCGCCACACCGCCTGGATGGTGCGCGACCTCGAGGCCTTCCGCGAGCGCATGCGCGCGCTCGGCGTGCCCTACGAGGAGCGCGTCGGGCTGGTCGCGAGCGACCAGTTGTTCGTGAAAGACCCGCAGGGGTATACCTGGGAGTTTCAGGAGCCGAAGTAAGGCGCAGGGTGCCGCTGGCTCAGTTCAGCAGGGACAATGCCTCGTTGATCGTTCCGATCAGGTAGTACAGCAGGTAGGCGCCTACCAACGCGAACAGGTAGACGACCTGCTTGCAAAACCGCCACATCTTGACCCAGCGGTCATTTTCAACCTGGCGTTTGGCAATCGCTTGGACGATCGCGCGTGCGTCCTCGAGCGTCTTGGGCGGCTCGCGCCGCCTTCGTCGGTGCTCCATTTCCGGCGCTTGGCGAAATTTGCCGGCCAGCTGCGGGGGTACATGCATCTCGACACTCCGTGCGTGATCGCTTATGCAAGCGTGAACGACTCCAGTTGAACGTTCAAGCGGTATCCCGGCGCAACATGATCGAGGAAAACCTCCCACTCAAACATGCGCGCGCGCGCGACCGCCCTCAGTTCCGGCACATACGATTCCAGCTCCTCGCGGTGGAGATCCCCTTTGTGTGCAGGCGTAGGCCCGAGGCGCAGCGTACGGCGGACGATGATCGCGCGGTGTGCTCGCCCTCCGATGTGCACTTCCTCCCATCCCTCGACCCGTGTCGAAGCCGTGAGGTAATAGCGCGACTGGTTGGAATCGGTGCGAGTCATCTGCTGTTCCCAGCGCTTGCCCGATGCAAGCGGAAAATCGTATACACGCAGGCGCGGGGCAAATGTCCCCACGACATAGCCGTCCTCGCTCAGCGTTCCGGAGATCTGGATCCCCGGCGACTCGAACCACGCGTCCTCGGATACTGCGCCGTTCGCCTGCCGAGTGACGACGCGAATGCCTTTTTCGGTAACGGATTCGACCGCGCGCGTGATTACGCCGCGGTCCAGCCCGTTGTAAGCGTCGATGCGGCGATAGGTCCAGCTTTCGCCGATGCTCCATCTCGGTGCGGGCACCTGCGTGGCCTCCGAGCTTCCAAGCGGGGTCGTCGCGCAGGCCGACAAGGCAAGGGCGCCGCTTGCCGAAAGAAACGTCCTTCTATCCGTCATGAGACCTCCTGCGCTCAGGTCATACAGGTGCCGAGGTTACACCTAAACAATTCCGGGTGCCTGCGTTGCCAGGAGCCGCCTTCCCATGCGCGAGGTATATCGAAGTTCGGACGGTGTAACCAGGCAAGGTCGAACGTCCGGTCGGGTTTCACGCCGCGCGACATCTCCCCGGGTGCTGCTATTCTTGTCCATTCCTTCCTCCGAACCGGACAGATAATGGAGCCGCTCCCGAAAGGCGCCAACTTCGTGCGCTGCCAGATGCTCTGGGAAATCGGCCTGCACATCGCAGGCGATCCGGCGACGCCGTACTATGGAAATCGCGACATGTGCATCGTCGTCGGCAAGGGATCCGGCGACGCTTTTCACCCATGGCTGCGCATGGCGACCGGCGCGCCCCACCTCGCGCATGCGGTGGTCCGGGGCGAGCTCGACCTCGCCATTGTCAACCCGTCGGGGATGCTGACCCAGGCCTACCGGGGTACGGGGCTGTTTCCCGAGCCGCTGCCGGTGCGCATGGTCGCCAGCTATCCCTCGTGGGACCGCTTCGTGTACCTGCTGCATCCACGAACCGGAATCACGTCGCTCGCGCAAATCAGGGAAAGGCGCTATCCGCTGCGGCTTTCGACTCGCGAGGACCGCACGCATTCGGCTCGCGTGCTGATCGAGCAGACGTTCGCGGCCTACGGGTTCACGCTCGCAGACCTCGAGTCCTGGGGCGGCAGCCTGCAGCTCAACAAGGGCCCGGGGGACGAAAGGCGCATCGCCGCCTTGCGCGCGGGCACGATCGATGCCGTCTTCGACGAAGGACTGGTCACGTGGTTCGACGAGGCGCTCGCCGCCGGCATGCAGCCGATCACGCCGGAGGAACCGGTGCTCGGAAGGCTTGAGGCGATCGGCTGGCGCCGCGTCGTGATCCCGGCCGGGCGTTTCCGCAACCTGAGGTCGGACCATCTATGCATCGACTTCAGCGGCTGGCCGCTTTACACGCGCGCCTCTTTGCCTGACGAGGACGCGTACAAGGTGTGCGGCGCCATCGCCGCGCGCGCGGGCCAGATCGCGTGGGAAGACAAGAAGGGCTGGTCGCCGTTCCTGGGAGTCGGCCAGCTGGGACGCGAAACCGAAGCGACGCCAATGGACGTTCCGCTGCATCCCGGCGCTGCGCGATGGTATCG
>MEQZ01000150.1:0-3175 GCA_001770425.1 Betaproteobacteria bacterium RIFCSPLOWO2_02_FULL_65_20 | reverse complement strand
GAGCGCCGCCCGCGGTCGCGGACCGGGGTGGCCGCGCACGCGACCGGGGTCTATTCGCATACGCACCCGGTACGCGGTCGAGACTTCGCGGCCGCATAGATTCGCCTGTCCCTCGGACACGGCGGATCGATTCAAGCCGCCTCCGCGATGTCCGCTGCGAGACGATCCACGTCCTGCTCACGCGTCGCCCACGAGCACATGAAGCGCGCGCTGCTGCCTATGAACCGGTAGTAGTGCCAGCCGCGGTCGGCAAGCCTGGCGTGCATTGCCTCCGGCAGGTCGGCGAAGACCGCATTTGCCTCGACGGGGTGCCTTATGCTGACGCCGGGCTGGCCGCGAATCGCGCCGGCCAGCCGCCTTGCGCAGGCGTTCGCGTGCGCCGCATGCCGGATCCAGGACCCATCCTTCAGCATCGCCGCCCACGGCGCCGCGAGAAAACGCATCTTGGACGCCAGCTGCCCCGCCTGCTTGCAGCGATACGCAAACTCGGCCGAAATGCCGCGATCGAAAAAGACCACCGCTTCGCCCATGCCCATGCCGATCTTGGTGCCGCCACAGCACAGTACGTCCACGCCCGCCTTCCAGCTCAGGTCCTTCGCGCTTGCGCCGCTGGAGGCGAGCGCATTGGCAAAGCGCGCCCCGTCGACGTGCACCTTGAGGCCGCGGTTCCTCGCCAACTCGGAAATGGCCGCTATCTCGGCCGCCGAATACAGGGCTCCAAGTTCCGTCGGAAGCGTGAGGCTCACGACCTTCGGCTTCGGATAGTGGATATCGGTCCTGCGCGTGACCATGCGCTCGACTTCCGAGGCGCTCAGCTTGCCGTTTTCTCCGGGCACGGTCAGGAGCTTCACGCCGTTGGAGAAGAACTGCGGCGCGCCGCATTCGTCGACTTCGACGTGGGCCGCGTCGTGGGTGATGACGCTGTGATATGACTGGCACATCGAGGCGAGCGCGAGCGAATTCGCGGCCGTGCCGTTGAACACGAAGTAGACATCGCAGTCGGTCTCGAACACCTCGCGGAACAGATCGGCCGCGCGCGCCGTGTAGCCGTCGTCGCCGTAGGATGCCGCGGCGCCGGCATTGGCCTCGGTCAGCGCCGACATCGCCTCGGGGCAGATGCCCGCGGTGTTGTCGCTGGCGAACTCGAATCGGGAAATCATGGGTGCTCGGTAGATCGCAAGGGAATGATGTCGGTCCGATTCTATGCGCACCCGGCGGGCCGCGCACGCCGGCCTCGGCCCGCGTGAGCCCTTTGCCCTGCAGGCCCCGTATCGGCATCATTCGTTATCAGACTGATCAGCAGATCTAGCCGTCGTTTCAGGACCTGAACGCGGCGCTGCGCGGCGCGCCGACGCAACGCTTCTACGCACTCACGGAAGACGATGCCCGCTCTGAACAGTTCAGCCGGGCGCAGCACGCCGGCTCACTGGGACCCGCGCAGTTATTCGCGAAGCGGCACGACCTGTCAGACGTGAGATGCTTACTCGACGTAGCCGGCGGGAGCGGCGCTTTCAGCCTGGCGCTATGCAAACGCAATCCGGCGCTGCACGCGACCATCCTGGATTTCCCAAACATGATCCGGGTGGCAGGGCGCTACGCATCCGAGGTGGGTCTGGCAGACCGGATTTCCATGGTGTCCGGAAACGCGTTCGAGATCGAGTGGCCGCACGACCAGGACGCGGTGCTGATCTCGTACCTGATGTACTGCGTCGACGGGGGCCTGATTCCGGACCTGATGCGGCGCGCCTACGATTCGCATCGCCCCGGGGGCCGCTTGTTCGTCCACGATTACATGATCGAGGACGACGGCGGCTGTCCGCCCCTCGCCGCACTTTGGCTGGTGAGTTCTCTGTTAGCCGATCCGGACGCGGTACTGCTCACGCCCGGAACACTCAGCGAAAGAGCCCGCGAGGCGGGTTTCGCCGAAGTGGGGGTTCATGAGCTCATTCCGGAGATCACCAAGGCGTTGACCGCGACGAAACCCCGGTAGCGGCGATCAACGCTTGCAGGCGAGGAAGTTCACGCCGTCGACGCCGAACTTGCGTGCGGTCTTTTCCTTGTTGGTGCCGAGGAACGGGTCGAACTTCTCGACCACTTTCGCTTCACGGAATCCCGATTGCTCGATCACCTGGAGATACTCTGCAACCTGCAGAGCGCCGGCAATTCATCCCGTCCAGAGATCGATATTGTTACGCGCGTCCTCCGAGAGGTCACTTTTCATGATGATGTCGGCGAACTGTAGCCGGCCACCGGGCTTCACGACGCGGAACAACTCCGCAAAAACTGCTTCCTTGTCCGGTGCAAGGTTGATCACGCCGTTCGAAATCACCACGTCCACGCTGTCGTCGGCGAGTGGCAAGCGGGTCATGTCCGCCTTTTCGAAGCGTACGTTGACAAGTCCCGCAGCGCGCGCCGCACCGCGCGAGCGCTCGAGCATGGCATCGGTCATATCGATGCCGATGACCGTCCCTTCCGGGCCGACCTGCTTGGCGGCGAGCAGGCAATCCATGCCGCCTCCGGAGCCGATGTCGATCACCGTGGCGCCGCTTTCCAGCGCGCCCATCCTGAACGGGTTTCCCATTCCGCAGAACACTTCCGTGGCGGCTAGCGGCAGGGCCTTCAGTGCAGCGATGTCGTAGCCCAGATGTTTTGCGGCGTACTCGGCGCCACGATGGAAGTGGTAGTCTCCGGCCGGATCCTCGGCGACCTGGGTATAGGTCAGCCGCACCTCGGACTTGAGCTTATCCTTGTCGAAGTTCATCGGGCAGGCGAGCGCCATGGTTCCAACCTCCTTCCGTTAATGCCCGGATGCTATCAAGAAGCGCTGCCTTGAATCAAGTAACGGAATTCAACCTTCGTGGCGTTCCCTGGCGAGATTGCGGCCGGCCTCTTGGCGCGTTTCGAACGCCCGCGACGATGTCTGGAGCACCGCAATAGACCAGTTTGCGCGTTTGCGTGCGACAAGGGCTGGCCACCCTAAGGTAAAGTCCGCGCGTGTACTGGAATCGCAGAGAGGAGGCTCCAATTTTTAGCACAACTCAACGCCTATGCTCCAAAGCGGACACCTTCGCGCCCGCAGAGGTAACACATTGAACGGCTGCTTGGGGTCGGGACCACCAATTGAGATTTTCAGAAAGCGGCCATCCAGACCCGAAACCCGGTTGTCAGCTATCTG
>MEQZ01000149.1 GCA_001770425.1 Betaproteobacteria bacterium RIFCSPLOWO2_02_FULL_65_20 | reverse complement strand
TGCCTTCGCTGCCGCCGGTGATCGCCGCGACCTTGCCCTTCAATCCCAATTCCATCTGCTTTGCTCCTTGAGGTGAGGCCCGTAATTCTATGGAACATTCTAGCTTGAAGCAGCGGCGTGGTCATGCTAAGCGGTCTGACTCAGGGCCTTTCAATTCCGCCGCGTTCGGCTCGCACCGTCGGAAGTGGAAGTGGAACGATGCTCTCTATACAATACGGGCCTGCCGCCATAGTCGTGCAGGTCGCCCGGCCGCATGCGCGGCATCGACCGACGACCGTGCTCGCGAGCCGACGCTTGCTGGCAATGCATACACCGGAGTCTCTGATGAACCCGACCGACCTCCAAACCACGAGCGTCGCCGACGCCTACCTGGCGCTGCTCGCGAGCCGCGGCGTCGATTATCTTTTCGCCAATGCCGGCACCGATTTCGCGCCGCTGATCGAGGCGCTGGCCAAGGCCCAGGCCGGGAAGTCGGAGGGAAGACATCCACAGCCCCTGCTCGTGCCGCATGAGAATGTCGCCGTCGCCATGGCGCACGGCTACTATATGGCCACCGGCCGGGTGCAGGCGGTGATGGTGCATGTCGGCCTGGGCACAGCCAACGCGATCAACGGCCTGTACAACGCCGCGCGCCAGAACGTGCCGATCCTGTTCACCGCCGGGCGCACGCCGATCCTCGAGAGCGGGGTCGCGGGCAGCCGCAACAACTACATCAACTGGGCGCAGGAGCTGTTCGACCAGGCGGCCATGGTGCGCGAGTTGATGAAATGGGACTACGAACTGCGCCATCCGCTGCAGCTCGAAACGGTGGTTGACCGCGCGCTGGCCCTGGCGACGAGCGAGCCGCAGGGGCCGGTGTACCTGACCCTGCCGCGCGAAGTGCTCGCCGCCGCGTGTGACGGACACACCTCCCGCGCACGTACCAGCATCGCCGCCGCGACCCCGCCGCAGGCCGATGCCACGGCGCTGGCGCAACTCGCCGCCTGGCTGCGCGCGGCGCGTGCACCGCTCATCATCACCTCCAGTGCCGGACGCAAGGCCGCGGCAGCCGAGGCGCTGTGCGCGCTGGCGCAGCGGTTGGCAGTCCCGGTGGTGCAATACCGGCCACGCCACCTGTGCCTGCCCCTCACGCACGACATGCACTGCGGGTTCGACGCCGCGCCGCTGTTGCCCGTCGCCGATCTGGTGCTGGTGCTCGAATCCGACGTGCCATGGATACCCGACCAGGTGGCGCCGGACGCAGCCTGCAAGGTGGTGCATCTGGGCGTCGACCCGCTCTATGCGCGCTATCCCATCCGCGGCTTTCGCGCCGATCTGGCCATCACTGGCGAGGTGAGTGGCGCGCTCGCGCAGATCGATCTGATTTTGCAGAAGCCGGACTCCGAGTTCACGGCGCGCATCGGCGCTCGGCGCAGGACGGTGGCGGAATTTCGCCGCGCGAGCGGACTCACCGCGCCCAAAATGACGCAGGCGCCCGCCGCCATGAGCGCCAAGTGGGTGACCCGTTGCATCGACGACCTGTGCGACGCCGATACGGTGCTGCTCAACGAGTATCCGCTGGTGCTGGAAGAACTGCTGCAGATCAAACCGGGCAACTATTTTTCGCACAGCCCCGCTGGCGGCCTGGGCTGGGCAATGGGCGCTGCGCTGGGGTTCAAGCTGGCCAGGCCGGACCAGACGGTGATCGCGGCGGTGGGCGACGGCGCCTACATGTTCGGCAATCCCACGCCCGCGCATTTCGTCAGCCGTGCGGCCGGCCTGCCGGTGCTGTTCGTGATTTTCAACAATCGCCGCTGGGGTTCGGTGCACCGCTCCACCATGTCCCTCTATCCGCGCGGCTATGCCGAGCAATCCGAACAGCCGCCCCTGTCCTGCCTGGAGCCCTCGCCCGATTACGAGAAGATCGTTCAAGCGAGCGGCGGCTACGGCGAGTGCGTGACCGACCCGGCAGAACTGCCCGCCGCTCTGCAGCGGGCGCTCCACACTATGCGCGTCGAGAAGCGCCAGGCAGTGCTCAACGTGCAAACCGAAATCAACTACGCACGCACGAGCTGAAAGAGCCCGGTGAGCGTTCATCGCAACCCCGGGGAGAAAGATTTTCCCCGGGGTTGATCAGCCGCGCCGCCTCAGAGGCTACAATTACGCCGTTCAATTGAAAGGAGAGCATGCATGAAACCCTGGACCACTCTGGGCCCCGTGTTGGTTTCGCTGGTCGGTGCGCTGGCCGCCGGCCTCGCCTACGGCCAGGAAGCCTACCCGGCTGCCAGACCGATCACCATGGTGGTCGCCTTCCCGCCGGGCGGCGTAGCCGACCTGACGGCGCGGCCCACGGCGATTTCACTCGAAGGCATCCTCAAGCAGAGAGTGATCGTGGAAAACAAGGCCGGCGCCGGCGGCGGCATCGGCAATGCGTTCGTGGCCAAAGCGAGGCCCGACGGCTATACGCTGCTGATGGCGCTCTCCAGCGTGACCATCCTCCCCGAGGCCGACAAGGTGAACGACAGGCCGCCGACCTACGAACTCAGCCAGCTGATGCCGATCGCTCTCATTTCGGCGGACCCGACGTTCCTCGTCGTGCGCAGCGAAAGCCCGTACAAGTCAGTCAAGGACCTGATCGCCGCAGCCAGGGCCAATCCTGGAAAAATCAACTATTCCTCGTCGGGCTACTACGGCGCGCTGCATACGCCCATGGCCATGTTCACCCTGGCCGCCGGCATCAATCTTTTCCACATCCCGTACCAGGGCGGCGCACCGGCGGTCACCGCGCTGCTGGGGGGTCAGGTGGAGGTGCTCGCCTCCGGGCCGGGGCCGGTGGTTCCGCACATCAAGGCCGGCAAGCTGCGGGCGCTCGCCACCTGGGGCGCCAAGCGCCATCCGGTCCTGCCCGAGGTCGCCACTCTGAAAGAACTCGGTGTCGATGCCGAGTTCTACATCTGGGCCGGCCTTTTCGCGCCCGCGGGCACCCCCGACCCGATCGTCCGGCAATTGCGTGACGCGGTGAAACTCGTCGTCAATGACCCGCAGTTCAAGCGGTCCATGGACACCGCCGGACAGCCCATCTTCTATCTCGATGCGCCTGAATTCAAGCAGTTCGTCGACAAGGACGCGAGAAAAATGGCCGACGTGGTCAAGGCCATCGGCAAGGTCGAGGTGAAGAAGTAAGCGCAGCATCCGAGCACGAAGTCCCCCCCGTCTCTGGCCATGGCTGCCCGCGCGCCTGGAATGCGACGGATCCCTGCAGGTCTGCCTCCCGTGCCGGGCAGGAACCGTGAACACGTGGAACCGCAAGCAATAGGAGAACATCGATGACCCGCTATCTTTTCGCCGCCGTTCTGTTCTTGTTTTCCGCCGCGCTCCACGCCCAGGACACCTACCCGAGCCGGCCGATCTCGATCGTGGTCGGGCTTCCTCCGGGCGGCGTTGCCGACCTGATCGCCCGGCCCCTTGCCTTTGCAATGGAAAAAACGCTGAAGCAGCGCGTCCTGGTGGAGAACAAGGTAGGCGCCACCGGCGCCATCGGCACCACGGCGGTCGCCAATGCCAAACCCGATGGCTACACCACGCTGCTGGCACTCTCTTTTATTTCGATCACCCCCGAGGCGGAGCGGCTGTTCGATCGCAAGCCTCCCTACGAAATGAGTCAGCTCGCGCCGATCGCGCTCATCTCCGCGGATCCGGCCGTGCTGGTGGTGCGCGCCGATGCGCCGTGGAAAACGGCGCAGGATTTCATCGACGACGCGAAAAAGCGCCCGGCGAAGATCAACTACGGCTCTTCGGGAATCTACAGCGTGAACCAGCTGGCCATGGAGATCTTCGCCCACGCTGCCGACATCAAGCTGTGGCACATACCCTACACCGGGGTGGGCCCCGCGATCACTGCGCTACTCGGCGGGCAGATCGAAGCGCTTGCCTCCGGACCCTCGGCGGTCATCGGACAGGTCAGGGGCGGACGGATGAGAGCGCTCGGAAGCTGGGGCGAGAAACGCCTCCAAGCGCTGCCGGACGTGCCGACGTTCAAGGAACTCGGCTACGACGCAGAGTTTTACATCTGGTCGGGCCTGTTCGCGCCGTCAGCCACACCGCCGGCCGTCATGGCGGTGCTGCGCAATACCGTGCGATCGGCAGTGGAGGATCCGGACTTCAGGGGAGCGATGGCGAAGATCGCGACTCCGATCAGCTATCTCGACGCGCCTGAGTTCCAGGCGTTCTGGGACCGCGATGCAAAGATGCTCGCCGCAGCCGTGCGCCGCATCGGGCGGATCGAAGGCAAGAAATAGCCGTTCACCGGCGGCCGCGTTTCCGCCCGGGCGCGCTGCGCCCACAGACGCCGCCGCTTCCGCGGATGTGTGCAGGCCGCCGTTCAGCGGAACAGGTACGCGAAATAGGCGGTGTCTGCGGGATAGACCACGCTATCGACGGTCAGCGAACCGGTTGGGGCCCCCACCTGGAAGGCGCTGTTCAGCGAATAGGCCAGGTTGTTGAACGTAACGGTGTGGGGCTGCCCGCCGATCGTGTAAGTCAGCGGCCCGCCGTTGAAGGCGATCGAACTCATGGCGTTGTTCGCGAAATCAAGGCGAATGCTCATCGAGCCGTTGACGCTGAACGAGCCGTCGAAGCTGACGTTGCTGTAGGTCATCGTGCCGTCCCAGTAGAACGACGAGTAGTTCGGAGTAGTTGGACATAACTGGTAGCTCAGCGAGACGCTTCCCGTTGCGTACCCGACCACCACTGGCGTTTGGGAACCGATGCATGGCAGCGTTTGCGCATGCGCCGATCCGAAGCCGCCGACGGCGGTCAGCAGGACTGCAACGAAGAATTTCTTCAGATTCATGACTACCTCCCTGGTATAGGTAGAATCGGCGGCACGCTCCGGACAATTAAAGCACGCCCGTGGGGCTCGGACAAGTCAAAAAAAGACGCCCCGGCCGGCCATCCGGCCCGGCTGCCGGATGGCTGCGGCGGCATTGAAAGCCCACAGTCAGTAATGCGGCGGAATCTGGTCGCCGGCGCCGGCGGCTTCGCCCGGCGCACCGTCCTGAAGTTGCCGGCGCAGCGCGCGCA
>MEQZ01000148.1:6869-8263 GCA_001770425.1 Betaproteobacteria bacterium RIFCSPLOWO2_02_FULL_65_20 | reverse complement strand
CATCCAGCCGCATCGGTTCCCATTTCAGCACGCGAATGTATATTTCCCGTGTGCATGTTGTACGCTCCGGTCGCGCAATTCGGGTGTTGATACACAACGGTACAAAATCGTTCCCCTGCGACGGACTTCCACCGAAGCCTTGAATACTTACTTCGGAAGAATCGCAATGTCGCCGGGCGCGCCGGGCGAGGTCGGACGCGTTCAGCCGGCCGTGGGCTGGGCGCTTGGTGGCTTCCGAGCCGGCCATCTATCCGATGGCCGCGAACGCCGGAAATGTTTTGAGCAGCCAGAAGGCAAACGCCGTAAGCATGCCGGTAATCATGGCAATGCCCATGAGAATCATCGCGACGCCCGCACCGATCTGCAGCCAGTGCCCGATACGCCGCATCGATTTCAGCCGTTTCAGCAGCGCGCCCGTGAATAGTGCGGTGGCGACAAAAGGAATCCCCAGCCCGAGCGAGTAGGCGCCGAGCAGGGCAATGCCATTGGAAACCGTGGCCGCGGCCGCGCTCATGGTAAGAATCACGCCCAGCACCGGTCCGATGCATGGGCTCCAGCCGAACGCAAACGCCAGTCCGATCAGATACGCTCCAAGCGCGCGTCCCCCTTTGATATCGCCGTGAAAGCGCAGGTCGTGTTGCAGCCAGGGCAGCTTCACCATCCCGATCATGAACAGGCCGAACAGGATCACGATGACGCCACCGACGATGTTCGCTTCGTACTGGTAGCGCAGCAGCAGTTGCCCGAGCGCGGATGCGCTTGCGCCGAGCGCGATGAATACCGTCGAGAATCCGGCCACGAAGCACAGACTCAAACCGAAGACCGCGAGACGTCGCGCGCGATCGTCCGCGTGATCGGCGTGGGCAAGTGTGTCGCCGGCTACATATGACATGTAGCCTGGAACCAGGGGCAGCACGCACGGGGACAGAAACGATATGACTCCCCCGCCGAACGCCGTCAGAACTGCGATTGCGGATATTTCAGTCATGCACGATTGACGTTCTGGCGAGCGCCGGATTCCGGGACCATGAAAGATTGGCGTCGCATCCTGCAATGGAACTTGCGACTAGGATTTCTGCAGCTTGTCGATGATCGGCATGATGGTCTTACGCAGCGCCTCCGGCGTTATCGCGCCGATATGCTTATGGGCAATACGGCCGTCGCGGTCGATCACAAAGGTCTCGGGCACGCCGTAGACCCCCCAGTCAATCGCCACCCGACCGGAAATGTCCGCCCCGGTGCGTGTGTACGGATCGCCCAGCTGGTCCAGCCAGGCCTGCGCATCGTCGGGTTTGTCCTTGTAGTTGAGTCCGTGGATCGCCACCGTGCCCTTTCTCCCCAGTTCCATCAGAATCGGGTGCTCTTCGCGACAGGCAACGCACCATGAGGCGAAC
>MEQZ01000148.1:0-6851 GCA_001770425.1 Betaproteobacteria bacterium RIFCSPLOWO2_02_FULL_65_20 | reverse complement strand
GCGAACACGTTGACCAGCGACACCTGGCCGCGGAGGTCGGCGCTCGCGAGTCCCAGCGTGCGTCCCTTGACCGGCGGCAGGCTGAACTCAGGCACCGGCTTGCCGATGAGCGGCGAGGGAACGTCCCTTGGGTTCAAGGTGAGACCGATAGCGAAGAACACCACCATTACAAAAAACACGAGGAGTGGTATGTACCCTGCCAGCCGGGGACGGTTTCCCGGCGCGCGCGCATCATTTGCGATGATGTCTTCAGTCATACATTCGCCTTTTTCAGCAACACTGCTGCATTTTCTTTTTCAGCTCTTCGACCGTTTCGCTTGGTTTCCCCGAGGTAGCCGGCGGAACAAGGAAAAATGCCGTGAGCAAAACGAGTGCAACGCCCATCACCGCAAACAAGATCCACTGCGACGCGGCAAGTCCATACGCGGCGACGAACCCGGCCGGGATGAAAAGCGTCTTCCACAGCATCGGTGAGCGCCCCAGCGGCAGGCGCTTCTCAACCAGGTACGCGATCCCGGCCACCGACCCGCCCAGGAGTATCGAAAGCATCGTCGCGTCGACCGCATAACCCAGAGAGCGCCCGATCAGCATCCACAGCCAGGTGCCCCCGACACCGAGGCAGATCGGGCAGACCGGGACGCGCAGCAGCTTCTTTGCAGCCCACGCCGCACCGGCAATGGCGAGAATCGACACGATCGTGGCAAGAATCGCGGTCATGCGCGCTAAACCGCGAAAATGACCAGGCCGAGGGTGACCATGGCTACGCCGCCGCCCCAGCGCATCACCTTCCTTTCGCCCTGCTGCCACGCCTGCACCTTGCCCAACAGCGTCTTGTCACTGGCAATAAGCAGGATGAGAACCAGCGGCAGGACGAAGATGAGGTTGTACAGGATCAGGTACCCGACGCCGTTGAAATAGGTCGCGTGATCGTGCAGCAGGCCGAGCACCATCAGATACGGCCCGCCGGTGCAGGGAAATTCGCACAAGCCGACCAGTCCGCCGAGCACCACCGCGGTGGGCACCGACGCCTTTTCCATCAACACCGCGATCTTCTGGTGCGCGGCGTGCGGTATGCCCAGTCTTATCGGGAAGGCGGGAACGAACTCCTTGGTTATGTTGATCAGCCCGAGCACGATCAGCAGTGACGCACCCACCTTGGCCATGAAATGCGGCGTGTCAAAGATGTGCAGGGTCTGCAACAGGCCCAGGCCGATCACCAGATAGACGATGAATATACCCAGGATATAGGCGCTGCCTATGGCCAGTACGCTCGATCGAACCTTTCCGAGGCTCAGCAGGAACGCGATGGTCAATAGGAGGATCGAAAACGCGCACGGATTGATGCTGTCGATGAGCGCAGCCACGGCGATAAGCGGCAACAGCCATTTCCCGCCGTCACTCATATTCCACAGCGCGGTGGTGCCGATGTTCTCGAGCCGAAAGACATAGACCAGCCCGAACAGAAGCAGGGTGCCCGCGACGAGGAATACGAGTTTTTTGGTCATAGGGGTTACGGGGTAACGTTGGCCCTAAAGGCGAGCTCGAGCGGCTGCCCGGCGCTGTTTTCTATGGTCACGACCCGGTCCGTCGGGCCGATTCCGGCGGGCCCATGAGCGGCCGGATCGAACACCACCTCGACCATGGCCTCCTCGTTTGGCTGCATCGTCTCGTTCAGCGTGGGTATGGGGGTATGGCCGGGCATGCCAACCGGAGCGAATTTCCTCCCGCTGCTCTTGACCAGCGCGGCGGTCGTGCACATGCAGGAGGTGTACATCTTGCCGAGGACTATCGGCTCGGTGCCCGCGTTCCTGAACCGGTAACGATGGGTGACCTTTCCGGCAGCCATGGAAATCGAACCGAAATTGAAGCTCGTTTCACGCGCCCTCAGCGCGCCGGTTGAACTTGCCGGAGCGGTTGAGCGGGATGCGACGGTCGCCGGTTTATTCGCGCCCGGCTCCGGCATGGCGGCAATGATCAGGCCGCCAAGGACCAGAACCGCGACGCACGCGCCGACGATGACTTTCGTGGTCGTGGAAAATCGCGATCTGGCCGCTGTCTGTTTCGCTTTCTTACTCATCGGTGTACCTGAATTGATCGTTGCGGACTTGCTCATGTCATTTCCTCGTCGAATCTATTTGTCTGATTTTACAGGTGGTGGAAGGGGGTCGCCTTTCCATCGCTTCTACCCGCGCCTCGCTGCAGTCGCATCAATGCGCGGAGAACACTCTGGTTCGCCCGTTCGCATTGAACAGCACCACGTTGTACGGCTCCTTGGTACTACCCTGCTCCATCCCCGGCGAGCCAATGACCATGCCGGGAACGGCTATGCCCGTGGCTTTCGGTTTCTCGCGCAGCAATCGCTTGATGTCGGCGGCTGGCACGTGCCCTTCAATCGCGTAACCGCCCACCATCGCCGTATGACAGGACGCCATCGATTCCGGCACGCCGTAGCGTTCCCGGAACGGCGTCACGTTACGCACGTTGTGGATCTCGACGGCAAAGCCGCTTTGCTTCATGTGGTCCACCCACTGGCTGCAGCATCCGCAGGCGGGGCTCTTGTAGACATCGACCTTGTCCTTTTCGGCCGCGAGGGCCACGGATGCGGAAGAAGCGCTGAACAGCAGTATCACTCCCTGCCTGAGGAGTCTGGATCGCATCGACGGGTTCATATCGCACTCACCTTTCGTAAATTTGCCAACCCAACGGGCCGGGTCCGGCGCAGCCGCGGCGGCGCGCAACCTCATGCCCGACTTGAATCGAAACAGGATTCGCCACGGAACCGCGTCAGTGGGCTGACGCGGGAGCCGCGCGGGCAGCCGAATCAGCCGGCGCTGCGCGACTCGATGGCAATTTCAATTACGAAGATTGCGGAACAGTATCGTCAGCGGAGGGCCGCCGACTGGCATTGCCGAGGCAATGACAAACCGTCTCGGCTCGATCTGGAACCAGACGCGATGCAGCGCAAGGGGGGGGGCGATTGCAAACGCGGGCACATGGAAGGATAAATTCTGTTGCTCGATCGTGTAGCTCTGAGTGCAGTGCACAAGGCAATCCGCTGCGCTATCCGCTTCGGGGCACTGATACTCATCACCGCTAGAATCGAGAACCTGAATCGCGGTGTGCTCCTGCGCGGCCAATTCCACCATACATGCGCGCGCAGACGCCACGGCATTGTTCGCGAAAAACATCGCCGCAGCAAAAATCAACAGATAGCGTATGCGAAACGGTTTCATGTCAGCGACATATCAACAGGTACAGCCTGCCTGCGCGAATCCTTCTCTTTTGGCTGCCATCAGCCTAGTCGGGACACCATTATGCCCCTTGATTCAGATCAACTGGCGACACCTTAGTTCCCCCACCCGGGCTCGGGCCACGGCTCGGGGGGCGTCCTCGTGGACTGGATCCGGCACTCATAGCCGGAAAATCCGCTCGGCATTGCCGCCGCGGACCTTTTCCCGGACATCGCCGGGCAAGGCATCCACCCGCGACAGACACCCTTTCATGTCGCCGATGTTGTGCGGATAGTCCGAACCGTACATCACATTGTCGGTGCCGAATACCGACACCGCCATGTCGAGCGCGTCCTGCCGGAACACGACCGCGTCACAGTAGACCTGGCGCAGGTAATTGCTGGGCTTTTCCGCCGTTTTCGCGCGCGCGGCGGGCATGTTCTCCCAGCAGATGTCCAGGCGTCCGGCGAGAAACGGCAGCGCGCCGCCGGCGTGGGCGGCGATGATCTTGAGTTTCGTATGGCGATCGAAGAAACCGCTGAGGATCATCCGGCTCACGGCGAGCGTGGTGTCGAACGCAAAGCCGATCGGCGCGGCGAGCTGGAACTGCTCCATCCCGAGTTCCTTCGACCCCGGGGGCGAGCCCGGATGCACCAGCACCGGCAGCCGGGCCTGGTCGATCGCCTTCCAGATCGGATCGAACAGCGGATCGGTGAGGTGCCGGCCGCTCACGTTCGCGATCACCATCACGCCCACCGCGCCTGCCTTGGTGGCGCGCTTGAGTTCCTGCAGCGCCGCCTCGGGATACTGCCAGGGCAGCGAGGCGAACCAGCGGATGCGCTTGGGCCAGGCCTTCTGCGCGCGCGCGAACTCGTCGTTCATGTGCCGGGCGGCCTGGGTGCTCACCTTCTCCCCGCCCCAATACACGCTCGGGCAGGTCAGCGACACGACGGCGACATCGACCCGCGCCTTGCTCATGTTGTCGATGCGGGCCTCCCAGTCGAACATGTTGGGCACCGGCGTCATGAACGGCGCGCCGTCGAAGTGGATCAGGCGCTGCCCGCCCGCCCCAGCCTTGATCGTGTAGCGCGGCTTGCCGTGCTTTTCGAGCAGCGCGAGCCATTCCTTGCTCAGCATGTGGGTGTGTACGTCTATGACCGCTGACATCCGCTTCTCCTCTCTTCCTGCTCAATCTGCCTTGGCGCCGGATAGTCTCACGACCCGGCCCTACCCAGCGATCCTGCCGGGCACAAACAAATTTCCGCGTTATCGCGCTATCGCGCCATGCGCGCAACGACGAAGATAAACGCCGCCCCCAGACACGTGAGCCCGATGAGGCTGCCGGCAATGCCCGGGCGGTTCTGCGAATGTGCCTCGGGAAGAATGTCGGAGACCCCGATGTACAACAGGAACCCGGCGAAGAATCCCAGATAGAGCATCAGCATGGCGGCGGGAAGCCGAAAGAACAGCGTGGAGGCCGCGCCCAGAACCGGGGCAGCCGCATCCAACGCCAGCATCCAAAACGAACGGCGAGTCGTGTTGTGATGAACGAGCATCAGGCTGACCGTGTTGAGGCCGTCGCAGAAGTCGTGCGCGATCACGGCGACGGCTACGACAATGCCGACGGCATTCGAAACCTGAAACGCCAGACCGATCCCGACGCCGTCCATGAAGCTGTGACCGACCAGGGCCAGGGCCGAGAGGACACCCACGCGCGGGTGGTGGTGCGCGGCGTAATCGGCTTCGTGAACATGGTGGACCAATACGAATTTCTCGAGGCTGTGAAACAGGAGAAAGCCGACAACCAATGCGATCATTGCCCCGGTGGCATCGATCCCCTGTTCGCGGGACAGTTCGAAAATCTCGGGCAATATCTCAAAACTCACCACGCCGAGGAGCACACCGGCTGTAAAGCTGAGAATCAGGTGCAGCCGGTCGCGAAACTTGAACGCGAACAGCCCGCCGGCAAAGGTCGAAAAGAATGTCGCAAGCGACAGCAATATGGCGCTCATGGCCCCCTAAACCCCTTTGGTCAGTGCTGCAGCGGGGGCCCGGGAGGCCGCCGCGGCAAGGTCCGTGGCCGCCAAAACGGCAGCCATGGACTCCCTGGCAAGAACAAGACCTGTGCTCATCATCATGCTTGATTGCGGTCGTGATTCACTTAAGGCCCTTTCCGTTCGCCCCGTTGTCTCTGCGCACTCTCGCCCCGAGCGCCACCGGAACGACCGGCCATTGCGGCATCGGCGGACGCCGATTGCCCAATAAATGTGCACTCCGATTCGCATCGGTTCTCGATACCTTGGATTTCCATTTTGAATGGGCCGTTTTAGCACAGATTATCCACAGAGTTTGTGGATAAGTAACGTCATGGTTCGGGTTCGGCTTTTTTGCCTGGGCGGATCACGGGCACCGGGTCAAATTGTCCGGTTCGGTCGGGTGCTGCCCGCCGGCGCGTTGCAATCAGATTCTTGTGCCGGATCAACAGGACATCCCGCTGCCGTCGCAACGAACTACTTTTTCACTAGATCGTGTCCCGCAGCTTTCCAGGCATTGAAGCCGCCGTCCAACTCGTAGATCTTCGTGTACCCCGCGGCAGCAAGCGCCGCCGCGGCCTGGGTGCTCATGCCGCCGCTGCGGCAATAGAGGACGATGGGCGCATCTTTGCCGGGCAGCCTGTCCAGGTGGCCTGTGATTTGATCGAAGGGAACGGACAAATCCGTATTGGGCAGGTTCTCCGGATCCGGAACGTGCACGTTAACCAGGGTGAAATTCTTGCTCCTCATGCTCTTGGCAAGCTGTTCGACACTCAGGTCGATGAAGCCAGCGGCGTTCTTGAGTGGAACTGGCAGGCCGATCGAAGCGGCGGTTGCCGCCGGGCTGACGGGCTCCCCGCAGGCGGCCAGGACCAGGACAAGCAGGGTCCACAGGCAGGTGATAGATATCATCCGCGCTTTCATAACTCAACGCTCCGTTTGGTTTGCAGACGGGCGGCGTCTGGCGCACCATCGTTGCCTAACGCTGACGCAGAGGAGAAACAATCCGGCGGCGAAGTCTGGACGGCCCGCGGGCCCACCGTGAGCGGCCAGCCGGCCCGCCTCAGGAGGAAAGATCGCGCTTCTTCTGCTCGAACTCCTCCTTGTCGATCTCGCCTCGCGCGTAGCGCTCCTTCACGATATCCAGTGCGGATTTCGCCGGCGGCGCCACGCCCGCGGCCTGCGCGCCCGCAAGCCACTTCACCAGCACCGCGATGCCGAGGATGATCAGACCCCAGAACAGCAGCATGCCAATCATGCCGATGCCCATTCCGAGCCAACCGCCGTCCCACATATGGCCGTAACCGCCCGTTCCACCCCACATATCGAGCCTCCCGTCCGAAAATTGTCCCCGCTACCGGCCGCCATGAAGTCCGAACTTACCTTATATTCGGCCGGAAGGCAGGACAATATCCCCCGTCACAGGCGCACGCGGTTGAGCCGCAGCGCGTTGGTCACCACCGACACCGAGCTGAAACTCATCGCGGCAGCGGCGATCATGGGCGAGAGCAGCAGGCCGAAGAACGGATAGAGCACACCTGCGGCGATCGGCACCCCGAGGGCGTTGTAGATGAAAGCGAAGAACAGG
>MEQZ01000147.1 GCA_001770425.1 Betaproteobacteria bacterium RIFCSPLOWO2_02_FULL_65_20 | reverse complement strand
CGAGCACCCAAACATCGGATCCCCGCGCTCAAAGGGTCGCCGCGGCTTCGCAATGAGCGTCTTCCCGTAGACCGTGATCTACCGCGCCACCTCGGACGAAATAACGGTCTTGGTCGTCAAGCACGACAGCAAGCGCCCAGGCTATGGCGGCGCAAGAACCTAGCCCGGTCTACATATCGGGAGCAACGCCTAACCGCGCGTTGAGGCTGTAGAAAAAGTCCCAACCTCAAATCTCGCGACGATCATGAAGAAATCGGCCTCTCAGAACGCGCCGTGTTCAACGATCAGGACCTCGGTAGGGGTAAACGTACCCCCCGAAAACTGTGAAGTTTCGGAAGCAGGGGCTTTTTCTACAGCCTCGTTAGATTTCTGGTAATCGAGCCGGTGGTAACATTGACAAATTGATTGGAGGCTGAATGAGCACCCCAAAAGAGGAAGTTGCAGCAATGCTTGAGGCGTTACCGGAGAGCAGTAGCTTCGAGGACATTCAGTACCATTTGTACGTCCTTGAAAAGGTCAATCGTGGACTGGAGCGTGCGGCTACGGAAGGCGTCGTTTCCCACGAGGACGCCAAGACGCGCCTTGGCAAATGGCTCTCCGCCTAGCTTGGTCGCCGGAAGCCATTGAGGACATCGAGGCGATTGCGTCGTATATTGAACGGGATTCGCAATGGTATGCCAAGGCGGTCGCCTCAAAGATAGTTCAGACTGCAGAGACGATTCCCGATTTTCCAGAAATTGGTCGCATTGTCCCCGAGATTGGAAACCCGTCGATTCGAGAGCGTTTCGTCTATAGCTATCGCATCATCTACCGCATCGAAACAGAGCAGATTCTGGTTGCTGCGGTCATTCACGGCAGACGGCTACTTCAATCATTCCTTCAGCGTATTGAAGGTGAACAGAAATCTAACTTGTAGCTGCGGACGGGCCGGAAGCGCCGCACCTTGGTCAAGCTGCGCAGTCGCGCGCCGGACGGTAAGCCCCTCCCCCCGCCGACGTCGGGCCGCGACTACGCCAACAAGATGCAGAACGTCGCCCATCAATCCACCGGCCCTGCGGTATTTTCTTGAGCAAGTTGATAGTATCAATCCCGCGGCAAGTGGCGTTCTGCCAGTCAGCCCGAGCACTCACGGCGCCTCGACTTCGACGGCGCAATGCCCGTAGACGCCCTGTCCGCGCGGTTCTTCGGGCCTTTTGCCTCCCACGGCTCACCCCGCATACCGCACGCCGTACAATGGCACGGTCATGCAAACTCCTCCGCCCACGCCCGATGCCGGGCTCACGCCCTATTCGGGCCTGACGCCCGACTGCGTGCTCGATGCGCTGCAGAGCGCCGGTGTTCGCGGCGACGGCCGGCTGCTCGCGCTGAACAGCTACGAGAACCGGGTCTATCAGGTCTGGCTGGAGGAAGCCGCGGCGGACGGTTCGCCGCCCTCCCCGAACGCGTCGGTGGTCGCGAAGTTCTATCGCCCGGCACGCTGGACGGATGCGCAGATCCTGGAGGAACACGCGTTCGCGATCGAACTCGCCGAGCGCGAAATCCCGGTGGTCGCGCCGCTGCTGCTCGAAGGCGCAAAGACGCTGAACGCCTACGGCGGCTTTCGCTTTGCCGTGTATCCCCGGCGCGGCGGCCGCACCCCGGAACTCGACGACCGCGATACCCTCGAATGGATGGGCCGCTTCATCGGTCGCATCCACGCCGTCGGCGCGCTGCGGCCGTTCGTCGAGCGGCCCGCGCTGGACATCGCCAGCTTCGGCACCGAGCCGCGCGACTGGCTGCTCGCCCACCACTTCATTCCCGCGGACCTGCTCGATGCCTGGTCGAGCGTCGTCGAGCAGGCGCTGCAGGGCGTGGCGCGCTGCTACGAGCGCGCGGGAAAAGTGCGCACGCTGCGGCTGCACGGCGACTGCCACGCGGGCAACGTGCTCTGGACCGAGGGCGGCGAAACGCGAGGACCCCATTTCGTCGACTTCGACGACTGCCGCACCGGGCCCGCGGTGCAGGACCTGTGGATGCTGCTCTCGGGCGAGCGCGCCGCGATGGCGCGCGGGCTCGCCGACCTGCTCGCGGGCTACGAGGATTTCCACGACTTCGATCCGCGCGAGCTGGCGCTGATCGAGGCGCTGCGCACGCTGCGCCTGGTCCACTACTCGGCCTGGCTTGCGCGGCGCTGGGACGACCCGGCGTTTCCCGCAGCGTTCCCCTGGTTCAACACCCAGCGCTACTGGCAGGACCGCATCCTCGAACTGCGCGAACAGATCGCGCTGATGGACGAACCGCCCTTGTGGCCGGCGTGAGCCCGAACGTGCCGGCTCATTCCTGCTCGGCGGGTGTCGGCGCTTGGACCCGGCCCGGATCGGTGAAGTAAGATATGCGCGCGGTCGGCGCAGCGCATCACGCCCTGCCGACCCCGCATCGAGGATCGTATGGCCATTTCATTCTTCCTGGCGTTCCGCAACCAGGCAAATCCGGAAACGCGGGTGGACGCGGCCGACAAGGACCGGTTTATCGATATTGTCGGGCGCACGCCGGGACTGCAAAGGGCGCTCATCTACGAGCCTGACAGCGCGACCGATCCTTATCTGAACGACGGGCCGCCGCCGCAATTCGCCGCGCAACTGTATTTCTCCCGCATCGAGGACCTGGAGTCGGCCCTGGCCGGCAATGGCCATCTGCAGGCACTGGCCGCTTCCGACGCCTTTGCGAGTCTTTCAGGCTCTGCCGTCACCCAGCAGGCGATGCTGAGCCGCTCGTATCCGGTACCGGAGGCGGCACTCGGTACCGCCGCGCCTCAGTGCAGCTACCTCGTCGCGTACGAAGGCCGCGCCGACGACCTGAACGCGTGGCTGTATTACTACATCACCCATCACCCGCCGATGATGGCCCGTTTCGCCGGGATCCGCGAAATCGAGGTCTGCACGCGCATCGACTGGTGCGGGTCCCTCCCCTGGCCGCGCGTGGATTACATGCTGAGGAACAAGGTCGTATTCGACAGCGCCGCGGCGCTGACAGCCGCGCTCGCCTCGCCGGTGCGCAGCGAAATGCGCGCCGATTACGAGGCCTTCCCGCCCTTCTGCGGGCCGGTGTCGCACTATCCGATGACGACCCTCGCCGTGATCATTTGATGATCCCGGACTGCTTGGCGAGGTCCGCGATCACTGCCTGCCCTTCGCGCAACGCCTTCAGCATCGCCTCCGGCGGCGCTCGTGCGCTCCCGGGGCGACTGCTTGGATCCTTTGTTTCGCGCGCTCATTGATAATACAATGGTCCGCCGCGCTGATCCAGATTATGGAAGACCCCGCAGGCCGCGCGCAGTCCGACATTTTTCGACGCCGAACTCGTTCAAAGGAGCGCAACAATGGTCTCATCTTCACGTTCCGACGCACAGCCGAAGGACATGCGGTCTTGGATCGCCGAACTGGAAGCTGCCGGCGAGCTGATCCGGGTCGACAAGCCCGTCGATCCTCTCACGCAGATGGGATCGCTGCTGTACCAGTGCCGGGAAAAGGCCCTGCTTTTCGAGAAACTGCCGCATGGATGGCGCGCGCTCGGCCAGGCGCCGGCAAACGTGCGCCTGGCGGCGCTCGCGTTCGGCGCCACCGAAGAAACGGTGATACCGCTGGTGGCCGAAAGACTGGGCACGCGAATTCCGACCGTGATGGTAGCCACCGGCCCGGTCAAGGACGTAGCGCTCAAGAAAGGCGAATTCGATCTCACCCAGCTGCCGGTGCACGTCGCCGGACAGCGCGACGGCGGGCCCGTGATCGGTTCCGGCCTCGTGGTGACCAAGGACCCGGACACCGGCCAGCGCAACGTGAGCTTCCACCGCCTGCAGATCAAGGGCCCCAACAAGTCGGGCATCCTGCTCTATCCGCGGCACAGCTGGAAAAACTACCTGAAATACCAGGCGCGCAACGAACCGATGCCGGTGGCGGTCTTCATCGGCCACCACCCGCTCTATTACGCCGCTGCGGCCACCACCGCCGCCTATGGCATCGATGAGTTCGAGATCGCCGGCGGGTTTCTGGGAGAGGCGGTGCGCCTGGTCAAGTGCGATACCGTCGATCTGGAGGTTCCGGCCGACGCGGAGATCGTGCTCGAGGGCCACATTCCGCCCCACTACCGCGAGGAGGAAGGTCCGTTCTCCGAGTTCCAGGACTACTACGTCACCGGCACAGGCAAGAACCCGATCGTCGAATACCAGCACATGACCCGCAGGCACGACGCGATCTTCAAGAACCTGCAGAACGGTTCGGAAATGGAAGGCTGCGTGTTCCACAAGATCCCGATGAGCGCCACCATCTATCGCCGGCTCAAGGACGTGGGCGGCGGTCCGAACCTGCACAACGTGATGGCGCTTCCCGGCATTTTCGGCGTCGTGGTGCAGATGACGCAGCGTTACTACGGCGAAGCGAAAAATCTGCTGATGGCGGCGCTCTCATCCGAATACCATCACCCCAAGATCGCGATCGCCGTGGATGCCGACGTCGACATTTTCAACCACACGGAGCTGATGTGGGCGCTGACCACGCGCGTCAATCCGGAGCGCGACGTGGTCATCATCCCGGGCACGCACAACCATGCGATGGACGCGAGCCTGCCGGAGATCGGCGCGCCGGGCACCCCCCTGTGGCAGCGGGCAGGATCCAAGATGATCATCGATGCCACCATCCCGCCGCCCGCCGACGCGGAGGCGCGCGCGGCCTTCGAGCGCATCCGGCCGCACAACCCGCAACTGCGGCTCGAGGATTTCGCCGCGGAAGCCTCTCTGCCGCTGGTGCGCGGGCTGCCGGCGCGCTTCTTTGGCTCGAAGCTGGTGCGCTGACTCGAGGAGAGATCGTGTTCACACAGAAGTGGAGGACTTCCGAGCGCAAGCATGAAGTGATCGTAGAACGGGATATGCGCATTCCCGTGCGCGACGGAACCGTCCTCGCCGGCGACCTGTTCCGGCCGGCGGCCGAGGGAAAGTTTCCGGTCATACTGGGCGCCCACCCATACAACTGCGAGATACAGACCGCGCCGCTGCGGCCGATCGGATACGGGAACCTGCGCGGGTACATCGAGGCGGGGGATCCGGCGTTCCTGGTGCGCCGCGGGTATGTCCAGGCCGTCATCAACGTGCGCGGGACCGGAAAGTCGCAGGGTCAATTCCAGATGATG
>MEQZ01000146.1:27993-37336 GCA_001770425.1 Betaproteobacteria bacterium RIFCSPLOWO2_02_FULL_65_20 | reverse complement strand
GTGTTCTGCAGGGAATGCCACACGGTGTTCAGCGTGGTCACATCGACATTCTTGCTTGCCATGGTCATTGCTCCTATCGACGCTCGTAAAAATGCCTGACGCCGATCAATGACTGCGCCGGCGGATGTCCCACCCTGACCCCGTCCCTTGTAGGGCGCGGCTTTAGCGCGCCGAGCAACGGACTCGGCATCGATGGCGCGGTGAACCCGCGCCCTACGGGGACAGGGCCAGGGTGAAGGGAAATGCTGTAATTCACTTTCACGATTCTCAATAGTCTCACTGCTGCAGCACGTAGTTCTTCAGCTCGTCCACCGTGCAGCGGAAACCGCCCGGGATGAGCACCGTGGTCGTGCGCTCCTCGATGATTGCCGGCCCGGCGATGACGTTGCCGGCCAGGAGTTGTTCACCGTCGTAGATCGGCGTGTCGACCTTCTTCCCGGCAAAGATGCAGCTGCGCCGCCGCTTCAGCGCGGCCGCGGCGTCCTTGCCGCCGGCGCCGATCTTCTTCAGGGTGAAGGGCGCCTTGGGCGAGCTCGCCTTGAGCCGGAAGGTCGAAAACTCCACTTTCAGGAACGGCATGGAAAACTCGAACAGCGCTTCGTGTTGCCGATGAAAGGCCTCCAGAATCACCCGGACCGCGTCGCCGCTCACGACATCGCCGGAGATCTCCACTTCAACCTCGTGGAACTGGCCGACATAGCGCATGTCGGCCGTTCTGCTGAAGGTAACCGCGTCCTTGCCGACCCCCATTCCAGCAAACGCCGCGTAGGCTTCGGCTTCCATCTCCGCGTAGAGACGGTTGACCTTGCCCAGATCCAGGCCGTCGGCCCTGGATATGTAGGAGCGGGCATAGTCGCGCCCGATGTCCATCGCGAACATGCCGTAGGCGCTGTACAGCGCCGCCACCGATGGAACCACGACCGTGGGGATGCCCAATACCTGGGCCATTGCCGCCGCATGCACCGGACCCGCGCCGCCGCCGGCCACCATCGAGAAGTCGCGCACGTCGTAGCCCCGTTTGGTGAGCACGGTGGTGATCTGATCGGCCATCACGTGGTTGATGGTGGTGAACATCGACTGGGCGGCCTCTTCCACGCTCATGCCCAGCGGATCGGCCACCTTCTTGATCGCCCGTCGCGAAGCTTCCAGATCGAGCGCGATGTCGCCGCCGAGGAAGTAATCATGAGGGACGTAGCCCAGCACCAGGTCCGCGTCCGTGGTGGTGGGCTCCTCGCCCTTGCCGTAGCATGCGGGCCCGGGGTCGGCGCCCGCGCTCCCCGGGCCCACCCGCAGCAGCCCCAGCGAGTCGATCCAGGCGATGCTGCCGCCGCCGGCGCCGATCGTATGCACATCCACCATCTTGATCGCCACGCGCTCATCGCCCACCCAGTTCTCCGAAGTGGTCGGGATCACACCGTTCTTGACCAGGACCACATCGAAGCTGGTACCGCCCATGTCCATGGAAACCACGTTGTTCAGGCCGATCGCGCTGCCCAGGTGCGCCGCTCCGGAGGGCGCGGCGGCAGGGCCCGAGTTGAGCAGGGTCACCGCGCGACCGATGCACTGGTCCACCGCTCCGACCATGCCATTGGCCAGGATCATCAGGACCGAACCCTTGAAACCGGCGTCCCTCAGTCGTCTCTCCATGTTGGTAAGGTGACGGGAGATGACCGGCTCCACATACGCGCTCACCACCGTGGTGGTGAAGCGCTCGTATTCCCGCCACACCGGCAGGATCTCGTGCGAGGCGACTGCGTGCGCCTCGGGGAAAACCTCCTTGATGATCTCGACTGCGCGCTTTTCATGGGCGGGATACAGGTAGCTGTACAGGAACCCCACGGCCACGGTTTCGCACCCCTGCGCCTTCAGCTCCAGCGCGGCTTGCCTCACCTCCTGCTCATTGAGAGGCGTGAGCACGGAGCCGTCGTACAGTACGCGCTCGTCTACGCCCAGCCGCAGCCAGCGCGGCACCAACGGCTCGTACGGAGGGATGAAGACGTTGTACATCGACACGCCGACCGGGCGGATCCCCCGCCGCAGGTCGATTACATCGCGGAAGTTCTTCGTCGTGATCAGACCGGTCTTGGCGCCGCGCCGCGTGAGCAGCGTGTTGGTCGCCAGCGTCGTGCCTTGCATCAGCAGATTGACTTCGCCCAGGAATTCGCTCAACGTTTGCTTGTAGGCGCGCGCGGCCTTCTGCAGCGAGTCGAGCAGACCGTCGGTGGGATTACCGGGCGTCGTCGGCGCCTTGAACAGATTCAGCGTGCCGCTTTCATCCAGCACCAGACAGTCGGTGAACGTTCCGCCGACGTCTATGCATATGCGTTTCATGTTTGTCCCTTCCAATCAAAATCGAGATTTGCCGAATTTCGCAAGAGTCATCCCGGACTTCCGCGCCCCGGCGTACGACCGCGACGCGGGGGCGGTCGTGCTCTGCTCGTCCCGGTGTCGCGGCGCCACGCGTTCCCATTGTCTCAATGTGAGCGCGGAAAAGCACGTCCCGCGCCACCCTACACCTACAGGAAGGAAAGTTTTTGTCGTTCCCATGAGCAAACCATATTGCCTATGCTTTGAGCACGTGCTACAAGACTGGGTAGTGTGTCCTATCCGCGATACAGCGCCGACGAGCGGACATCCCACAGCCAGGAGGAAACCGTATGAATCGCAGACTGTCGTCAAGCTTGCTTGCAGCCCTCGCATTGGTCGCGTTGCCGTATTTTGCAACGGCGCAGGATTTTCCGAACAGGGTCGTCAAGTTCGTCGTGCCCACCTCGGCCGGCGGCGCGACGGACGCGTTTGCCCGGTCGCTCGGCGTTCGCCTGGGCCAGGCCTGGGGCCAGCCGGTGGTGATCGAGAACCGCGGCGGGGCGAATCAAGCCATAGGCTCGGATTACGTGTCCAAGGCGGCCCCGGACGGCTATACCCTGCTCGTGTCGGAGGCCTCGTCCTTCATCATGAACCCGCACCTGTACAAGAACCTGCCCTACAACTGGTTCACCGGCTTCACGCCGATCACCGGACTGGTGAGCTTCCCCTGGGTGGTGGCGGTGAATGCCGCGGTGCCGGCCAACACCTTCCAGGAACTGCTCGCGCTGGCCAAGCAAAAGCCCGGCACGCTCTCCTACGCGTCGTTCGGCAACGGTTCCTCGGCCCACATCGCGGTCGATTATCTGAAGAAGATCACCGGCACCGACATCCTGCACGTGCCCTACAAGGGCGCCGCGCCGGGAATCACCGACCTGCTGTCCGGGCGGATCAGCATGATGGTCGTCACGCCGCTGCTGGTCGAGGGGCACGCGCGCGCCGGCAAGCTGAGGCTGCTCGCCGCCACCACGGCGCAGCGCATCCCGCAGCTGCCCGACCTGCCCACGGTGAGCGAATCGGGCGTGCCGGGCTACGTCGCCGGGACCTGGATGGCATTCATGGGTCCGCCGGGCATGGCGCGCGACCTGGTCGCGCACATCAATGCCGATACGCTCAAGGTTCTCAACGACCCGGTGTTCCGCGAGCAGTCGATCAACAAGCGATGGTTCCAGGTCATCGGCGGCTCGCCGGAGGAGTTCACCGGCTACCTGAAGGCCGAACACCAGCGCTGGGGCGAACTGATCAAGGTGTCCGGCGTGTCGGTGGAATAGACGCGCCGCAAGCGGGCTAAGCGCCATTCCGGCGATGGATTTCCGGAAACTGCGGTCCGCGGGTCCGCGCGAGCGCGATGCCCGGACCGAGTGAGCGGGCAGCGACATAATCCAACGCGGCGGCTGCAGGAATGTCGCTGCCCTGCCTGATGATGGCGACCGGCGCGAGCGCATAGCCGGTCCGGCGCTCCGCAAAAGCGCACGCCGATGCCCTCGCCAGGCCCCGCCGGCGATGAGCGACGCGGGCGTGCATCGAACCGGATTCACATTCTCCTCCGGGTCCGCGTACGGAATCCGCGTCCGCAGTCATTCTGGTCTATGATCGAAACGTGTCATCGTTTCTGCCGTCGTGTCCCTCGCGCGCCGGACTCAACAGGAGGAGCATCACGATGAGCGGATTGAGCAGCTTCGATCGCCCGGCACCGAGCGACAATGCCGGCATGGCATGGACCAGCGATATTGCCGCGGAGCTGTTGCGTCGGTTCGGCGTCAGGTATATCGCGCAAAACCCGGGCTCGAGCTTCGGCGCGCTGCATGACAGCCTGGTGAATTACCTCGGTAACGACGACCCGACAATGCTGCTGTGTCTGAACGAGAACCAGGTTGTCGCGATCGCCCAGGGCTATGCCAAGGTGACCGAGGAACCGATGGGATGCATCATGCACAGCAACGTCGGGCTGCTCGCCGGCACCATGAGCATCTACAACGCCTGGTGCGACCGCGTGCCGATGATCATGCTCGGCGCCGGCGGACCGGCCGATGCGGCCCGCCGGGTGCCATGGATCAACTGGATCCATTCATCGAAGGACCAGGGCGCGCTCATCCGGCATTTCACCAAGTGGGACGCCGAGCCGCATTCGCCCCAGGCGATGGTGGAGGCGATGTTGCGTGCCAACATCCTGACCCGCCAGGCGCCGAAGGGTCCGGTCTATATCTGTCTCGACATAGGGCTCCAGGATGCCGCCGTGCCCGAAGGCTTCGAATTTCCCGACTTGGCGCGGTTCGGAAATGCCGCCAGCCCCGAGCCGTCGGCCGAAGCGATCGAGCGCGCCGCCGATCTGCTGGTTGCGGCGCGCAACCCCATCATCATGGCGGGACGTGTCTCGCGCCGGGTCGAGGACTGGAACAACCGCATCCGGCTGGCGGAGTTGCTGGGCGCCTCGGTCACGACCGACCTGAAGACCGCGGCAGGCTTTCCCACCGACCATCCGCTGCACGTGGGGCTTCCCGGTTACCACTACCGCGAGCCGCAGCGTAAGGCGACCGAGGAAGCCGACGTGATCCTCGGCCTGGACTGGATGGATTTCGGCGGCATCCTGCGTTTCGTCTACGGCAACGGTCCGATCCGCGCCAAAGTGATCCAGTGCTCGGTGGACTCCTACGTCCACAACGGCTGGAGCATGGATCATTTCAGCCTGCCGACAGCGGACCTGCCGATCCTCGCCGAACCCGATATTGTGGTGCGGCGGCTGCTCGCCGCCGTCGAGGCACGCCTCAAGGGCAAGCCGGCAAAGTGGGACGGCATGCCCAAACCGGGCTCCGGCGCGAGCATGGAGAAAATCGCGCTCGCCACCGATCCCGATGCGCCGATCACGCCGCGCGGCCTGGGCACAGCGCTCGATGCGGCCCGGGCCAAGCGCAAGGTGTGCCTCGCCCGGGTGCCGCTCGGCTGGGTGCCCGAGGCGTATCACTTCCGCGATCCGCTCGATTATGTCGGCTACGACGGCGGCGCCGGCGTCGGCTCAGGACCCGGTAACGCGATCGGCGCCGCGCTTGCCCTCATGGGCAGCGACCGCATCGCGGCGGCCGTGATCGGCGACGGCGATTTCATGCAAGGCGCAAGCGCGTTCTGGACCGCGGCGCATTACCGCATTCCGGCGCTCGTGATCGTCGCCAACAACCGGTCTCACCTGAACGACGAATTGATCCAGGAAAAGATCGCCGCTCGCCGCGGCCGTTCGGTCGAGAACGCCTGGGTCGGCCAGCGCATCGACGAGCCGGCCGTCGATCACGCCGCGATGGCGCGTGCGCAAGGCGTTGCCGCGGAAGGGCCGGTGACCCGCATCGGCGACCTGCCGCAGGCGCTTGAGCGGGCGTTTCGCGTGGTAGAGGGGGGCGCGCCCTGCGTGGTGGACGTGGTCGTGCGCCAGCGCGAGAGCGCGTCCAGCTTTGCCGAGCGTAAACACTGATGGCACGGGTGACGGCTCTGCGCAGCATCGAGCTTGGCGTCACCGACTTGCGTCTGTCGGCCGCTTTCTACCGCGAATGCTGGGGATTGCGGCCCGTGGCGCAAGGGCCGGGGTTCTGCTTCCTGCGCGCGACCGGTCCCGAGCATCACGTCCTGGTGCTGCGCGAGCGGCCCGCACCCGCGCTCATCCGCGTCGATTTCGCCGCGGCGAGCCCGCTTGCGGTTCGCAAGTTGCACGGCGAACTCGAGTCGAGCGGCGTCAAGGTTCGAGCCGAGCCGGGCCCGCTCGAGGACCCCGGAGGCGGATACGGTTTTGCTTTTCTCGACCCGGCAGGCCGTGAGTTCCGCATCCTGTCGGAGGGCGCCGTTCACGCCGACGCGGCCGACGCGCCGGACCGGCCGCGCAAGCTGAGTCACGTCGTATTGAACTCCACCGACGCCGATGCCGATGCCGCTTTCTTCCTGGACACGCTGGACTTCCGCCTGAGCGATCAGACTGCGATGATGGAATTCCTGCGCTGCAACGCGGACCACCACAGCATCGCCTTCGCCCGCGCCGGCAGCGTATCGCTCAATCACGCGGCCTTCGAGATGCCGGACTGGGACGCGGTGATGCGCGGCGCGGGCCGCATGAAGGAGGCAGGACATGCGCTCGAGTGGGGCGTCGGCCGTCACGGCCCCGGGAACAACGTGTTCGCCTACTTCATCGATCCCGATGGCCTGGTCATCGAATATGCGGCCGAACTGCAGCGGATCGACGAGGCACTGCACCGGCCCGGCAACCCGCAGGCCTGGGCCCGGCCGCTGAATCGGCTGGACCAGTGGGGGGTCGCCGGCCCGCCTTCGGAAAAGATCCTCAACGCGATGAACGGCGCCGGTCAGGCGTGATTTTGGGTTATTCATATCGGTGGATGTTGAAACGAAGCAAGTATCTTGTTCCAGCTCGTCCGGTCTGGGAGGCGACCATGCAACAGAAACTGATTCTGACTTTGGCCGTCGCTGCCCTGCTGCTCTGGGGCTGGCAACAGCCATCGGCCGGCGGATCATGGCTCGATGCGGCCGGCCGGCTGCTGATGGTCGGCTACTTCATTGTCGCCGGCCTGTGTAACCTCACCCGGGAACAAATCAAGGACCATATCGACCGTATGCGAGAAGCCGGGACGCCTTTGCCGGCAGCCGCATTCTGGATCGGCATGGTGCTGCTGTTCACTGGTTGCGCTCTCGTCCTCGCCGGATGGCATCCGGCAATCGGCGTCAGCTGCTTGATCGTGTTCATCATCGCGGCGTCCGCCATTTTTCTCCGCTTCTGGGAAAGAAAGGACCCCATGCTACGCAAACTCTTTCAGAATTTCCTGCTCAACAACGTCGCCATTCTCGGCGGCCTCCTGCTGTTCCTGGACCGCCTGCCCCGCTAACCCCCGCAGACCGAGAGAGGGTAAGAAAGATGAATCCCGTTCGATACACACTCGCAGTGCTCATCGCCCTAATCGCATCGATGCTTTTCGCCGCCGGTCCCGCCACCGCACAGGCTTATCCGTCCAGACCGGTGCGCATGATCGTCCCGTTCCCGCCGGGCGGGATTGCCGACTTGCTCGCGCGCATCACCGCGGAGCAGCTGACCAGGCGACTCGGCCAGCAGTTCGTGGTCGAGAACAAGCTCGGCGCCGGAGGCAACATCGGCACCGAGCAAGTGGCCAAGGCGGCGCCCGACGGCTACTCGCTGGTGATGCTCACCTCCGGCAATATCGTCATCAACCCACTTCTCTATTCGAATATGGGTTTCGATCCCTTCACCGACCTCGCGCCGGTCGCCCTGGTCGCCGACGTGCCGCCGGTGATCGCGATTCCTGCATCGCTGCAAGCCAATACGCTCGCCGAGTTCATCGCCCTGGCGAAAGCGAAGCCGGGCGAGTTCAATTACGGCTCGCCCGGCAACGCCACGACCACTCACCTCTATGGCGACGCTTTCGGGCGCGTCGCCGGCGTGCGGATGGTGCACGTGCCCTACAAGGGAGTGGCATTCGCGATCGCCGACCTCGCGACCGGGCGCCTGCATTTCATCGCGGTGGCGGCGGCACCGCTGCTGCCTTACGTCCGTGCCGGCAGCGTGCGGATTCTCGCGACGGCGACCGAAAAGCGCCTCTCGGCGCTTCCCGACATCCCCACCGCGGCCGAAGCCGGCCTGCCGGGCTACACGTTCGCGACCTGGTTCGCGATCATGGCGCCTGCGAAGACCCCCTCCGAGGTGATCGCCACGCTCAACCGCCATGTGCAGGACGCAGTCAACGATCCGGCGATGCGCAAGCGGTTCGCTGGGCTGGCGCTGGAGCCTCTGCACGGATCGCCGGCCGAATTCGCCGCGCTCATCGCCTCCGATCGGGTCAAATGGGAGAAGATCGTCAAAGACGCCGGCGTGAAACTGCAGTGACCAATGGATGAAGCAGCATGCCGGATCTATTCCTCGACCGGGAGTGCGGAAAATGAAACCAAGAATCGGCTACATCGGGCTGGGACTGATGGGAGGCTCTTTGGCCCGGCACCTGCTTTCCGCAGGCTACGCGCTGACCGTGCACGACGCCGACGCGGCCAAGGTGCAGGCCATCGTGAAGGCGGGAGGCAAAGCGGCGGGTGCTCCCGATCAGATTGCCGCTCAGGTGGACGTCATCATCATGTCCCTGCCCGATTCGCAGGTCGTAAGCCAGGTGGTGAAC
Source organism: Betaproteobacteria bacterium RIFCSPLOWO2_02_FULL_65_20 (assembly GCA_001770425.1). Lineage (GTDB taxonomy): Bacteria > Pseudomonadota > Gammaproteobacteria > Burkholderiales > SG8-39 > JACQTO01. The sequence continues at coordinate 28,802 of MEQZ01000146.1, read as the reverse complement.
GAGTCCCTCAGACTGTTCGAAACCGGGAGAAAGGGACTCGTCGTCCTTGATACGTCGACGGCCGATCCCGCAGTATCGGCGGAGTTGGCCGCGAAGCTCAGGCAAAAGGGAATTGAAATGCTGGACTCCACCATCAGCGGGACCAGCACCATGTGCGCCGCCAAAGAAAGCCTCTTCATGGTGGGCGGTAAGAAGGAAATATTCGAGCAGTGCGAGCCCGTGTTTGCCGCGATGTCCAGGGAGTGGATCTACATGGGCGAGAACGGCACGGGTGCGGCGATCAAGCTGGTCGTCAATCTGGTTCTCGCGCTGACTCGCATGGCGCTTGCCGAGGGGCTTACGCTGGCGAAAAAAGCCGGATTGGATCAACTGCAGACGCTGGAGGTACTCAAGAAATCCGCGGCTTATTCCAAGAGCATGGATCAGAAGGGTTACCGGATGGTCAGCCGGCACTTCGTGCCGCCCGAGGGCCCGCTGTGCATGCATTACAAGGACGTGCAGCTGATGCTCGCCGTGGGCGCCAAGCTGGCTTGTCCTTTGCCGCTGCTCGGCTTGAATGCCCAGGCGCTGGCCTCTGAGATCGCCAAAGGCAGAGGAGAGTGGGACACCTCCGACATCATCTCGTACTACGACGATTTGGCGAAGATCTGATTCAAAGGACCGCTTGATCCGTCGCCGCGATCATGGGCGTCGCCGCCAGCCGCACCGCCAGAACGAAACTCGCGGCGATCACGACGACCACTCCGGCCCCGAACACCAGTTCCCTGCCCTCGCTCCACGCCCCGACCGCCGGCAGGGACAACTTCATC
>MEQZ01000146.1:0-27962 GCA_001770425.1 Betaproteobacteria bacterium RIFCSPLOWO2_02_FULL_65_20 | reverse complement strand
GAGATCCACAAGCCGTTGATGCCGTCTGTGAGCAGCATGCCCAGCATGAACAGCAGCCCCAGCATCAGCGCGTGCTGCCAGCCGCCGAAACGCGTGGCGGCCAGCGCGAACAGCGCGGCCTGGCTCACCGTGTCGAATGAAATCGCAAACAGTGCGCCCACGAGAGCCACCAGCCCGGGACTGGCCGCCCGCGTGAGGTGGCCGAGGAAGCGCCCTTTCATCCCCTGCGGCTGCACCACCTGCCCCGGATGCGCCTGCAGCACCGCGTGGATGTTGAGCAGCCCGAGAGCGGCGAGAAATGCGATCGACACCCACGCACCGAACGCCTGCAGCCATTGCGGAGCTTCGGCGTGGAACGCGAGCGCGCCGACCGCGAGGGCGATGATGGTGACCACGGCTCCGTGCCCGAGCGAGAACAGCACGCCGCAGTAGCGCGCCAGCCGCGGATTGGCGAGCGCGTTGAAGCGCGTCAGGCCGTCTATGGTGGCGAGGTGATCGGCATCGAAGCCGTGCTTGAGCCCGAGCACGAACACGATCAGGCTGAGCGCAAACAGATCCTGGGGCAGGGATTCCACGGCGGCGGCTCATGCTTTCGAGGTCAGCCGCCATGATACACGATCGTTAAGAGGATCTTATATTTTCCTCTTACGCGTGGCGAATAACGCTTGCGACAGGCAGGACCCTATGCTTAACTGAGTTCGACTAACTCGTCAAAGAGGAGAAACGCCGATATGACCATCACCCTGCACCATTTCATCCGGCACATTGTCACGCTCGCGGCGGTGGTTTTCGCCGCCGGCGCAGCGGCCCAGCCCGTCAACCTCACCATAGGGTCGTTTTCCCAGGGGTCGGGCTGGTACGTGTACGCCGTCAATCTCGCGGAATTGTTACATCAGTCGCTGCCGCCTGGCTCCAAAGTCGATGCCCCGCCGATCGCCGGCGCCGTCGGCAATCCAAGGCTGGTGAGCGTGGGTAAAGCGGACCTCGCGTTCGGCATGGCACTGGTCGGCCATTGGGCACGCAAAGGCGAGGTTTCCTACGACAAACCGATGGAAAACCTGCGCGCGCTGGTAGGCGGCTGGGACCAGTATTACCTTGCGGTCATCGCCGGCGGCCGCGACATCGGGCCCGGCCTGGAGAAGTTCCTGCAAAAGGATAGACCGAACACCCGCGTAGCCATGCTGCCGCGCGGCGGCGTCGGCTCTGTCGGCGGCCAGCAGATGCTTCAGCTGATGAACGCCGCGGAGGAAGCGCTCAAGCAACGTGGCGGCAACTACGAATACACGTCCTTCGACGCGATCAAGGGAAGGTTCGCAAGCCGCAGCACCGATCTGTTCATACAGGTCGCCAATCCGGGACATCCTGCGATCAGCGAGATTGCGCAGAACAATCCGGTTACCTTCCTGCAGCCGCCCCAATCGGTACTCGAGGAAATGACCAAGCGCTACGGCTGGCAGATCACGGTAATGCCCAAGGGTACGTTCCCGAAGCAGGACCAGGACGTGCGTCTGCCCGGGACCACCACCACGCTGTTCGCGAGCACCCGGATGTCCGACGATCTTGCCCATACGATCGTCAAGACCATCTGCGAGAAGACCGATCAGCTAAAGGCTGCGCACAAAGCGCTTGCCGGTTTCGATTGTTCCAAGGGGGTCTGGCGCGAAGAAGTGAACGGACTGCCGCTGCATGCGGGTGCCGCTCGCTACTACCGCGAACGCGGCTGGCTGAAGTGATGTAATGACTGGCCTGCCCGCAACGGGCAGTCAGGAACGCCGGTGAACCGCCCCGCGGCCTCCGCCTCGCCGGGCGGGACGCGCTGGCGCAACCTCCTCGCGCCGGCGCCGCTCACCGCGCTGGCGTGGAGCGCGTTTCAGATGGCGATCTTCATCTGGCCCACCATTCCCACGCTGGTGCAGCGCGCCGGCCACGTCTCGTTCGCGGTGGCGCTGACCTTGCTGCTCACCCACGGCAGGCTCAAGACGCCAGCGATGCGAGGATTGAATTACCTGCTGGCGCTGCTCGCGGCGCTGCCGGCTGTCTATATTGCGAGTTCCGTGGACCGGATCATGCACCAGCGCATCTCCGGACTTGATCCGCTCGCAACCGGAGACTACGTGTTCGGCATTCTGCTGTTGCTGCTCATCGTCGAAGCTTCGCGCCGCATGCTGGGCCTGGGCATCAACCTGCTGGCCCTGCTTTTCGTTGCCTATCATTTTGGAGGACCTTACATACCGGGGGCGATGGGACATCGCTTCGGCGGACTCGACCACTTCATCGACATGCAGTTCCTGACGCTGCAAGGCCTGTTCGGCGTGCCCACCGGCGTTTCGGCGCAGGTCGTGTTCTACTTCATCCTGTTCGCCGCGGTCTACGACGTCTACGGCGGCGGGCGCATGATCATCGACCTTGCGATGGGACTGACCGGACGCCGCGTCGGCGGACCGGCCAAGGCGGCGGTCCTCGCCTCCGGCATGATGGGCAGCGTGTCGGGCAGCGCCGTCGCCAACGTGATGAGCACCGGCATATTCACGATCCCGCTGATGAAACGCGTCGGTTATGACCCGAGTTTCGCAGCCGGAGTCGAAGCCGTGGCCTCCACCGGCGGACAACTGATGCCGCCCGTCATGGGGGCGGCCGCTTTCGTGATGGCGGACATGCTGCAAATTCCCTACAGCACGATCGCGATCGCTGCGATACTGCCGGCGGTGCTGTACTACGCCGCGCTGATCATCACAGTCCATCTTCAGGCGCGCAAGAGCAATCTCCTGGGCTCGATCGACGCGTCCGAACTGCCGCGCCTGGGCGTTACGCTGCGCGAGCGCGGACACATGCTGATACCGCTCGCGTGGCTCTGCTACCAGGTCGTCATCGGCTATCCGGTGGACCAGGCCAGCGTGCAGTCCGCGGTTCTGGCGGCCGTCTGCGGCATTGCGCGCAAGACGACGCGCGCGCCGTTCCTCCAACTCCTGAACGCGCTGGCAGCGGCGGCGGAGCGCACGATCAACGTCGCGCTGCCATGCGCCGTCGCCGGCATCATTGTCGCCGTCATCGCCTATTCGGGTCTGGGCACCAAGTTCACCTCGGTGATGGTTCTCCTCTCCGGCGGCTGGCTGCCGGCCATGCTGGTGCTCGCGGCGCTGGGCGCGCTGATCCTTGGCTGCGGTATGCCGACCACGTCCGCCTATATCATGGCGGCGGTACTGGTGGCGCCCGCGCTGATCCTGCTCGGGCTCGATCCCCTGGTCGCGCATTTCTTCATTTTCTACTTCGCGATACTGTCGATGGTGACGCCGCCGGTCGCGCTTGCTTCCTACGCCGCCGCGGCAATCGCGCAGGCGTCTGCGGGGCCCACCAGCCGGAAAGCCCTCGTGATGGCGATACCGGGCTTCATCATCCCGTTCGCGGTCGTGCTGCACCCGGGAATGCTGGTGACGGGCGCATTAGACATCGTCGATGCGATCTGGGGTTTCTTCAACGTATTCACCAGCTTTATCGCGCTGGGCGCGGCGATCACGGGCTATCTGTTCCGCAATCTCGGCAAAGGCTGGAGAACATACTTCGCCATGGTTGGTGTCGCAAACGTCCTGCCGGGCGTATTCGCCTCTGCGATCACCTTGGTGGCCCTGGTCGTGCCGGGCTATCTGCTGTGGCGCGGCGCGCGGCACACGGCGGTCCCGACCGCGTCGATTTCACGCTAGCCGTACGGCGCCTATCTGCCTCGGCCCTGACCGCCGTCGGCTCAATCGGAATAGACTTCCGCTTCGGGGGCGCCGCAGACCCCCCGCCCAAGACGCCTTCCGCGTCCAAGCTCTGCCAAGGAGCGCTCATGGACGCACGGAATCTTCGCATGACCGGCTTGCTGCTCGCCTCGCGCGCGCTGAGGGCGTTCGCCGACGGCTTCGTTGCGGTGTTGCTGCCCGCCTATCTGCTTGCATTGGGGCACGGGCAGCTCGAGGTAGGCTTGTTTGGCACTGCGGCGCTCTTCGGTTCGGCGCTCGCGACGCTCGCGGTCGGCCGCTGGGGCCACCGCGCATCCATGCGGCGCTTGCTGCTCGGCGCCGCAGTCCTGATGGCATTGACGGGAATCGGATTCGCCATGCTGTCGTCGTTCTGGCCGCTGCTGCTGGTCGCTTTCCTGGGGCCGCTCAACCCGAGCAGCGGAGACGCAAGCGTGTTTCTGCCGCTCGAGCACACCGTGCTCGCCACGGCGGCGCCCGCCGAGTCGCGGACCACGGTCTTCGCCAGATACAGCTTCTTCGGGTCGATATTCGGCGCCGTCGGCGCGCTCGCGGCGGCCGTTCCGGACTGGCTGATGAGCGCGGCCGGACTTGAAGCGGTCGACGCGCTGCGGGCCATGTTCGTCCTCTACGCCGCGATCGGCGTCGGCGTCTGGGCGCTGTACCTGCGCGTGCCGCGCACGCGCGCGCAAGACGCCCGGCCCGCCGCGCCCCTGGGCCCTTCACGCGCCATCGTATGGAAGCTGGCGGGCCTGTTCAGCGTCGATTCCTTCGCCGGCGGCCTCGTCCTGAATTCGCTGCTCGCGCTGTGGCTGTTCCAGTCATTCGGCATGTCGCTCACCGCAGCGGGTGCCTTCTTCTTCTGGACCGGCCTCCTTGCCGCCGCTTCGCAGCTCGTCGCGCCGGCCATCGCGCGCCGTATCGGCCTCGTCAACACGATGGTGTACACGCACATTCCGTCCAGCCTGTTTCTCATCGGCGCGGCGTGCGCGCCGAGCCTGGAGGTCGCGCTCGTGCTGCTGCTCGCGCGCAGCGCGCTTTCCCAGATGGACGTTCCCGCGCGCAGCGCGTTCGTCATGTCGGTCGTGACACCGCCCGAACGGCCGGCTGCAGCCAGCTTTACCGCGGTGCCGCGCAGTCTTGCCTCCGCGATCAGCCCGTCCCTCACCGGGGCGATGTTCGCTGCCGGAGCGATGGCGGCGCCACTGGTCGCCTGCGGCGTGATCAAGATCGCCTACGACCTGGCGTTGTTTGCGGCGTTCCGGCGGGTCAGGCCCCGGTGATGAGGCCGATCAGTTCTTCGGCCTGATGTGCTCGTGGCGATGGGTATGCGACGCCTCGTTGCCGCCGTGCGGGTGGGCGTGGCGGTCCGACTCGATTTCCACGGAAACCATGTTGAGCTGGCCGTGGCGCACGCCCCGCTCGGCGATCAGCGCATCGGCGAAATTCCGAACTTCGGCAGTCGGCCCCCGCAGGATCAGGCTCTCGATGCAGTGTTCGTGGTCCAGGTGCGCGTGCATCGTGGACACCGACAGGTTGTGGTGGTCGTGCTGCAGCTGCGTCAGCCGCTCGGCCAGCTCCCGTTCGTGATGGTTGTAGACGTAGCTCAGGTTCGCCACGCAGTTTCGGGCCTCACCGCGCTCGCGGCGGAACGACTCGAGCTGACGGCGCAGCATGTCGCGCACCGCCTCGGACCGGTTGCTGTAGCCGCGCGCCTTGATGAGCGCGTCGAATTCCAGCGCAAGCGCCGAATCGAGGGAAATGGTGAATCGCTCCATGATGCAGTCCTCCTTCACGCGCGGCCCGGGCCGCCTCACCGGGAATCTCAGTAGGACCCGGGCTGTGCGTAGTTCTCGAACCGGGTGTATTCGCCGAGGAATGTGAGCCTGACGGTTCCGATCGGGCCGTTGCGCTGCTTGCCGATGATGATCTCGGCCACGCCCTTGTCGGGCGTACTGTCGTTGTAGACCTCGTCGCGATAGATGAACAGGATCAGGTCCGCATCCTGTTCGATCGCGCCGGACTCGCGCAGGTCCGACATCACCGGCCTCTTGTTGGGCCGCTGCTCCAGACCCCGGTTGAGCTGCGACAGCGCGACCACCGGAACGTCGAGTTCCTTGGCCAGCGCCTTGAGCGAGCGCGACATGGCCGATATCTGGGTGGCGCGGTTCTCGTCCTCGCTGCCGCTGGTGGAGGACATGAGCTGCAGGTAATCGATCACGATCAGGCCGAGCTTGCCGTACTGCCTGTGCAGCCTGCGCGCGCGCGCGCGCAGCTCCAGCGCGTTGATGGAAGCGCTCTCGTCGATGTGAATCGGCGCATCGTGCAGCTTGCCCACCGCATTGGTGAGCCGGTTCCAGTCTTCGTCGGTGAGCCGCCCGGTGCGCAGCTTGTGCTGGTCCAGGTGCCCGATCGAGCCGAGCATCCGCATCGCGAGCTGGGTGCCGGACATCTCCATGCTGAATACCGCCACCGGCAGCCGGTTCTCCACCGCAACATGCTCGGCGATGTTCAGCGCGAGCGCGGTCTTGCCCATGCTCGGGCGACCCGCGATGATGACCAGGTCGCCCCCCTGCAGGCCGGAGGTGCGCTGGTCCAGATCGTGGTATCCGGTCGGCACGCCCGTGATGTCCAAAGGGTTGTCGCGCTGGTAGAGCGTTTCCACCCGCTCCATCACGCGCGTGAGCAGCTGCTGGATGTCGTGGAATCCCTGCCTGCCTCTGGTGCCGGATTCGGCAATCTGGAACACCTTGGACTCCGCCTCGTCGAGGATCTGCCCGATGTCCTTGCCGGCCGGGTTGAGCGCCGAATCGGAGATTTCGGCGCCCGCCTCGACCAGCTTGCGCATGATCGCGCGATCGCGAACGATCTCGCCGTAGCGGCGGATGTTCTGCGCCGAAGGCGTGTTCTGTGCGAGAGCGCCCAGATAAGCCAGTCCTCCGGTCCGGTCGCGGTCCTCGCTCGACTTGATGGATTCGTCGACCGTCACCACGTCCGCAGGCCGGCCCTTCTCGATCAGCTTGACGATATGGCGCCAGATACGCCGGTGATCGTCGCGATAGAAGTCATGCTCTGTAAGAAGGTCGCCGACGCGCTCGAACGCCGTGTTGTCCAGCATCAGCCCGCCGAGCACCGACTGCTCGGCCTCGATTGAATGAGGCGGCATCTTGAGCGCGAGCAGTTGCGCATCCTCGAACGACGGGCCGAACGATTGCGGCTGGGGCTGGGACATGGCGTCTATACCTGCAGGGACCGCGTGGAAAATTCTACCATCGGCGGGACGCAACCAGTGCCAATATATGTCCCCCGATGCCCCTATCAAGTGTCGGCCCGCGAACAAAGAAGGCCCCTCGCGGGGCCTTCGTGCCGGCCGTATCGCGGACCGAATCGCCGCTTACTGCACCTGCTCGCCGAGCACCGAAACGGTAATGTGCACGACCACGTCGGCGTGCAATGCTATGGCCAGGGGGTGGTCGCCAACCTGTTTCAGCGGTCCCTGTGGCAGCCGGATCATCGAGCGCTCGATGTCGAAACCCTGGCCTTTCAGCGCCGCGACGATGTCGTAACTCGTCACGGAACCGAATAGCCGTCCGTCGACACCCGCCTTCTGGGACACCTGCACCATGAGGCCGTCGAGCTTGGCGCCCTTTTCCTGCGCTGCCGACAGCGCTTCGGATTGCGCCTTTTCCAGCGCGGCGCGCGTTTTCTCGAACTCGGCCAGATTCACCGGCGTGGCGCGCTTCGCTTTGCCCTGCGGAATCAGGAAATTGCGCGCATAGCCGTTCTTGACCTTGACGACGTCGCCCAGACCGCCGAGGTTCACTACCTTCTCAAGAAGAATGATTTGCATCGCCGTCTGTCCTCAGTGAAGGTCGGTGTAAGGCAGCAGCGCGAGATAGCGCGCGCGCTTGATCGCATCGGACAGCTGCCGCTGATAGCCGGTCTTGGTGCCGGTGATGCGGGCCGGGATGATCCTGCCGTTCTCGTTGATGAAGTCCTTGAGCAGATCCACATCCTTGTAATCGATCCACTCGATCTTCTCCACCGTGAAACGGCAAAACTTACGGCGCTTGAACAGCGCGCTGACCTTCTTGGGGTCGCGTGCATTCTTGCCGAACTTCCCCTTTCCCTTGCCCTTGCCGCCGGGACCCCTGCCGAATGTTGCCATGTGATTCTCCTAGTTTCCTGTCTCGAATTCGATATGTGTGGCGTGCAGCACCAGCTGGTGCCTTGAGCGTCCCTTGCGGTCGAGGAATCCGGTGATCGTCAGCGCTCCGCCCAGTTGCGCGGATGAAAGAAGCTTCGCTTCCCTGTCGAACGCGACACCCCCGACCTCGCAGCTCACCTTTCGGCTTGTGCCGCCCTCCGTCTGGCTCGACTCATGCTCGATCCGGAACTTCAGGATCGGGATGCCGCCGGGAGTGTGGCGCAGGATATCCAGCTCGATCAGCTTGCCGCGCAGTACAACGCGGTTTTCCTCGCCGCCGTTCTTTTCGCCCAATGGCGCGCCTAAGCCTCGGCCTTCGCTTCCGGCGCTGCCTCTGCCGGCATGGTCTCAAACCTCGCTTCGGCCGACCGCCCTTCGCCCTGCAGGACCGATCTCGCCTTCTCTTCCTTCATCATCGGCGAAGGCGTGGTCCAGGCGCGGTCCATTTTCACGATCAGATGCCGCAGCACTGCATCGTTGAACTTGAACGAGTGCTCCAGCTCCTCGAGCGTGTCTTGGGGGCACTCGATGTTCATGAGCACGTAGTGCGCCTTGTGGATCTTCTGGATCGGATAGGCCAGCTGGCGCCGGCCCCAGTCCTCGAGCCGGTGGATACTTCCGCCCTTGGCACCGATCGATGCGCGATAGCGCTCGATCATCGCGGGCACCTGCTCGCTCTGGTCCGGATGGACGATGAAGACGACTTCGTAATGTCGCATGTGACTCCTTGTGGTCTGTGGCCTCCCGGTGGCGACGCCGGTGAGGCAAGGGTTGACGAATTTTAGCCAGCGAGGACCGCGCGTTATCGGAGTGCGGCCGCTCAAGAGGCTGAATTGTAAGCGAAACACGCGCCCGTAGCAAATCCGTTCGCGTGCTGCCGCAGTGGGCGCCCGCGGCAAGCCCGCGTCTGGGACCCGGCCCGGTCCGGCTCCCGCCTACGGCCGTGCTCTGAGCGCCTTGGTCGCCTCGACGTCGATCCTGAGCGTGCCCGGGTCGATGGCGACCCGGTATACCTCTCTTGCCGCAGCCAGGGACACGATTTCGTTTTCGACGTCCTCGCGCACCATCTCCGGGTCGCGCTCCGCCGGGTTGCCGACGCCGCCACCGCCGCTGGAATGCTTGACCAGGATATCGTTTTCCATCACGTCTACCAGCCGGTGCGGCTTGACGCGGATGTCCTGTCCGTTGCGGCGCTGATAGGTGCGGCAAACGGGCGACGGAAGACCGCCCACGGCGCCGCTGCCCTGCACCACGTCGCCGTCGGAGCTACCCGTCGCCATCTGCCCGGCCGAGCCCTGGTTGAGCGCTTCCCAGTGCACGCCCGGGCCGCCGCGCCAGCGGCCGGCGCCGGTGAAATCGGTCGCGAACTCGTACTTGAGCAGGCGCCACGGCAGCCTGATCTCCTCCTCCTCGACGTTGCCGCGGGTGACGGCGCCCAGCGCGGTCATCGAACTCAGGCCCTGATAGCCGTCGAATCCCCAGACCGCGCCGCCGCTGCCGTCGTAGTCGAAGGTCGTGCGCACATAGCGCTCGCCGCTGCGCGGATCGACCGCGAACGTGTAATCGCCGCGATGCTTGGCCCAGGCGGCGACGGCACGGTGCGGCATGGCCTTCGACATGGCGTCGACCACCGCCTCCATCACCTGATTTCCGACGTTCACCGGCGAAGCGCCGACGGTCGCGGGATACTGGCAGTTGACCACCGAACCGACCGGAGCGATCACGTTCATCGCAGCCATCGTGCCCTGGTTGTGGTAGTCGGCCAGCGCCGGGTCGAAGTACAGGATCGCGGCGGCGATGGCGTTGCCGTAGGTTGCGGCATAGACGCTATTGATGAAGCCCCTGCGCTGTGCGTCGCTCTCGGAGAAGTCGATGCTCATCTCTTCGCCTTTCACCGTAATGCGAGTCCGCACCGACACCTGCTCGTCGAGGACGGTGCCGTCGTCGTCGGTCGCGGCGGCGCCGGTGTAGACGCCGTCAGGGATCTTGCGGATCTCCTCGCGCACCGCGCGCTCGGTGCGCAGCAGCATCTCCTCGACGCAGGCGAACACGGTCTCCTTGCCATAGGTGTCGAGCAGCGCCGTCATCCGCTTCTCGCACATGACCGTGGCGCCGATCATGGCCTGCAGATCGATCCGAACGCCATCTCTGAAGCGTACGTTGTTCAGGATCAGGTTGATCACATCGGTCCGCTCGCGCCCGCGGTCGTGGACCTTGATCGGCGGGATGCAGATGCCCTCGGCGTGAATGTCGAAGCCGTTGGGGAAGTAGCCGCCGGGGAAGGAGCCGCCGGTGTCCATCTGGTGGCCGCGGCAAAGCGTGAAGAAAAGCAGTTCGCCTTTGTAGAAGATCGGGCGGAAGAAGCCCCAATCCGGCAGATGGCAATTGTGTCCGCCGTGATAAGGATCGTTGGTCAGGAACAGGTCGCCGGGATTGATGTTGCCGGCGAAATTCTTGACCAGGTCCTGGACCGCGTAGGTGGTGCCGAGAAACTGCACCGGCAGGCCGACCGGAACCGCGATCGTGGACCCGTCCGCGCCCCAGATACCGACCGACAGGTCGTGCAGCTGACCCATCAGGTAGTTCTGGGCCGTGCGGTCGACGAGGTGGCGCATTTCCTTGCAGATGGTTTGCATGGAATGCCAGACGGTGGCGACCGTGGTCGCGTCGGGTTTGGTCCTGCGCTCGCCGCCCGGCACCGCTGCCGCCTGCGCGCGCCGCTCTTCCACGCGGGTCAGCACATAGTTCTTGTACTGGTCGACCGTGCAAACATAGGTTTCGGGGATGACAACGGTGGTGGTGGTCTCTTCGATGACGGCCGGTCCCGGGATGATGTTGCCCGCAAGGACTTTTTCGCCGTCGTAGACCGGGGTGTCGACGTCGCGGCCGCCGAAACGGCAGACGCGCCGGCGCTTCAACGCGAGCGCGGGATCCTTGCTGCCTCCGCGGACCTCGGGCAGGGAAAACGGCGCCCTCCGGGTGGTGGCCTTCAGGCGCAGGGTGAGAATCTCGACCGGCTTCCAAGGCATCGAGAAGGTGTACAGCTCTTCGTGCCTGCGGCCGAAGTAGGCGACGGCCCCGTCGATATGCTCCTGGGTGAGAACGCCGTTCGAGATGTCGACCTCGACCTCGTGGAACTGCCCGACATAACGCATGTCGACGGTGCGCTTGTACGCGACGTCCTTGGCGGCGACGCCGTGCGCCTTGGACGATGCCAGCGCCTCCGACTCCAGTTCCCCGTAAATGCGGTTGATCGCCTCCAGGTCGATGCTGGTGGCTCGGCTGATGAAGGAGCGGGCGTAGTCCTGACCGATATCCATCGCGAACATGCCGAAGGCGCTGTAGAGCGCTGCCACTGACGGCACCACCACCTTGCGCACGCCCAGGCTGTCGGCGATGAAGCCGGCGTGGATGGGGCCGCCGCCGCCACCGGCAATCATCACGCAGTCGCGCACGTCGTGGCCGCGCTTGGTCGATACCTCGGTGATCTTGTGGGCCATGTTGGCGTTGACGGTGCGGAAGATGGCTTCGGCCACGTCCTTCTCGCCCATGCCCAGACGCTCGACGAACGGCTTCATCGCGCGCCGTGACGCATCGAGGTCGATGGTCATCTCGCCGCCCAGAAAGAAGTCGGCCGGCACATAACCGAGCACGAGATTGGCGTCGGTGACGGTGGCCTCGCTGCCGCGCCCGTAGCAGGCCGGGCCCGGATCGGCGCCGGCGCTCTCCGGCCCCACTCGCAGCAGGCCGAGCGAGTCGATCTTGGCGATCGACCCGCCGCCGGCGCCTATGCTGGAGATATCCACCATCTTGATGGCGACCCGCTGGTCGCTTTCCCAATGCTCGGTGGTGGTGGGAATCTCGCCATGGCTGACCATGCACACGTCGAAACTGGTGCCGCCCATATCGATCGACAGCAGCTTGTCGTCCCCGAGATGACGCCCGAGGTGCACCGCGCCCGATGGCGCCGCCGCCGGCCCCGAATGCAGCAGGAACACCGGGCGGTGCATGCATTGGTGGATGTTCTGCACCAGGCCGTTGGCCAGCATCATCAGGAACGTGCCGCGAAAGCCCGACGCCTTCAGCGCGCCCTCGAGCGAGGACAGGTAATTGGCCACCGCAGGGCCGACGTAGGCGCCGACGGCGGTGGTGTTGAAACGCTCGAACTCGCGCCAGACCGGCAGCGTCTCGTGGGAGGTGGTGACCAGGGTCCCGGGCGCGACTTCGCGGCAGATGGCGGCCGCGCGAAGCTCGTTGGCAGGGTTGGCATAGGAGTGCAGGAAGCACACCGCGATCGACTCCACTCCCTGAGCCTTCATTTTGAGCGCTGCGTCGGCGACCCCCTTCTGGTCGAGCGCGGTCGCAATCTCGCCCGTGTAGAGCGTCCTCTCCTCGATGCCGATGCGGCGCGAGCGCGGGATCAACGGCCGGTTGGGCGGAATGAAAAGATTGTAGAGCGATACGTCGATCGGCCTGATCGCGCGCCGGATCTCCAGCATGTCGCGAAAATTCTTGGTGGTCAGCATGCCCACCTTGGCGCCGCGGCCGGTCAGCAGGACGTTGGTGGCGAGCGTCGTGCCGTGCACCAGGACCTCGATCTGGCCGAGGAACTCGTCGATGCCGACACCGTAATGGCGCGCGGCCTTGGACATCGCGTTCATGAAGCCGTCCGTCGGGTCGGTCGGAGTGGTGGAGGCCTTGAACTTCTGCAGCAGGCCGGTCTGGTCCATGACCAGACAGTCGGTGAAGGTCCCGCCGACATCGACGCAGACCCGTTTGCTCTTACCTGACATTGTCGTCAACTCCTTCTCGCTACACGGATGGACGGCGGCGGGCGGCGGCGGCGCTCCGGCCGGCGCCCGCTAAAGCTTCAACTTGCGCCACAGGTCTTCGATGCGCGCCAGCGTCTTGCCGTCCGGCACGGCCAGCTGGGGATGGCACTGGCCTTCCCACTCGGGACGGGGAGGAAAGTGGTCTTCAGGCTCCATGGGCCAGGTGGCATCGATGATCATGCGATCCCCCAATCCCCGCTGCTCCTGGGCAATGGCGGGATCCAGCGGAGAATTGCAGCAGCCGGAGATGATGCGCACGTCCCGGCTGGCTTTCACGCGGCAGTTCACCGCCCAGATGACCTCCCCCACGTTGCTCACGTCGATGTCCGCATCGCACACGATCACGTTCTTGATCATCGGCGCGGCGCCGTGCTCGTAGACGAAGTTCGCCGCATCGAAGGCCTGCCCGGCGTAGGTCTTGTTTATGGAGACCGCGATGGTCTCCTCGGGGCTGTTGGGAAGCACGTAGGCCGCGATGATGTCCGGACGGCCATAGATGCGCGAGGCCGCGAAGATTCCCGCCGCCCGCGCGATGCCCACCCCGGCCACGTACTCGCAGGGAGGCCGGCCGTTCAACTGGGCGCGATAGACCGGATTCTTGCGGTGGGTGATCGCGCTGACGTTGATCACCGGGCCGTCCTTGATCATGGCCCCCATGTGCCCCGTGTACTCGCCGAACGGACCCTCGGGCCGACGCTCGGTCAGAGACATATGCCCTTCCACCACGATCTCCGCGGTGGCGGGCACCTCCAGATCCACCGTCTCGCACTTCACCAGTTCCACGGGAGCCCTGCGCATGGCCCCCGCCATCGCGAATTCGTCCACGCCGTACGGCCATGACCACAGGGAATTCAGAGGCAGAAGCTCGTCCTGGCCGAGCGTGACCGCCACCGGCATGGGCTTGCCCAGGGCTTTCCACTTCTCATAGTGGAAGTGGGCGTGTTCGCCCGGACAGATGAAGATCCCCATCTTGTTGCGGTCGTGGACCATGACCCGGTACATCCCCACGTTTCGCTCGCCCGTGTCCGGATCCTTGGTGATCACACAATGCCAGGTGCCCAGGTAGCGGCCGCCGTCCAGGGCGATATAGTGGGGAACCGGAAACTCCAGCAAGTCACAGTCGCCCCCGGTGTGCTTCTCGTCTTTGCACGGTCCGGTGCGCACGATGACCGGGGCTATGGGCTTGCGGCAACGCTCATAGATCCCCTCGATCATCTTGGTCCATGAAATATCCTCGGGAAAATCCAGAGCCAGCGCCCAGCGGGCGGCATTGGGAACCAGCATTCCCGCCACGCTATAGCCGGCGGGGTAACCCGCGATTTTCTCGAACAGGAGGCCGGGCTGCTCCTTGGTCCTGATGGCCTTGTGGAGCCAGCCCCCGATCTCCAGATCCCAGTGAACCTCCTGAGGTATCCGGAGCAGTTCTCCGCGCTTTTCCAGAAGAGCGATAAATTCCCGCATGTCGGCAAAGGGCATGGCATTTCCTCCTTCAAAGCTGGGGTTTCATCGATATATTGTTAGTTTATTTAGGATCCTCGGCAACGCCGGGTCGATCGGATCAACAGTCGCCTGTTGCTCCCGACGCTGGCGTCCACACCGCACAGGATGGCGCAGCGGACAAATTAATGAAATAGAACATGCCTTATATTTACTATTCGCCCTATGAATAGTGCCGGACCACCATCCGAATCAAAGGCATCGTGCCCGCGGCGGTTCAAGGAGCATCGCGCGCCGGCAGCAGGCGCCGACGGCGGGACTCGAACAGGCAGATCCCGCTCGCCACCGATACGTTCAGGCTCGCCACGGCCCCCAGCATGGGTATCTTGACCAGGGTATCGCAGCGCTCGCGGGTCAGCCGCCGCATCCCCTCTCCCTCCGCCCCCAGGACCCAGGCGATCGAGGCGGGCAGATCGGCTTCATAGAGGGTCGCCGGTGCGCGCTCGTCGGCGCCCACGATCCAGATGTTGCGCTCCTTCAGTTCATCGAGCGTGCGCGCCAGATTGGTGACCATGTAATAGGGCATGGTCTCGGCTGCGCCGCTGGCCACTTTCGACACGGTGGCGCCGATGCCTGCCGCCCGGTCCTTGGGTGCGATCACGGCGTGTGCGCCGGCGGCATCCGCAACGCGCAGGCAGGCCCCGAGGTTGTGCGGATCGGTGACCCCGTCGAGCACCAGCAGCAGCGCGGGCCCGGCGAGCGCGTCGAGCAGATCGTCGAGACTTTCGTGCCGCCGCGTGTCTGCCACCCGGGCGATGACGCCCTGGTGCCGGCCGCCGCCGGCAAAGCCGTCCAGACGCGCACCCGGCACCCGCACCAGTTTCGCGCCGCGGCTCGCGGCCAGGGCGAGCAGGTCCCTCGCCCGCGCATCCGCTCGTCCTTCGTCGAGCAAGATCTCGATGACCGAGGACGGATCGGCGCGCAGGCGGGCCTGCACCGCATGGAAACCGGAAATGATCCGTGTGGCCTTCAATACGGGTCCTTCATTCGGCGAGCACGAAATCCATGCGGCTCATTTCGAGGTCCACGCGTACGATGCGCACCCGGATGCGGTCGGCGAGCCGATAGCGCTTTTTCATGCGCTCGCCGCGCAACTCGCGGCGCGCGGCATCGAACTGGAAGTAGTCCCCGCCCAGCTCGGAAATGTGCACCAGACCCTCCACGTACACACCGTCGAGCGCGACGAATATGCCGAAGCCGGTGACCGCGGATATCGACCCCTCGAACTCCTCGCCCACGCGATCCTTCATGTAGTAGCACTTCAGCCAGGCCTCGACCTCGCGCGTCGCGTCGTCGGCGCGCCGCTCGGTCTCCGAGCAGTGCCTGCCCAGATCGACCCAGCTGCCCGGGGTGTAGCGCTCGCCCCGAAGCACGGCTTTGATCGCGCGGTGGACCAGCAGGTCCGGGTAGCGCCGGATGGGCGAGGTGAAATGGGTGTAATGCTCGTAGGCGAGGCCGAAATGGCCGACGTTCTCCGGGCTGTAGACCGCCTGGCGCAGCGAGCGCAGCAGCACCGTCTGCAGCAGTTGTACGTCGGGCCGGTGTTTCACCGAATCGAGCAGCCGCGCATAGTCCTTGGCGTGCGGTTCGTCGCCCCCGCCCAGATCCAGGCCGAAGCCCTTCAGGAAATCGCGCAGGCCGGCGAGTTTCTCCGGGGTCGGTCCCTCGTGGATGCGATACAGCGCCGGATGTTCGTTCATTTGCAGGAAATCCGACGCGCAGACGTTTGCCGCCAGCATGCATTCCTCAATCACCTTGTGCGCGTCGTTGCGCGCAACCGGCACGATGTTCGCGAGCCGTCCCTTGTCGTCGAACACGAATGCCGTCTCTATGGTCTCGAAATCGATCGCGCCGCGCTGCTTGCGCGCGCGCGCGAGCCGCTCATAGAGGCGGTACAGAACCTGAAGCTGCGGCAGCAGTTCATGCAGTTCGCCTGCGCTGTCGCCATCGGCTCTCGCCTTCGCTTCGGCCTTCCCATTGGAGGCCGCAAGCGCCGCCGCCACCTGCGTGTAGGTAAGGCGTGCGCGCGAGCGCATGACCGCCGGATAGAAGCGATAGCTTCGAATCTCCCCGGAGTTCGCGATGACCATGTCGCAGGCCATGCACAGCCGGTCGACATCCGGGTTGATCGAGCACAGTCCGTTGGACAGCCTCTCGGGCAGCATAGGAATCACGCGGCGCGGGAAATACACCGAGGTTCCCCGCTCGCGCGATTCGTGGTCCAGCGCGTCGCCAGGACGCACGTAGTGGCTGACGTCGGCGATTGCGACCACCAGCCGCAGTCCGCTGCGTACCCCCGCCTCCTTTGCGCGCGGGCCCGCCTGAATTTCCTCACAGAATACCGCGTCGTCGAAATCCTTCGCGGTCTCGCCGTCGATCGTGACCAGCGGCAGATCGCGCAGGTCGGCTCTTGCCTTCAAGTCGGCCTCGCGCAGCCTCGCCGGGTAGCCCGATGCCTGCGCCTTGGCGTTGGCCGAGAACTCGTACGGCAGTTCGTGCTTTCTCAGGGCGATCTCGACCTCCACGCCCGGATCGGTGGCATCGCCCAGCACTTCCACGACACGGCCCATCGGCTGGATGTAGCGTTCGCGCGCGTCGACGCTCGGCTGCACCGTGAGTTCGACGGTCACCACCTGCCCGGGCTTGGCGCCACCCGCTCCGTCGGGCTCGACCAGCACGTCCTGGGTGATGCGGCGGTTGGAAGCAGTGACGAACATGAACGTGCCCTCGCGGTGAAGCCGCCCCACCACCCTTTCGTTGCCCCTGGCAATGACCTCCACGATCGTGCCTTCCCTGCGTCCGCGCCGGTCGATCCCCGACTGCCGAAGCATGACGCGGTCCCCGTGCAGCACTTTGCGCATTTCGCGCGCGCTGAGATAGAAATCCTCCTCGCCCTCGTCGGGCGCGACGAACCCGTAGCCGTCCGGATGCGCCTCGACGCGGCCTGCAACGAGGTCGAGCTTGCGCGCGACCAGAATCGCGCCCTTGCGGTTGCGCAGAATCTGCCCTTCGCGCTCCATCGCACCGAGGCGGCGCGCGAACGCTTCCATCTCTGCCGGGCGCAGTCCTATCGCGCGCGCCAGATCGTCATCGGCGAGCGGCACGCCGGCCTCGGCGAGCGTCTCCAATATGAACTCCCGACTCGGGATCGGCGCTTCGTAGCGGGCGGCTTCACGCTCCAGATGCGGGTCCCTGCCGCGTTGACCGCGAGCAGCCTTGGGATCGCGGGGCTTTTTCATAAACCGAAGTTCCTATAGAATTCGCAGCTTGCTGGAATTCGCACCTTACTACGCCCAGGTGGCGAAATTGGTAGACGCACTAGGTTCAGGTCCTAGCGGTGGCAACACTGTGGGGGTTCGAGTCCCTTCCTGGGCACCACGCCACGAGAATCAGGATTTTACCTTGATTCTCAATTGGTTACAAAAGCGAGACTAAATCGTGCGATCCCACCCTGAGGGTCGCACGATCGCGTTTAGTCTCGCCTCGCACCGCGCGCATGCACGCGCAGACGCGCCTCGAACAGACTCAGCCAGCCCTGCTCCCGGAGCTTATGCCGCGGAAACCCTGCACGGTATGCCGCGCAAGCTGATGCCTCCGGTGGACGGATCGTAATCCGGTCCGCTGGGCGTCAGCATATTGATGTTGCTGCCGGTCCAGCCGTAGCCGGATTCGGCCTGCTCCGGGAACCACCATCCGAAAGCCGCGACGACCACGCGCGGGTCAATGCTGCGGTTGAGCGAGAGCCGCTGCTTTATCTTGCCTTCCTTGGTCTCTATGTAAATCCACTTGCCTTCCTCGAGCCCGAATTCCTGCGCCGTCTGCGGATGCAGCTCCACGATCGGGTCCGGCCTGATGATCCGCACCGATGCGACGCCCTTGAACCCGCTCAGCATGTAGGCCTCCTCTTTCGCATTGGTGAGCAGCAGCGGGTACTCGTCGGGCATTTCCAACTTCCGGCCCAGTTCCTCCCAGTTCGGCATCGGCGCATAGCCGATTTTCTCGACGCGTTCGGAATAGATCTCGATCTTGCGCGACGGGGTGTCGTAGTCGTGCCGGCGGTATTCCTTCTTGGGCAGCAGCGTCCTTTTTTCCTTGAACGCCTCGTAGCTCATCCCGCTGGGCTTCAACATCAGGTCCAGGGCCTCATGGTCGTCCTTCCAGAAATCCTCGCCGAGGCCGAGCCGCTTGGCCAGTTCATTGATGATCTTGGTGTCCGGCCAGCATTCGCCGGGCGCATCGACGAGCTTGGGATGGGCGCGGATCTCCTCGTACCATCCCGGCCAATATCCCAGTTCCTCGTGTTCCATGCTCCAGGCCGCGGGCAGCACGATATCGGCGAGCGCGGTCGTGGGCGTCATGAACAGCTCCGAGACCACGATCAAATCCAGTTTCATCAGGGCGCGGTAGGTTTCCTGGGAATTCGGCCAGCTGACCAGCGGATTGGAGAGAATGAACATCGCCGCCTTGATCGGGCACGGATCCTCCTCGAGGATCGCCTTGGTCAGCACGTGCGGGGGAATGAAGGCCGAGCGCTGGGCGAACTTGAAATTCTTCCCCAGGATCTTCTCGGTCTTCCTGGGATACTTGTTGAGCAGGAAGAAGTTTCCCGGCCGCGTATACGGCGGCGGGGTCAGGACCACGTCGCCCCCGGGCACGTTAACGTTGCCGCAGATCGCGCGCATGATGGCGATGGCGCGGGTGGTCTGAAAGCTGTTGACCAACTGGTCCAGCGCGTTCCCGGTCTGCATCGCCGCCGGCTTGGTCCGGGCGTAGGTTCTCGCGAACTCCTCGATCTGGGCGCGCGGAACCCAGGTCAGCTTTTCGACCTCGTCCAGCGAGAAGGTCGCAAAGTGCTCTTTCAGCTTGTCGAAACCGACGGTCCAGTGTTCGACGATGTCCTGCTCGTACAGCTTTTCCTCGATGATGACCTTGAGCAATCCGGCGGCAAGCGCGCCGTCGCTGCCCGGCCTGGGCCGGATCCACAGGTCGGCGAGCCTGGCCGTGTCGGTCTTCTGCGGATCGACGGTGATCAGCTTGCCACCGGCCTCGAGGAGCTTTTCCAGGGACTCCCTCCTGAAGCCGCCGGTGGTCTGGTTCATGTTGCTGCCCCACATCACGACCAGCGCGGGCAGGTGATCGTCGTCGCATACGACCGGCGATCCATAGGTGAACGCGCCGGCCATCGCCTTCGGGACCCCGCAGGACCATCCCGGGGTGACCACGCTGGGCGTGCCGAACGCGCTCGCCAGGCGTTGCGCGAACGCGAATTCCATGCCTTTGGGCTCCCCCAGTCCGAAAGCCACGGATTCGGGGCCGAACTTTTGTTTCACGTCGTTGAATTTCGCCGCGATGGTGTCCAGCGCCTCATCCCAGGAAATGCGCTGCCACTTGCCTTCGCCGCGCGCGCCGATTCTCTTCTGCGGATACAGCAGCCGGTCCTTGTGGCCCAGCACCTCCGGGATCGTGAAGCGTCCCTTGTTCAGCGCGCACTGCTCGGCGTACAGCCCGCTTTCCATGTCCGGTTCCAGATCGACCAGTTTGCCGTCCTCGACGATGGCCTTCATGCTGCAATGACCGGCGCACAGGTGGCAGAAGGTGAAGATCTCGGTACTGGTCTTGGTGCCGGGGGTGGAGGCCGTGCCCGTGTGCCTGGCACGCCTTGCACCCTCGTCGGGATGGATGAAGGCCTCCATCAACGAACTGAATCCGGATTCTCCGGAGGTCAGTTTCTCCATCGTGACGATGTCTTTGCCGTCGGCATCCACGGCCAGCAGCAGGCAGGAGCTGACCAGCTTGCTGTCCATGGAAACGGTGCACGCCCCGCATTCGCCGATGCTGCATCCCTCCTTGGTCTTCGCCAGCCGGAAATCCTCGACCAGCACCTCCAGGAGCGTGCGCCACGGATCGACCGCGATATCCCGGGCTTCGCCGTTCACGTTCATTCGGACTTTGTATTTCGTTCTGGCGTTCATGCTCACGCCCTCCTCAGCTCATGCCCGGGTGCGGGCGATAACGCGTTCCAGCCCCTTGCCGACCAGCATCGCGACGAGTTTCCTCCTGTACCCCGCGTAGCCGCGGAAATCGTCGATGGGGAACGACTCCTCTGCGGCCACCCGCGCGACTTCTTCCAGCAGTTCGATTTCGCCCGGACCGCCGGCTAGCTTCCTGCCGTTCAGGGTTTGCTCGGCCTTCTTCGCCCTGAAGGGGACCGGCCCCACCGCGCCCAGCGCGATCCTGGCCTCCGCGCAGACATCGCCGTCGAAGACGATAAGCAACGCGGCACTGGCGATGGCGACGTCCATCTTTCGCAGGCTGTGCTTGAGGTAGATCCCCTGGGCGCCGGAGGGCAGGTTGGGTACCTGCACTTCGGTGAGCAGTTCGTCCTGCCGCAGCGCCGTCTTCCCCGGAGAGATAAAGAACTCTTCGATCGGAATCAGACGTTCTGCGCCGCGCCCCGCGCATCGGACCGACGCGCCCAGGGTCAGGAGCGGCGGCGCGAATTCCGCGGACGGCGATGCATTCCCGAGATTGCCGCCGATGGTTCCAACGTTGCGAATCTGCGACGTCCCCAACACACTGGCGGCCTGCTTCACGGCCGGAAACTTCTTGCCGATTACCGATGAGGCTTCAATCGCCTGGATGGTGGTCAAGGCCCCGATTCGCAGGCCGTCGCGCTCATCATGACGGATCTGGTTGAGATTCGGGATCCCCTTGATGTTGATGAGGCGCCTGGGAATCGTTCTTCTATGTTTCATCTTGACAAGCAGATCCGTGCCACCGGCGAGCACCACGGCCTGTGCTCCGGATCGGGAGAGCAGGGAACAGGTTTCCTCCACGGTCTCGGTGGAAACCAATTCAAATTCCGGCAATCCGAGAAGCACAGCCTACGCCCTCCAGTCAGCGGCAGCGCGTGCCGCCCTCAGAGCGCCTGCTCGCGCAGCAGACGCCGGTCTATCTTGCCCTGCCCCGTTTTCGGCAGTTCGTCCATGAATTTCACGGTCCTGGGAATCTTGTGCGGGGCCAGCCTCTTGCGGCCGAATCGTTCCAACTCGTCCTGCATGTCGGCCAACGCTTTCGTGTCCGCTTTCATGCCATGGGCCGGCACCACGAACGCCTTGATCTTGACCAGCCCGTCCGAGTCCCTTATCCCGAGCACCGCGCACTCCTTGACGCCTGGACACTCCTGCAGAGCCCGCTCGATTTCCAGTGGCGACACCCAGACGCCGCTGACTTTCACCATGTCATCCGCGCGCCCCTGATACCAGAAGTAGTCGTCTTCGTCCTGTACGAACACGTCCCCGGTATTCACCCATTCGTCGCCCAGGAACGTGGCCCTGGATTTCTCGTGCTCGTTGACATAATACAGGCCGGCAGCGTCGCTGCGCACCAGGAGCACGCCCGGCTGTCCCCTGGCGACTTCCACCCCTCCCTCGTCGGCGAGTTTGACCTCGGAGAGCGGCGTCACCGTGCCCGAGCTTCCGGGCCTGACCGCACCGGGACGATTGCACAGGTAGCCGATGCCGGACTCGGCCGAGCCGAATCGATTGATCACTTCGCTGCCGAAGGTGCTGACCCACTCCTCGTTGAGCTGCGCGGAGAGCAGTTCCCCCGAAGACATGCTGTGACGAATGCAGCTCAGGTCGGAGCGCTCGTCTTCAGGGGTGCCGATCATCGCCCTCATCATGGTGGGAACGTTGATCAGCACCGTAGGCCGGTATTTCCTGATCAGCCCGAACACGAGTTCCGCGGTCGTCCTCTCGTCGAACAGCACCACCGCCGCTCCGTTTCGCAGCGGGAACAGCAAACCCAGATCGCGGGAGTAATGAAAGAACAGTTTCGGCACTCTCAGGACGATGTCGTCGGTCCCGTAGCTCAGAATGTGGTTGAAGGACTCGTAGGCGATGACGCCGTCGCGATGCATGTGCGGCACGCCCTTGGGCTTGCCGGTGGTCCCGCCGGAGAAATTCCAGAATGCCGGGTCATCCCTGTGCGTGGGTTCGGCCTCGAGGCGTTCGTCGGCGGTCGCAATCAGTTCCCGCAGGCTGAATTCCCCCTCGCGCAGCTCCGGGACGGTCTCGCCCGCAACCAGCAGGGCCCGGGGATACCTGCTGTCCTTGGCGCCCTCTCTCACCGGCGCGAGCGTGACGCTGTCCACGACCACGACCTTGGGCCTCACCAGATCCAGCAGATGGGCATAGTCGTGCGGTTTCAGGTAGGTATAGGCGTGCGTGCCTACGGCGCCCACCTTCATGGCGGCCAGCCAGGCTGCGACCCACTCCGGGGAATCTTCCAGAATCAACAAGACGCGATTCTCGGGCTCGACCCCGAGCGCCTTGAGCACGTTGCCGACCTTGTTGGTCAGCACCCAGAGGTCGCGGAAACTGGTGGTCCGGTCCTTGTAGTAGATCGCGGTCTTGTCGCCCCTGCCCAGATCCAGATTCACGTCGAGATAATAGGCCCCCAGGTTCAGTTTTTCAGGCAGCGCAACGTCGAAGTATTCGCCTTTGACCAATGTTCGCTCCGTGATTCGCTGCCTCCCCAGCCGCCCGCAGCGGCGCGACCGTGCGCGGGAGTGGGCCGTCGCCCGCGTGAAGATACGGCCGCCTGGCTGGCCCGCCTATTTGTCCTTAGGCCGACGGTAGGCGCCCAGGCCTGGCCGATAAGTCTTGTCGTCCAGAAACTGCTTCATTCCCTGGACGCGGCCGCGCTCAGGATCGACGAACTGCAGCTGGTCGGACTTCGCGCCCAGATAATCGGCAGCCTGCTCCCAGGTCATTTCGCTCGACATCTTGAACGCGACCTTGGCCGTACGCAGCGCGGACGGATTCTTTGTGAGCAGCGTCTTGGCGAGCTCTCTGGTCCGCTCCCGCAGGCGCGCCTTGGGCACCGCTTCGTTGACCAGCCCCATGCTGGCCGCTTTGGTGCCGTTGAACGTCTCGCCGGTCATGACGTAGTAGAGGGCCTCGCGCTGCCTCACCAGCACCGCCACCGCCTTGGACACGATCCCGGCGGGGATGATGCCCCAGTTGATCTCGGACAGCCCGAAGGTGGCCTCTTCGGCGGCGATCGCGAGATCGCACGCGCACAGCGGCGTGAACGCGCCGCCGAAACACCAGCCGTTGACCATGGCGATGGTCGGCTTCGGGTAATGGAGCAGACGCCGCCACTGCCAGGTTCCGTTGATCCGGTATGCCCGCATCCTCTCGACCTCCGAGAGATTGTCGGTGGCCTGGAAGTAGCCCTTGAGGTCCATGCCCGCCGAGAAGGCGTCGCCGGCGCCGGTCAGCACCATCACGCCGCACCGGTCATCGATCTCAAGCGCATCGACCACCGCGGCCATTTCCTTTGCCAGTTCGACGTTGATCGCGTTTTTCTTTTCGGGCCGGTTCATGCTCACCCAGGCGATCCCATCCTCGAATTCGACCAGTACGTTCCTGCCCCAGGGATCCGGTGCGCTTGCCTTGTTTGTCATCGTTGACTCATCCATGCAAAGTTAAGGGTTGACGGCGCCGCGCCCGCACGCCGGGTACGGGCGCATGTTAGCCGATGTCGGACATGCTGAACACACTTGCGGATTGTGCGTGATATGGGCCGGGCGCAGTTCAAGGCTCGCGTTGCGGATCATAGGCGCCGAGGCGCGCAGTGCAATCGCTAGCGCCCCGAACCCGGTTCCCGGGCCTTGGCCCGTGCACGCAGGTCCCTGGCCGCGGCCGTGTCGCCCCGTCGCAGCGCGCGGAACATTTCCTGATAGACCGCCACCACGTCCCGGGGCCGCTGCGCAAGCTTCGCCGCGTACTCCAGGGTCCTCGCCTCGAGCTCCCCGGGCGCGCATACGCGGTCCAGGAATCCCCATTCCAGCAGCGTCGGTGCGGTGTAGGGCTCGGCCTCGAACACCAGCCGCTTGGTGCGGGTCTCCCCTATCAGGTGCGCAAGGCGCTCCAGCGCCGAGATCGGATAATAGAGCCTGGCCTTGACCGCGGGAACGCCCAGCTTCAACGCCGAATCGGCGAAGCGGAAATCCGCCGTCGCGGCAAGATGCACGCCGCCGCCGAAGCAGTTCCCATGAAGCATGGCGATGGTGGGAATGGGCATCGACGCCATCTCCCGCACGAACCTCTCGACGGATTCGTCTATGACCGCGAAGCCGCGCGCGCGCTCTTCGAACTGCTCGACGAACTTCAAATCGACGCCTGCGCAAAACGCCCTGTCCCCTGCGCCCCGCAGCACCAGCGCGCCGATGTCCGCGCGCTTGGCCAGCTCACCCGCGGCATCGGCGAGCCCGTCTGCGATGCCGGCGTCGATGGCGTTCATGTGAGCGGAATTATCCATCACGACTATGGCCACCGCGCCGCGAACCTCGATGCTGACGCTTCCCATCAGGGCGTGGCGCCGCGGGCGGCAAGCCCGCCGTCAACGGTGAAAATCGCGCCGCTCGTGTACGAGCACAGGTCCGATCCGAGAAACACTACCGTCGCGGCGATCTCCTCCGGCGTGGCCGGCCGCCCGAACGGCATGTTCTTGAAAATCTCCCGCCAGCGGCTCTCGTCGCCGAACCTCGCCCGCGCGCGCCTTTTGACGAGCGACTCGAGCCGATCCGAAGCAACCGGACCGGGATTCACACCCACCACACGCACGCCGACGTCCACGCTGGTCGAGCCCAGCGCCCGGGTGAGCGCCATCAGGCTCGCGTTGGCGCTGCTGCCGGCGATGTACCCGGCATCCAGGCGCTCGCCGGTGGTGCCGATGACGTTGACGATGACGCCCCGGCCGCGGGCCTTCATGCGGGTGAAAAAAGCGCGCGAAATCGCGATGTAGCCGTACACCTTGAGATCCCACGCCGCGCGCCATGTGGCGTCGTCGACGTCCTCGATGGTTCCGGCCGGAATGCTGCCGGCGTTGTTCACCAGGATGTCGATCTCGCCGCAGCCGGCGACGAATCGATCCCTGGACGCGGCATCGCTGAGGTCGAGCGCGAACGTCTGAACCTCGACGCGATGAGCCGCACGGATGACCGCCGCCGCCTGTTCGAGCTGGCCGCCGGAACGCGCGACGAGCGTAAGCCTGCAGCCCTCCGAGGCGAAACCTCTGGCGATCGCCAGGCCGATCCCCTTCGATCCGCCAGTCACCAGCACGCTTCGACCGCCGAGCTTCAAATCCATGCCGGCATACTCTTAATCCGGAACCAAACCGGTTGACCTGCCTTGGAATCCATGATCTCCCGGTTTCGGGAAGTTAGAAGTACCAACTTTCCAAAATCGGGAGACCGATATGAATTCTTCGCCAGAACTGTCAATACCCGAGTCATAAGCGACCAGCATCATCCGAGCGCACGCCCTGGGCTCAGACCACGCTGCTTTTCCGGAGCGATGCCACTTCGGCCGGACTATAACCGAGTTCAGCCAGGACTTCATCGGTGTGCTCGCTCAGCTCCGGTGTCGCCCGCGCCATGCTTGCCGGCGTGCGCGAGAGCCGTACCGCCTGGTCCACGATGCGGATGTCGCCGAGTCCGGGATGGTTGACCGTCGCAGCGACCCGCAGGTGCTGCACCTGCGGGTCGGCGAAAACCTGGTCCAGGGAGTAGATCGGTCCGCAGGGAACCCCGGCGGCGTTGAGCAGCGCTATCCACTCGGCCGACGATTTCGAGACGGTCACCGCGCCGATCTCCCGGTTCAGAGCCTCGCGATTCTTCGCCCGCAGCGGTTCGCGCGCGAACTCGGGCCGGCTTATCCAGTCCTCGCGTTCCAGCGCCTTGCAGAACCGCACCCACATGCCCTCGCCGTGCGCCGCCACATTGATATAGCCATCGCCGGTCCGGTACGCCGAGGTCGGCATTCCGGTGGGGTGGTCGTTGCCGACCTGCCCCGGGACCTCTCCAGTCATCAGATAGCGCGCGGCCTGAAAATCGAGCAGCGCGATCTGCGACTGCAGCAGGTTCGACTGCACCCACTGTCCCTCGCCCGACTGCTCGCGCTCGATGATCGCGGTCATGATCCCCAGCGCCGCGTAAAGGCCCGCGGTGAAGTCGGCTATCGCCGCACCGGCGCGCATCGGCCCCCCGCCGGGCGCCCCCGTCACCGACATGAATCCGCCCATGCCCTGCGCAATCTGGTCGAATCCGGGCCGGGTGCGGTACGGACCGTCGTCGCCGAAACCGGAGATGCTCGCGAGAATGATGCGCTGGTTGATCTTGCGCAGCGATTCGTAGTCGATGCCGAGCCGGTATTTCACGTCGGGCCGGAAGTTTTCGACCACTACGTCCGCGGTCTTCACGAGCCTGGCGAAAATCTCGATCCCGCGCCGATCCTTGAGATTCAGCGTCATCGCGCGCTTGTTGCGATGCAGGTTCTGCATGTCGAACCCGTGCCGCGGGCCCGACATGCTGTCGGACTCGACGCTGGGCGGCATCTCGATCTTGATCACGTCGGCGCCGAAGTCGGCGAATTGTCTGACGCAGGTCGGGCCGGCCCGCACGCGCGACAGGTCGAGAATGCGCAATCGCGCGAGCGCTGTTGCCGCCGGTGGATTTCCCATGGCCCGGCTACGCCTTCAGGCCCATCAGGCCGGCGATGATGTTGCGCTGCATTTGCGAGGTGCCTGCGGCGATGGTCGCCGCGCGCGAATCGCGGTAATGCCTCTGCATGTCGTACTCCATGTTGTAGCCGTACGCACCCATGACCTGCATGCCCATGTTGGCCGCCTTGACGTAGGCCTCCGAGGAAAGCAGCTTCGCCATCGTGATCTCGCGCAGCGCGTCGCCTCCCTCGGCGACCATCCAGGCGGCACGCCATGTCAGGGTGCGCGCCGCCTCGAGCTCGGCCTGCATGTCGGCGAGCATGTGCGCCAGCGCCTGGTTGCTCCCGATCGGCCGGCCGAACTGCTTGCGCTCCTTCGCGTACTGCACCGCGAGGTCGAGGCAGGCCATCGTGGCGCCGATATTGCCCGCCGCCGAGGTGATGCGCTCGGCCTGCAGCCCGGAAAGAATGCAGTCCCAGCCCTTGTTCTCGCCGCCGATCAGCCGGTCGGCCGGCACGCGCACGTCCTCGAAGAAAATCTCGTAGGTGCCGGTGCAGCGGCGCCCGAGCATCTCCAGCTTGCGCATCTGCAGCCCGGGCGTATCGTTGTCCACCAGAAACAGCGACATCCCCTGCCGGTAGTGCGCCTTGGGATCGGTCTTCACGTAGACATTGATGACGTTGTTCTTGGCCGCGGCGCCCGTCGCCCACAGCTTCTGGCCGTTGATCACCCAGTGGTCGCCGTCGCGGCGCGCGGTCGTGCGCATCGCGCCGACATCGGAGCCCGCGTCGGGCTCCGACATGGAGATCGACATCTTGATTTCCCCGGAGAGGACCTTTGGCAGCCAGCGGCGCTTCTGCTCCTCCGAGCCCTTGCGCGCGATATTCAGTCCGCAAAACACGCTGCCCGAATAGGCCATGTAGAAATCCCCGCTCTTGCGCGCCAGCTCTTCGGCAATGATGACCAGATCGAGGACACTGCCGCCCAGCCCGCCGTACGCCTCCGGAAACGGCATCCGGAACAGCCCCATCTCGACCCACGCGTCGTAGAGCTCCGTCGGATAGGCCTGCTCGCGGTCCAGGCGCCGCACGTATTCCGGGGTCGCCAGCTTGTCCATCATCCTGCGCACACTGTCGCGCAGGATGTTTTGTTCGTCGCTGAAACTGAAATCCATGT
>MEQZ01000145.1 GCA_001770425.1 Betaproteobacteria bacterium RIFCSPLOWO2_02_FULL_65_20 | reverse complement strand
GTGAGCTTGGTGTTGTCGGTGAAGCTCAGAACGTTGCCGCCGGTGGATCCGTCCGACGCATCGCGGTAGCGCCCGCCGGCAGTGGTCAGAATGAATTCGATGTAGCTGTTGGCCGGGTTGGTGGCGGTATCCACACGCAGGCTGTTGGGCAACGACAGCCGCACCTCGCGGGCGAGGCGCCGCAACGCGACGTCGGCAGCGTCGGTCAAATCGGCACGCCTCTGCGTGGCCACGTAGCTCTCCACCGGCGAGCGGATGAACACCGCCACCACCGCGGCGATGATGCCGGTGATGACGATCACCATGATCGCTTCTACCAGCGTGAAACCGCGCTGCAGACCGGTGGTGCGGAAAGAATCCGTCCGCATGGTCATGGTACGAAGTTCGGTGAGTGTCGGGCGCGGTAGCCCTCGAGCGTGACGCTGTCGCTGCCGTGGCTCACCGTCACCGCGATGCGCAGCGCCTCCATGGTCGCGCCCGCGGAAGTCGAGACGATGTCGTTCAGGTTTTCGGCGACGATGTCTATTTTCGCGCTGTACCCCGCCGGGGCGACGAAGGTTCCCGTGATGTCCGAAACCGGGCTGGCAATGTTCAGTCCCCCGCTCACGTAGTAATCGTTGACGTTGTTGAAGGGGGTAGTCGTGCTGATGCGCACCTGGCCCGCCTCCGCCGACGAGACAAGCACCCCGAGCTCCTCGACATAGGTTGCGGTGCAGCCCGCGGTGTCGGCGGCCGTGCTCGCGAGCGGGTCGGTCGGATCGCAATAGGTGAACGGCATCAACTGCACCTCCTCCAGCATCGCCTCGGCGATCGATAGCATGTTCTTGCGGATCATCGGATCGGCGCTGCTCTTGACCGTGACATTCAGCACCACCAGAATGCCTGCGATGCCGACGCTGACGATCACGATGAACATGATCAGCTCGATCATCGTCAGGCCGGCCTGCCGGCAACTCAGCCCGCGGCTAGTGGACATAGCCCGTTTCCTGCTCCACGGTGATCGTGGGCTGACCCGTGCTCGCAAGCGTCACGGTCGCGGACGCACCGCCACGCGCATCGAACTGAAAGGACGCCACCGATGGCGTGAGCGTCACGCCGGAGGGCACGCAGATCGCGTTCCCCGCTCCGCCGCAACTCGTATCTGGTGTCGGCAAGGCCAGCGCACCCGCAAACGGGCAGGTGCCGCCAAACGGCGTCGATGTGCTCTCCGGCACATTGGCGTCGATCGTGAATGTAACGACATTGGCTGCCGCAGCCACGCACACGTAGCGCCTCTGCGCCACGGCAACTTTGCGCGCGAACTGCACGCCCGCCTTCAGCCTGTCGTGATAGGCGCGCTCGTCAAAACCGCTCTTGAAATCCATGCGCGATACCGCGAACACCGCAAGGATGGCGATGATGACCAGCGTCATCACCAGTTCGACCAGCGTGAAGCCCCGCGCCTCCGGCCCGGAGGCGCCGCCTGGTGCCTTTAGCAGTACGGTCATACCCGGAACCCTAGGCTGGCGGACGACATCGTGTACGAAAATGCCCTCATGCGTTCAATTCTAGTCGTTTCCCTGCAAGGTTCGTGCCAAAACGGTCGCATTTATTCCATCCACACCAGGCTCGCGATGCGCCCGGTCACCCCGTCGCGGCGGTAGGAGTAAAAGCGCGCGGCATCGCTGTAGGAACACAGGGTCCCCCCGTGTATGCGCGCAACCCCCAGCCGCGCCAGCCGCCGGCGCGCCAGCAGGGCCAGATCGGCGAGGAATTTTCCCGCCCCGTGGGGGGCGAACGCGCCCTCGGCCCCCGCATCGGCCGTCACAATTGTCTCGAATACGTCGCTTCCCACCTCGTAGGCCCCGGCCCCGATTGCCGGCCCCAGGTAGGCGATCAGCGATTCGGGCGCGACGCCCATGGCACGAACGACGCTTTCGATCACCCCGGCTGCCAGCCCGCGCCAGCCGGCATGCGCGATGGCCACGACCGTTCCCGCGTCGTTCGCCAGCAGCACCGGGAGGCAGTCGGCCGTCAGCACCGCGCACACGCGACCCGGTGCGCGCGCGATGGACCCGTCGGCTTCGGCGCCCCTGCTCCCCGGCACCGCCTCGACCACCCGCGTTCCGTGCACCTGGCGCAGCCACACCGGCTCATCGGGCAGCAACCCCCTGAGCGCGTCGCGGTTGCGCGCCACGGCGAGCGCATCGTCGCCGACGTGATCGCCGAAGTTCCACCCCGCATAGGCGCCCGTGCTGGCACCGCCGGCGCGAGTCGTGACGAGCGCTCGCACCCGCCCCGGCACCGGCCAGTCGGGCACGATCCACTCGGCGGGAAAGCTCATTGCAGCGCCGACAGGAGATCCTGCATGTCCGCGGGCAGCGGCGATTCGAACTGCATCGTCTTTGCGCTCGCCGGATGGACGAAGGCGAGGCGCCACGCGTGCAGCGCCTGCCTCCCGAAGGCATCGAGCGCAGGATTGGCGCGCCGCACGCGGGCCGTGCGATAGACCGGATCGCCGACCAGCGGATGCCCTATGGATTGCATGTGCACGCGGATCTGGTGCGTGCGGCCGGTCGAGAGGCTGCACTCGAGCAGCGTCACCTCGCCGAAACGCCGGCGCACCCGGTAATGCGTGAGCGCCGGTTTGCCGCGCCCCGTCACCGCCATGCGCGTGCGCACCCGCGCGTCGCGCCCGATCGACCCCGCGACGCTGCCCTGTCCCGCAACGACGCCATGAACCAGCGCCAGATAGTCGCGCTTCACCGTGCGCGCCTGCAGCTGGCGCACCAGATCGGTCTGCGCCTGGAGCGTCCTCGCCACCACGAGCAGGCCGCTGGTGTCCTTGTCCAGCCGATGCACGATGCCGGCGCGCGGCACCCTGGCAAGTTCTGGCGCGTGATGCAGCAGCGCGTTCAGCATCGTGCCGTTCCAGTTGCCGCTTCCCGGATGCACCACCAGGCCGGCGGGCTTGTCGATGACGATGACCGACGGGTCCTCGTACACTACCTGAAGATCGATCCGCTCGGCGACGTGGACGAGGTCTTCCGGCCCCGGCTGTGGCGCCAGGCGCACCTGCTCGCCCCCCCAGATCTTCTGCTTGGGCTTGGCCGCGCGCGAATCGAGCCGGATATGCCCGTCGCGCAACCATGCCTGAAGCCGGCTGCGGGAGTGTTCGGGAAACATGCGCGCCAGCGCCTGGTCGAGCCGCTGTCCGGACAGTTCCGGCGGAACCGTGCGCACCACGTCGGCAACGGCGCTCGCGCTATAATGTTCGGTGTTCAAATCGCTCGTGCGCCCGCTCATGAAACGTAACCTTAGTCGTTTGGCCACCATCGCGGCATTGCTGCCGCTGCTGCTATTGTCCGCCTGCGGCCTGTTCCCGGACAAGGGCGATCCGACGCGCGACTGGTCGGCCGCGCGCCTGTACAAGGAAGCCAAGGACGAGCTCAACTCGGGCAGCTACGAACAGGCCATCAAGTACTACGAATCCCTCGAAGCGCGCTTCCCCTACGGCGCCTACTCGCAGCAGGCGCAGATCGAGAGCGCCTATGCCTACTTCAAGCAGGGCGAAGCCGCCTCGGCGATCGCCGCCATCGACCGGTTCCTGAAGCTGCACCCCAGTCATTCCAGCACCGATTACGCTTATTACCTGAAAGGCCTGGTGCATTTCAACGAGGACATGGGCCTGTTCGGCAAGTTCTCCGGCCAGGACCTCACCGAGCGCGACCCGAAGGCGGCGCGGGATTCCTTCGACGCATTCAAGGAACTGGCGCGGCGCTTCCCGGACAGCAAGTACACACCGGACGCCGTTGCGCGGATGAAGTACCTGGTCAACGCGCTCGCTTCCAGCGAAGTGCACGTGGCCCGGTGGTACATGCGGCGCGGCGCCTACATCGCGGCGGCCAACCGTGCCCAGTACGCGCTGCGCTACTACCCGGAAGCACCGGCGATCGAGGAAGCGCTGTTCGTGATGGTGAAGGCGTATGACGCCCTGGGCATGAACCAGCTGCGCGACGACGCCGAGCGGGTCATGCGCAGAAACTTCCCCAAGAGCGCCTATCTGACCGGCGCCGCCGCGGCCAGCGGTCCGTGGTGGAAGCTGTGGTGACGGCGGGACGGGACTGAGACATTCAGGCCTGGCGCGCGCGTAGTTGTAGTAATTGGCGCCTCTGGTCTCCCGATTTCCGGAAGTCGCAGAATCGCGACGTCCGGAAATCGGGAGATCGATAAGAAACCCAATTCTTGACCGGGTTTGCCCGACATCTGCTTGCTGAACCTCAGCGCGCGGCGGCGAAGAACGCGGTCACGTCGGCGAGTTCCCGGGTAAGCCGCATCGGCGGCAGGCTGGGAATGATGCGCCGTCCGTAGGGCTTGGAGTAAAGCCGCCGGTCGCAGATCATCAGCACGCCGCGGTCGTCCTCGTCGCGGATGAGCCTGCCGGCGCCCTGTTTGAGCGCGATCGCCGCCTGCGGCAGCTGGTATTCCATGAAGGGGTTGCGGCCGCTTTTCTCGATCTGCTCGAGCCGCGCCTGCAGCACCGGATCATCCGGCGGCGCGAAGGGCAGCTTGTCGATCACCACCAGCGACAGCGCCTCCCCGCGCACGTCCACCCCTTCCCAGAAGCTGGCCGAGGCCACCAGCACCGCATTGCCGAGGCGGCGGAAACGCTCCAGCAGCTCAGACCTCGATCCCTCGCCCTGTTGCAGCAGCGGATAGCGGAGTCCGTCGCGCGCGAACGCTTCGCGCAGTACCTCGTGCGCCAGGCGCATGCCGCGCAGCGTGGTGAACAGCAGGAACGCGCGGCCGCCGCTCGCCCGTATGACGGGCAGCGCGCGCTCCACGACCGCGCGCGTATGCTCGGTGCTGTTCGGCTCGGGGAGGTCGCGCGGGATGTACAGCAGCGCATGGGCCGCGTAGTCGAACGAGCTGTCCCAGCAGGCGGTGCGCGCCTCGGTGAGGCCCAGTTCACCGCAGTACAGCGAGAAATCCCCGCTCACCGCAAGCGTGGCCGAGGTGAAGATCCACGCCCGCGGCCGACCCTCCAGCTGCTTGCGGAAGATCTCCCCGACCGAAAGCGGTGTCGCGTGCAACTGCAGCGCCTGGCTGTACACCTCGACCCAGCGCACGAACTCGCTGCTGTCGTCCGCGCGCCAGCGCGCGAGGCATGCGCCCATATCGGCGGATCGCCGGGCAAGCCTCTCCAGTTCTTCACCGCGCTCGGCCAAGCCCTCCAGCGCGGCGCCGGCCTCGGCGAGGCAGGTCGCCAGCGACTCTAGCGCCGCGTGAAACGCCGCACTCGATCGCAGCGCCTGCGCGGCGATGCGCGCATTGCCCTCGCTCATCGAAAGGCGCAGGTCCCGTGCCGATCGCTCCAGTCGCGCCGCGAGCGCAGGCAACGCCGGCGTGTCGCGCGCGGTGGTGGCGGCCTCGATGTGCAGGTCGCGGGCGAGCTCGATCATCTGGCCCGTCGACAGGCTCTCGCCGAAGAACAGCGCCGCCGTTTGCGGCAGCTGATGGGCCTCGTCGAACACCACCGTGTTGCAGGCCGGAAGCAGTTCGGCCATGCCCTCGTCCTTGAGCATGAGGTCGGCGAAGAACAGGTGGTGATTGACCACCACGATGTCGGCCGCGAGCGCCTCGCGCCGCGCCGCCATCACGAAGCAGTCGTCGTAGCGGCCGCACTTGGACCCGAGGCAGTTCTCGCGCGTCGACGTGGCGAAGGCCCAAGCCGGCGCATCCTCGGGAACGTCGGCAAGCTCGCTCCTGTCGCCCCGGACGCTCGTGCGCGCGAAACGCGCGATGCGATGCAGGTGGGCCGCGTCATCGCGCGTGGGAAGCAGCGCCTGGTCCAGGCTGCGCTCCAGGTGATGGTGGCAGACGTAGTTGGCGCGCCCCTTGAGCAGCGCGGCGGTGAGGGAGACGTTGAGCGCCTCCCTCACCAGCGGCAGGTCGCGCTGATAGAGCTGGTCCTGCAGCGTCTTGGTCCCTGAGGAAATGATGACCTTGCCGCCCGAGAGCAGCGCCGGAACCAGATACGCGACGGTCTTGCCCGTGCCCGTGCCGGCTTCGCACACCAGAGTCGCGCAATCGCGGATCGCGCGCGCGACCTCCTCGGCCATTTCGATCTGCTGAGTACGCACGCGATAGCCGGTAATGCGCCTGGCCAGCGTTCCCCCGGCGCCGAATATGGCCGCGAACTCCTGCGCAAGCGGCGCGTTCACGCCGGGGAGCCCTTGACGCGGCTACTTGATTTCTTCAACCGCGACCCAGACACGCCGGACATTCTGGCGCAGCGCGCGCGGCCAACATCGCGCCGCCCGGGGCCCGCAGGCTCAATCGCATCGACGTATTCCTGGTCCTGTGCATGGTCTGAATAACGCGCCCGCCCCGCACCAGATTACGGCAGGAACAGACGCGCCTTTACTTTTCTTCATGTTTCTCCTAAATTACTTGAATGGTAGCGCGCAATCAATTGTTTTTCATAATTTTCGCTTCCCTCCTGGCTGGCGGCTGCGGGACCCTCAGCCCGGGCCGCGATACGGGGCCCTTTGCCCCGCGCACGCCGGTGGACGCGGTCGCCGCAGCGGCCCCGGCGCCGCGAGGACCCGTCGTCGTCGCCCCGTCGCGCGACAGCGACATGCTGTTTCTCGCGCTCGCAGCCGCCGGCGCCGACTATCGCCGCGGAGGCAAGTCCTATCAAAGCGGTTTCGACTGCAGCGGGCTGGTCGCATTCGTCTTTCGCGAAGCCTACGGTCTGGCGCTGCCGCACAACACGGAGGCACAAAGCCGGATGGGCGAAACCATTCCTGCCGCCGATTTGCAGCCCGGCGACCTGGTGTTCTTCAACACGCAGCGCAAGCCGTACTCGCATGTCGGGATCTACCTGGGCGAGGGCCGGTTCATTCATGCGCCGAAGGAAGGGGCCGTCGTGCGCACCGAAAATCTGAGCGCCCGCTACTGGGCAACGCGCTTCGATGGCGCGCGGCGTATCGTACCCATGGTGGTCACGGCCGGCTATCCGGCGCCACCGGGGAAGCCCGTGGTCACCTACCCCTGATCTGGAACCAGACAGCCGGGCTCGCTTTGGTGTTCACTGATCTCCCGATTTCGGGAAGTTGCAACTTTGCAACTTCCCGAAATCGGGAGACGGATGTAAACCCCAAAATCATCCGCGGACCTGTCACCACCGAGTCGCGAAACACTAGGGCCTTCCGGCGGCCGCGGCCCGCGCGATCTTCTCGCGCAGCGCGGCGATGTTTTCCGAAACCGCCCGCTCGCCCTCCAGTATCGCCAGGTGCT
Source organism: Betaproteobacteria bacterium RIFCSPLOWO2_02_FULL_65_20 (assembly GCA_001770425.1). Lineage (GTDB taxonomy): Bacteria > Pseudomonadota > Gammaproteobacteria > Burkholderiales > SG8-39 > JACQTO01. Next base: position 21,189 of record MEQZ01000145.1, on the reverse strand, counting down.
TTGCCTGGAAGTCGGCGCCGCTGACGCCGACCAAGTTGGGGCGTATCACTACGTCGGCCTGCGCCAGTTCCTGCTGCGCGATGGTGTAGCTCATGATGTTGAAGGTCTGGAGCATCACATCCAGAGAGCTGGCGGTCTTGCCGAACCGCGGCTTGCTCGATATGTCCACCGCGATGACCACGTCGGCTCCCAGGCTGCGCGCGACTTTGACCGGCACCGGGCTCACCAGGCCGCCATCCACGAATTCGCGTCCGCCTATGCGCACCGGCTGGAACAAGCCGGGAACGCTGCTCGACGCGCGCACGGCCATGCCGGTATTGCCGGTACGAAACACGACCGCTTCGCCGCTCTGCAGATCGGTCGCGACGATCGCAAGCGTCTTCCTCAGCTTCTCGATCGGGCGGTTGCCGAGCGCCGCATTAACGTAGTTCTGCAGCGCTTCGCCCTTGATGATGCCTCGGTCGGGCAGCGACCAGTCGCTGATGACCCCGTCCTCCATGCCGAACGCAAGCCGCTGCAGCTCGAAGCCGTTGATGCCGGATGCGTAGAGGGCGCCGACGACGCTTCCCGTGCTGGTTCCGACGATGATGTCCGCACGGATGCCCTGGGCTTCGAGCGCCTTAATCACGCCGATATGCGCGAACCCGCGTGCCGCACCGCCGCCCAGTGCAAGGGCGATTTTGGGCGCCGCAACCACACGCGCGGCGGGCGACGCGCCAGGCAGTGCCTCGGCCAGCGGTGTTGCCACCGGTGGCGCGGCGGCGCATCCCGCGAGCGCAAAGGCAAGCAAGGCTGCGCGAAATGAACGGATCGGGATCAATGGATATGCTCGCGTGTCATCATTCCGGCAAGCTCGCCGCGCAAGCGTGGCGGGACGTCGGTTCTGGCCGCATCGGGAGACCCGGGTTGGAGCCGGTATCGGGCGCTTGGTTCCGGACGCACGTGAGGACGCGGTAAGTTTACGGGGGGTCCCTGTTGCCAATGCGAATGATTCTTGTTATTATCCATATAAGCCCATGAATCTACAAGACCGTTCTCCCTTAAGCGAGGCCTCTATGATCGACCGTGCTCCCCTGCTCCGTCTAGTCCTGCTCGCCGCCGCGCTGCTCGCGCTTCCCGCGGCCGCGCAGGAAAAGGTGCTGAACCTCTACACCGCCCGGCATTACCAGACCGACGAGGCCCTTTACGCGAATTTCACCAGGCAGACCGGTATACGCGTCAATCGGATCGAGGGCGGCGAGGATGCGCTGTTCGAGCGCATCAAGAACGAAGGTGCGAACAGCCCCGCGGACGTATTCATCACGGTTGACGTGGGCCGTCTTTGGCGCGCCGAGCAGGCGGGCGTCTTCGCCAGGGTCAAGTCGCCCGCGCTGGAGTCGCGCGTTCCGCCGGCCTATCGCGATCCGCGGGGCCAGTGGTTCGGCTTCTCCGCCCGTGCCCGCGTGATCGCCTACAACAAGAGTGCGGTCAAGCCCGGTGAAATCCGCGACTACGAGGAACTCGCCGAACCGAAATGGAAGGGCAGGATCTGCATCCGCTCCTCCAGCCATCCGTACAATCTGTCGCTGGTCGGAGCCATGATCGCCCATCTGGGGGAACAGAAAGCGGAGGAGTGGTTGCGCGGACTCAAGAACAACCTCGCCCGCGACCCCAAGGGCGGGGACACCGATCAACTCGCGGCGGCCGCGGCCGGGGAATGCGATCTTGCGATCGCCAACACCTATTACATGGTGCGCCTGATGCGCTCGGCCCGTGCCGAGGACAGGGCCATGGTGCAGAAACTCGGCGTGGTCTGGCCGAATCAGGGCAATCGCGGAGTGCACATGAACATTTCCGGCGGCGGCGTTCTGAAGAACGCACCACACCGGGACGCGGCGGTGCGGTTCCTCGAATACCTGGCGAGCGACCAGGCGCAGGCCTATTTCGCCAACGGCAATAACGAGTGGCCCGTCGTGCCCGGCGTCGCCATTAGCAATCCGGAACTGGAGTCCCTGGGCAAGTTCAAGGTGGATGCGATCAACGTCGGGCTATTGGGCAAGAACCAGCCGACGGCGCAACGCATCGCCGACCGCGCCGGATACCGATAGGCGGGCTCTCTTCCGCGCACCCATCAGCGCGCGGCGGCGCGTCCCGCGGCGATGGCGCGCGACAGCAGAACGAGGGGGACCAGCGCCACGGCGACGATCACCAGCGACGCGGCGGCGGCCTCGGCGAGCCGCTCGTCCTTGGCCATGTTGTAGGCCTGCACCGCGAGCGTATCGAAGTTGAACGGGCGCAGCGCAAACGTTGCCGGCAACTCCTTCATCACGTCGACGAACACGATGAGTGCCGCCGTCAGCAAGCTGCCGCGCATCATCGGGGCGTGCACCTTTGCCAGCGTCTGCGTGGGGGTCAGGCCGAGGCTGCGGGCGGCATCCTCCATGCTCGGCCTGATCTTGCCCAGCCCCGCCTCCACCGTCTGCAGCGCGATGGCGAGAAACCGGACAAGGTACGCGTACACCAGTGCTGCAATGCTCCCGGTGAGTACCAGGCCCGTGTTGAACCCGAACTGCATGCGCACCCAGTCGGCGATCAGGTTGTCGAGCCGGCCCAGCGGCAGCAGCACGCCCACCGCGATCACGGCGCCCGGAATCGCATAGCCGAGCGATGCGAACCGATTCGCGGCGAAGACGATGCGGCTCGCCGACAGCCGTGCGGCGTAGGCAAGCAACGTGGCCGTCGCGATTGCCGCCACCGAGGTGATCGCGGCCAGCGTGAACGTGTTCCACGCCAGGCCGAAAAAACGCACCGTAAACAGCGGTTCGGGCTCCGTCAGCACGACGTGAATCATGATCGCGGCTGGAACGAAGAATCCGAGGAGCGGCGGGGCTGCGCACACGGCCACGGCGGCCGCTGCACGTGCCCCGTGCAACGCCGAATAGCGGGTCTGCCCGTGCACGGTCACGTCGTGGAAACGGGCCCGCCCGCGGGACCACTGCTCGGCGATCAGGATGACCGCGACGAAGGCGAGCAACACCACCGAGAGCTGCGCCGCCGCGACGCTGTCGCCCATGGACAGCCATGCACGGTAGATGCCGGTGGTGAAGGTCTGGACGCCGAAATAGGATACGGCGCCGAAATCGGCCAACGTCTCCATCAGCGCGAGCGAGGTTCCAGCCGCGACTGCCGGCCGCGCCAATGGAAGCGCCACGCGCAAGAAGGTACCCCAGGCGCCACGCCCCATCAGCCGCCCGGCCTCCACCAGGCTCGCCGACTGCTCGAGGAACGCGGCGCGCGCGAGCAGATAGACATAAGGATACAGAACGAGCGAGAACACCGCGGCCGCGCCCCCGGTGGACCGGATGTCAGGAAACCAGTAGTCGCGAGCGCGCCAGCCCGTGACTTCGCGCAGCCACGCCTGGACCGGGCCGGAGAACTGCAGCACGTCGGTGTAGGCATAGGCGACGACGTAGGCGGGCATCGCCAGCGGCAGGATCAGCGCCCACTCGAACCATCTCGCACCGGGAAAGCGGCAGGTGGTCACCAACCACGCACTTGAGACGCCCAGGGCCAGAACGCCCACCGTCACACCCAGGAGCAGCAGGGCGGTCGTGCGCACATAATCCGGTAGTACGGTTTGCACAAGATGCGCCCAGGTCCCCTCCCCGGGCGCGAACATGTTGCCGATAACCGCGACGATCGGCACCAACAGCGCAAGCGCCATCGCGACCGCCATTCGGCCGATCGCGCCGAGGGGGCGGCTGCGCCGGCGCAAACCGTTCGCGAGGCCTGCTGCGACTGCGTTCATCGATCGAAGGGATACACTGCGGGTCGAAGGGGTATAGGGTATTTTAACAAGAATGCTTCTCGTTTCGTGTCGTCTAAGCACGCGTATAATATGCTTTTATGCGCGATCATCCTGCCACCGGTATCAATTCGACGGAACCGATTCTTGCGCTGACGGACGTCCACCACACCTATGGTGCACTGCACGTGGTGCGCGGTCTGTCGTTCAGCCTGCCTCGGGGCGCCATTGGCTGCCTGCTCGGTCCGAGCGGTTGCGGCAAGACCACTGTGCTGCGCTGCATTGCGGGATTCGAGGCGGTACGCGACGGCGAAATCCGCTTGAACGGCCAACTGGTGAGCAGCGCCGCCGTGCTCATACCCCCCGAACGGCGGCGCATCGGCATGGTATTCCAGGACTACGCGCTCTTTCCCCATCTCACCGTGGCACGCAATGTTGCATTCGGCCTGCATGCGCTGCCGCCGTCCGATCAAATGCACCGCGCGGGCGAATGCATCGATGCGGTGGGTCTGTCAGGGCTGACGGGAAAATACCCGCACGAGTTGTCCGGCGGCCAGCAGCAGCGCGTCGCCCTTGCGCGCGCGCTTGCGCCGCGGCCGGACCTGCTGCTCCTGGACGAACCGTTCTCCAATCTGGACGTGAATCTGCGCGAGCGGCTCGGCCAGGAGGTGCGCGACATCATCAAGCGATTCAACATCACGGCCGTGATCGTGACCCACGATCAGAACGAAGCCTTCGCCATCGCCGACGAGATCGGCATCATGCACGGGGGCGAGATCCAGCAATGGGACAGCGCGTACAACCTGTACCATCGCCCTGCGAACCGCTTCATCGCGGACTTCGTGGGCCAAGGCGTGCTGATCCCCGGTACCGTCATGTCATCGCGGCAGGTGGCCATCGAGCTCGGCGTGCTGAACGGGGGGATTCCGCCGATGTGCTCGATCGGCTGCGACGCGTGCAGCAAGGGCTGCAACGTCGACGTGCTGTTACGGCCGGACGACGTGGTTCACGACGACAGCTCGAACCTGAAGGCCGCGGTCCTGCACAAGGCATTCCGCGGCGCGGAGATCCTCTACACGCTGCAGCTCGACAGCGGCCGCAAGGTGCTCGCTCTGGTGCCCAGCCACCACAATCATGCGATCGGAGAAAGAATTGGCATCCGCCTGGACGTCGATCACGTGGTGACCTTTCCGCCGCCCGAACTGGCCGCGTAGCGGGTCGCGACGCGCGCGCTCACCCGGCCTGCAGATCGAATATCACCGGGATGTCGACGCTGAACTCCCGCCCGCGCAACGCGGCCGGAATCGGCGTCAGCGGCTTGGCCTTCATCACCATGTCCAACGCCTGATTGTCGAGGATCTCGTAGCCGCTGGAAGCCTTGACCAGGCTGCTCTGGATCATGCCGTTCGCGCCGACCACCAGGCGAATCTCCACCCTGCCCTGCCAGCCCTTGTCCATCGCCTGCACCGGGTAGCGTTTGTAGCGCCTTGCGGCCCCGATCAGCGCCAGCCGGTACTGATCCAGTGTCCCGGCGTCGGCATCACTTGCGGCTCGGCCCGCCCCCGGTGATGCCGCTGCGGGCTGTGTCTGCGCTGGGCCGGCCGCGGCCGTATTGGACGCACTGCCCGCAGCAGCAGCCGGGGGTTCGGCCGCAGGCGCTGTCGGAACCTGGGCCGCGCGTGCGGCCGCGGGTGCAGGCGCAGGCGAAGGCGTCGAGATCACCGCACGCGGGGCCTCGGGGCGCGGCTCGGGCTTGGGTCTCGGCGCCTCGGGCCCGGGCGGCTCTGGTTCGGCGTGCTTCTTGACCTCCGGAACCGGGGGCAGCGTTGCGGGCGCCGTTACGCGCGGCGTGAATGTCGCGGTCAGGGTGCGCGTCGCGCCAGGGGCTGGCGCGCCCGGGCGCAGTCCGGGAAGCAGCAGCACGAGCGCGTGCAGCGCAAGCGAAGCCAGCATACACGTCACCAGCGCCCGGTTCTGCGCGCCCGGACTGAAAGTTGAACTGGTCATGGATGACATGAGCGCGAACACCTAGGGGTGCGGTCGCTGCGAGTAGACCTCGTCGAAGGTCCGCTCCAGGCGCGCATGCACGCCGCGCAAACCGTCAACCACTTGCTTCGCCCATTCGAAATACTGCCGGCGCCGTTCGAGGTCCCATCGGGCAGGCGGCGAATTCGCCACGTCGCGCAGGTTGCAGATCTTGTCGGCGAGCTTCACCAGCTTGGCGCGCCTGGACAGGTGAGGCGCATGCTCGATCTGCAGGCGCTTGCGCTCCTGCTTGGGCAGGCGCTGGTCGTCGGTCACCTCGAGCACGATCCGGCAGATGCGCAGCCCGAACTCGCGCTGCAGCTCTTCAGGCGTCGTCTCGGTGTCCTCGACGGTGTCGTGCAGCAGCGCCGCGCAGATCACCGCCTCATCGCGGATTCCGCCCTCGTTGCGCAGCACGTTGGCCAGGCCGATCGGATGGTTGATGTAGGGCGACGCCTGCGGATCCTTGCGCCGCTGGTCGCGGTGCTTGTGCGCGGAAAACGCCAACGCCTTGAGGATGAGGGCAAGCGGATCGCCGGGCCTGTCGCTGCGTCTTCGGGGCATGATGCTGGAGGCGACCGGATTGGAAGCTACCTATGGGGCGTGGCTCTGAGGCACCACCGCGTATATTGATTATAGCAATCGCCTGCGCTGCGCCGCCTCCGGTAGACTGCGCCCGACACCCTAGTCGCGGACCAGACCATGTGGAGACCCCCGCAGAGAATCAAGTGGCACCCAGATCCGGGGAGCTGGCCGAGCGCCGAGGCGGCGGCGCGCTCCCTGCTTTACAGCCCGATTCGGGTCGGCGGGACGGGTCTGTCCAGCCGCACCTGGGTGCCGGCGATGGTGCCCTGGCGCGCGAGCGCAGAGGGCCATGTCACCGACGCGAATATCGAGTGGTACGAGCGCTTCGCGCGCGGCCGGCCAGGGGCGATCGTCGTCGAGGCAACCGGCATACGCGAGGTGCCGAGCGGCCCGCTGCTGCGCATCGGCGATGACCGGTTCATTCCTGGCCTGGCGCGGCTCACCGATGCGGTGAGGCGCGCAAGCGGGGGCGAAACGCGCCTGTTCATCCAGCTCATCGATTTCCTCGCCATCCGACGCCGGCCCGAACCGGAGAAATTCTTCCGCCGGCACCTGCAGATCGGCGACCGCCACCGCGCGGCGCTCGATGCGCGCGACTGGCCCGAGGACGCGGTGCGCGAACGCCTCGCGCGGCTGCCGCAGGCCGAACTGGCGCAGGTGCTCGATGCGCGCGAGCTCGAAGCGCTGCGCATGGGTTACCGCGAGCGGGTCACCGACACCGACCTGGCCCACATCCGGGCCCTGCCCCGCACGCTGCCCGATCTGTTCTCGGCGGCGGCGCGGCGCGCGCGCGAGGCGGGCTTCGACGGCGTCGAACTCCACTACGCGCACGCCTACACCATGGCCTCGTTCCTGTCCGCGCGCAACGACAGAGCGGACGGCTATGGCGGGCCGCGAGCGAACCGGGTGCGCCTGCCCATCGAGGTATACCGGCGGGTGCGCGAGGCGGTGGGCGCGGACTATACCGTGGGCTGCCGCTACCTCGCCGAAGAGTGCATCGAGGATGGCATGGGCGTCGAGGATGCCGCGTGGTTCGGCGTGGAGTTTGCGCGCGCGGGAATGGATTTCCTGTCGCTGTCGCGCGGCGGTAAGTTCGAGGACGCCAGACAGCCCGCGGTCGGCGCCTCCGCCTACCCGTATACAGGGCCGAGCGGCTACGAGTGCATGCCGCAATACGTTTCGGATGAGCGCGGGCCGTTCGGGCGCAACGTGGAACCGGCCGCGCGCATACGCGCTGCGGTGCGCGCCGCCGGTTTCTCCACGCCCGTGGTCGTCAGCGGCGGCATCCACGGCTTCGATCAGGCCGAGGCGCTGCTGCGCGAGGGGAAAGCGGATCTGGTCGGCTTTGCGCGCCAGAGCCTGGCAGACCCGGACTGGTTCAGGAAGGTGAAGCTGGGCCGCGGTTCGGAAGTGCGCGTGTGCAGGTACACCAACTATTGCGAGGCGCTCGACCAGAAGCACGCACAGGTCACCTGCGAGCTTTGGGACCGCGAGGCGCTCGAGGAGCCCGGGGTCGGCAAGACCGCGGACGGCAAGCGGCGCATGCTGCCGCCCGCGTGGCCGGGTAACGCCCTTCCGCGGGATAAGTGATTGATCGTTCGGCCCTTGCATGATTACGATTGCCTTTCCCGGTAGCCGCCGCGTGTTTGGATAGGGTCTTGCTTGTCATACGCCATTGGCGTATATTTGAATACGATGTTCACGTTCATCGAATCGTCCGCATTCGCACGGATCTGTCCCGTGTACCTGGACGATGATGAGTACGCCGAATTGCAGCAGTTCTTGATGCAAAACCCAGAGGCCGGCCGGGTCGTTCCCGGCACGGGCGGGGTGCGCAAACTACGTTGGGCAAGACCGGGAATGGGCAAGCGCGGTGGGCTGCGAGTCATCCATTTCGTACGGTACGAGCCGAACGAGTTTTGGATGTTGACGATCTACGCCAAAGCCAAACTCGACGACGTTCCTGCCCATATTCTGAAGCAGTTATTGGAGGCGTTCCGCAATGGGTAAAAAGCTTACCGGGAAGGCTTTGACCGAATTCGAGGCCAAGCGCGATGTGTGGCAGGAAGTCTTGGACGGCGTACGAGAGATCAAGGCGGGCGGAGGCAAACGGAAGAAAGTCGGGCCAACGTCGCACGTGGTTAACGTACGGCTGAAGAGCGGGCTCTCCCAAGCACAATTCGCGGCGGCGCTTGGCGTTTCCAAACGCACCTTGGAGCAGTGGGAGCAGGGCCGGCGCGAGCCCTCCGGCGCGGCACAAACGCTGCTGAAGATCGCCGACCGCCATCCTGAAGTGTTGCTCGAGGTTGCGGCATGATGCAGATCTGCAGTCCCGTCGATCCGGAGCCAAGCGCTTGAACCGGACGCACCGGCGCTGCGCTTGCCGTTCGCGCTTCGGTTAAGCGCGTCGTTGGCTCGGATCACATCCCCAGATAAGCCTGCTTCACGCGCTCATCCGCGAGCAGATCGCGCCCGCTGCCCGACATCACCGTCTTTCCCGTCTCGAGCACGTAGCCGAAATCTGCGATCGACAGCGCGGCGTGCGCGTTCTGCTCGACCAGCAGGATGGTCACGCCCTCCTTCGCCAGCGCCACAATCGCCGCGAATATTTCTGCGACCAGTTGCGGCGCCAGGCCCATGCTGGGCTCGTCGAGCAGCAACAGGCGCGGCTGCGACATGAGCGCGCGCCCGATCGCGAGCATCTGCTGCTGCCCGCCTGAGAGCGTGCCGGCGGGTTGCATCCGCCGCGCCTCGAGCACCGGAAACATCGCATACATGCGCTCGATGCTGCGCTGCGCCTGCGCAGCCGGACGCGTATAAGCACCCAGCCTCAGGTTGTCCTCGACCGACATCGGCCCGAACATCTGCCGTCCCTCCGGCACCTGCGAGATGCCTGATCGAACGCGCAGGTCGGAGCGCGTGCGGGTGATGTCCCTGCCGTCGAAGACGATGGCCCCGCTCGAGGCCCGGTTCACGCCCGATATCGTTCGCAACAGCGTCGTCTTGCCGGCGCCGTTGGCCCCTACCAGCGCGACCAGCGATCCGCTCGGCACCGACAGGCTCACGCCGTGCAGCGCCTGGATGCGCCCGTAGTAGGTGCACAGGTCCGCGACCTCGAGCAGCGGTGCGCCATCCGCCGGTGTCGCACTCATGCGGCCGCCTTTGCAACCACGCCCAGATAGGCTGCGATCACTTCCGGGTTGTCGCGCACCTCGCGCGCCGTGCCCTCGGCCAGCTTCCTGCCGTAGTCGAGCACGAGAATGCGGTCGGAAATGCCCATCACCAGCTTCATGTCGTGCTCGACCAGCACCACCGTCACCCCGGAGACCCCGATCTTCTGGATCAGCTCGTCGATCTCGTGGGTTTCGGTCGGATTGAGTCCCGCGGCGGGTTCATCGAGCAGGAGCATCTTCGGCCGTGCGGCCAGTGCGCGGGCGATCTCCAGGCGCTTCAGCGCCCCGTAGGGCATCGCATCGGCGAGCGCACCGATATACTTGCCCACGCCGACGAACCGCATCAGTTCGGCGGCCTCCTCGCGGCACACGGCGTCGCGGCGCGCCAGGGCCGGCAGCCGCAGCATGGAGCCGAGCATGCCCTGATCGAGCCGCAGGTGCGCCCCCACCATCACGTTCTCGACGGCGCTCATGTTGAAGCAGATCTGCAGGTTCTGAAACGTCCGGCTCACGCCGCGCCGCGCCAGTTCATGTGGCGCCTTGCCGGTCACGTTGCTGCCGTCGAAAACCACGCGGCCCGATGAAGGACGATAGAGCCCGGTGATCAGATTGAACACGGTGGTCTTGCCCGCGCCGTTGGGCCCGATGATCGAATAGATTTTTCCCGGCTCGATTTCGAAGGACAGATCCTGCACGGCGTGCACGCCGCCGAACGACCGCGACAGCGCCTGGACCTCGAGCAGTGCCATCAGCCCGCCTTGCGCAGGCGCGCCGCGATCGTCGGCAGCAGCCCCCGCGGCAGGAAAATCACCGTGAGCATGAGGATCAGCCCGAAGGTGATCATCTCGTAGCCCTCGAACGTCGCTAACAGCTGAGGCAAAGTGGTCAGGATCGCGGCGCCCAGCACCGCGCCGTAGGTGGAAGCCATGCCGCCGACCACGACCATGGTCACCAGTTCGATCGAGTGGAAGAACGAGGAAACCTGCGGACTGACGAACCCGAGGTAATGGGCCATCATGCTGCCCACCGCGCTGGCGAACACCGCCGACAGCACGAAAACCCGCACCTTGTAGCGGGTGGTGTCGATGCCCGCGACCTGCGCCGCGACCTCCGAGCCGTGCACCGCGCGCAGCGCGCGTCCGACCGGCGAATCGACAATGTTGTTGGCGAGAAGTATGGCCCCGAGCAGCACCGCGCCTGTCACCCAGTACCACGCTCGCTCGCTCGCCAGAGTCAGTCCCAGAAGCGAGAACGGCCGCACGCTCATGCCGTCATTGCCGCCGGTCCAGGCCGACTCGTTCACCAGCACCATGTAGATGATGATACCCAGGCCCAGCGTGGCCATCGCCAGGTAGTGGCCGCGCAGTCTGAGGATCGGCCGCGCCACCACGAACGCGATGACGCCCACCGCTGCCATGCCGAAAAGCATGGCCGCAAGCGGCGGCCATCCGAAGCGGGAGGAGAGGACCGCCGATGCGTAGGCCCCCAGACCGACAAAACCCGCGTGGCCGAGGCTGATCTGGCCCGCGTAGCCGATGAGCAGATTCAGGCCGACGACGATGATCGCGTTCATGCCGATGCGGATGGCCACGTCGTAGTAATAATTGTTCGGCAGCGCAAGCGGCAGCAACGCGATGATCAGCGCCAGGGCCGCGAGCCCGCGGAAACGCCCCATCACACCCTCTCGGTGACGCGCGCGCCGAACAGGCCCCGAGGCATGAAGAACAGAATCAGGATGATGAGCGCGAACGGAACGGCATCCTTGTAGGCCGAGGAGATGTAACCAGCGGCAAGCGCCTCCATCAGACCCAGGATCAGCCCGCCTACCACCGCGCCCACGCCGCTGCCCAGGCCCCCGAGGGTCGCGGCAACGAAACCCTTGAGTCCGACCATGATGCCCACGTCGTAGGAGGTGAGCGTGATCGGCGCGGACACTACGCCGGCGATCGCGCCCAGCGCAGCGGAGATCACGAAACTCAACGCGAGCACGTGCCGGGTGTTGATGCCGACCAGCCTCGCCGCGAGGCGATTGTGCGCCGTGGCGAGCATCGCCTTGCCCAGGCGCGTGCGCCCGAAGAACCACGCCAGCACGAGAACGATCACCGCACCCGTGCCTATCATCCACAGGCTCTGCGGCAGCAGCGAGGCGCCGGCGATCACGATCGGCGCATCGCCGGTGAACGGCGCGAGCGCGCGCTGCCCTTTGCCGAACACCACCTGCGCCACCCCCTGCAGGAAAATCGACGCACCGATGGTGATGATGATGAGCGAGACCACGTCGGCGTCTCCGGCGGGCTCGATGGCGAATTTTTCCAGCAGCAGGCCGACCACGGCGACCATGAGGACCGCAAGCAGAATCGCCAACGGCAGCGGCACCCCGGCCGAGGTTAGCAGGACTGCCGCCACGCCGCCCAGCATGATGAATTCGCCCTGCGCAAAATTGATCACGCCGCTGGCGTTGTAGATAAGGGAAAAACCGAGCGCCGACAGCGCGTAGATCGCGCCGTTGGTGAGCCCGGAGAAAAGGTATTGCAGCGTCTGGGACAGCATGCCCGTGTCTGTACTGGAGGGGGCCGCTCTAGACAAAATCACGGGAACGGCTCGACGCCGCCCCCGTGTTCAGACCAGACTACTTGGCCAGCGTCCAGGTGCCGTTGCGGATCTCCAGCATGCGAAACGCCGAGAGGTCGAGGCCCATGTGGTCGGTCGCGGACATGTTCACTACGCCGCCGGTGCCGATGAAGCCCCGGGTCTGCTCGATGGCGTCGCGAACCTTGGCGGGGTCGGTGGATCCCGCGCGCTTGAACGCAGCGACCGCAATCATCAGGCCGTCGTAGGCGTGGCCGCCGAAGGTCGAGACATCCTGCTTGTAGCGGTCCTTGTAGGTCTTCGAATAGCCCATCACCACCGGCTTCTGCGGATCGCTGTTCGGCAGCACCTCTGCGACCAGCAGCGCCGCAGCCGGCAAGCGCACGCCTTCGGCCGCCTTGCCAGAGAGCTTGATGTACTCTTCGGAGGCCACGCCGTGCGACTCGTAGTGGGGCAGCGTGATGCCGAGCTGGCCGATGTTCTTGGTGACCACCGCCGGTCCCGAACCGAAGCCGAACACGAAGATCGCCTGGACACCGGCGGTGTTCTTGATCTTGGTGAGCTGCGTGGTGACGTCCGCATCCTTCGGACCGTACATCTCTTCGGCCACAATCTGGATGCCGTACTTGCCGGCAACCGCCAGCGCTTCCTTCTTCCCCGACTGCCCGAAGCCCGAGTTCTCAGAGAGCAGCCCGATCTTGGTCAGGCCGCGCTTCTTCATGTCCTCGAATACCTTTTCCGCTGCCATGCGGTCGGTGTGCGGGGTCTTGAATACCCATTTCTTCACCGGTTCAATGATCACCACCGCGCCGGCGAGCGAAATGAACGGGATCCCGGCCTTTTCCACCAGCGGCACCATGGCCATGGTCGCGCCCGTGGTCGAGCCGCCGACGATGATGTCGACCTTGTCCTCTTCGATCAGCCGCTTGGTGAAACCGATCGCCTTGTCGGGGGCCCCGCCGTCGTCGTAACTGACCAGTTCCAGCTTGCGCCCGAGCACGCCGCCCTCGCCGTTGATCTTCTCGATATAGAGCTGGAGCGTCTTCAGCTCCGGGTCGCCGAGAAAGGATGCTCCTCCGGTAACCGCCAGGGGCGAGCCTATCTTGATCGGGGCCTGCGCGTGCGCCCCCGGGGACAGGGCGAACGCGGCGAGCGCGATTCCGGTCATTCGCAACATGAACTTAGACATGGCATATCTCCTCCGTTGTAATGGCTTTCAAAGCCGCGCGCTGCAGACTGCGACCCCAGGAATGCCGATTCCTAAGCCAGACAGGCTGTATATCCGGCCACTGTCGCCCAGTCTTTGACCTGTGTCAAACGGGCGCTTCGGCCCCCTTGGCAGTGCGCGTCTGTCGCTCCCGCAGCGGTCCGGCGCAACTGCGGCCGGCAGGCCGCGATCAGTCGGCGAGCACGGGCGGATCCGGATCGATCGCCCAGTCCGCGTCGGGCTTGGGCGTGCGCTTGATCCATTCCTCGATCAGCCGCACGTGCTCGGCCTCCTCCTGCTCCATCTCCTGCGCCGCCTTTCTCACCTTGGCATTGCGCGCCTGCTTGACCAGGCTGCCAAAGAAAGCATGCGCGCGCTTCTCGTTGTGGAGCGCGATCTGCAGCGCGTGGTAAGGCTGCATCAGGTAATGAAGCTCGGTGACATCGCCGCTCTCCGGTGCCTCGAAGCCTTCCCATTTGTATCCGCCGTGCGGCGCGTCAGGCGGACTCACCCAGCCCATCTCCTCGAGAACCTGCTCGGCGTGGCGGTTCTCGATGCGCGCGAGCTTGCGGAACAGCTCCGCGACCTCGCGGTTGTTGTGCGCCTCCATGGCATCGGCGAACTCGGCGTAGCGCTCAGCGGCCTCCAGTTCGAGCGCGTAGGCGTAGGCCATCAGCTCGTCGATGCTGGCGATTCCCGCCTCGGGGCGGGATTTCGCCCCGGCTGCGGCCTTGCGCGGATGCCCGCGGGCCGGTTTTGCGGCTGCTTTCTTCGCATTCATATCGCGAATCCTTTCTCGAGGTCGGCAGGCTGCTTGTTGCCCCTGCCCATAGGCGGCTGATAGGGCGCGCGTTCGCCGCGGTAAAGGATGCCGAGGTTGAAACCGTCGTCGGTCATGATATATCGCGCCGCGCGCGCCGGATCGTTGGTAGTGCCGACCGGCGCCGGACGCACGGCGTTCTTCCACTCGCGCTGTTCGGGCCTGAAGGTCACGCAGGGCGAGAGGATCTCGACGAAGGAGAAGCCCGGCGTCTTGATGGCCTCGACCAGGACGTTGGCCGTGCCGCTCGGATCGCCCGAAAAGGCGCGCGCGACGAAATTCGCGCCGGCCGCAAGCGCAATCACCAGCGGATGAAAGGTGCGCACCCCGGTGCCGCCCGGGGACAGCTTCGAATTCCAGTCCGGCTCGGTCGTCGGCGAGGGTTGGCCCTTGGTCATGCCGTACACGTGGTTGTCCATCACCACGTAGGTCATGTCCACGTTGCGGCGGCAGGCGTGCATGAAATGATTGCCCCCGATCGAATAACCGTCGCCGTCGCCGCTGGCCACCACCACGGTGAGATCGGGACGCGCCAGCTTCAGCCCGGCGGCGGCGGCGAGCGAGCGTCCGTGCACGCCGTGAAAGCCGTAGCTGGTGAGGTAGGCGGGAATACGCGAGGAACAGCCGATGCCAGAGACGACCGCGGTGTTCTCGGGCCGCAGGCCCAGGCTCGCGAACGCGCGCGTGAAGGACAACACCACCGAGTAGTCGCCGCAGCCCGGGCACCAGATCGGGTTGTAGTCCGACTTGAAATCGCGCGCGCTGATCGGCACGGTCGGTCTTGCTGTGGCGGTAGTCATGCGCGACTCCAATCTACGAGTTGGTGATGCAGTTCATCGGCCCTGATCGGAAGCGGCCCCGGCCGGCGGAAGCTCTTCACTTCGCCGGGAAGCTGGAACTCCGAACGCAGATACTTCAGGAACTGACCGCTGTGATTCTGCTCGACCACCAGCACCCGCTTGACCCCCGCGAGCGCCTTCGCGAGCCGGTCGGCCTGTGCGGGCGCCAGAAGACGCATGGAGACGAGGCGCGTTTGCACCCCGTCCGCAGCCGCACGCGAGCGCGCCTCGCGCACCGGCCCGGTACACGAACCGAAGGTCACGACCGCGATGTCGCCCTCGCCTTCGATATCGGCCCAGAAATCACCGTACTCGTGCCCGAGCAGCTTGCGCTCGCGCTTGGCAAGCTGAATGGTGTGGTCCCTGGCGCCGCTGGAGGGAATGCCGCGGTCCGTATGCTCCAGGCCGTCTGCGGTATACGCGGTGCCCGGGTTACCCGGAATCGCCATCGGGGAAATGCCGGATTCCGTGACCGCATAGCGCTTGTAGGCATCGGCATTGGGCGCTGCCGTCAGCCGCCGGCCTGCATAGGTGGCGTCGGGCGGCCGGTCCACCACGGCACGTGTCTGTCCGAAAAACTGGTCGGAGAGCACGATCGCCGGCGATTGCAGCGTCTCGGCCAGATGCACCGCCCACTGTGTGGTGACCAGGCAGTCGGAAACGGAGTTGGGCGCGACGACGATGCGCGGCGCATCCCCATGCAACCCGTTGACGGCGATGGATACGTCGCTCTGCTCGCTCTTGGCGGGAATCCCGGTCGAAGGTCCGCCGCGCATCACGTCGACGACCACGATCGGAACTTCGGCCGCAACCGCCAGTCCCAGCGCCTCGATCATCAGCGAAAGGCCCGGGCCGGAGGTCGCGGTGAGCGACGGCACGCCGCCGAAGGATGCGCCTATGATCATATTGATCGATGCGAGTTCGTCCTCGGCCTGCACCAGTACGCCGCCCACGTCGGCAAGCGCGGGCGCGAGCCATTCGAGCACTTCGGTGGCCGGCGTGATCGGATAGCCGGCGACGAAGCGCACGCCGCCCCGCACCGCGCCGTAACCGGCGGCCTGGTTTCCGGAAATGAGCCAGCGCGGTTCGCTGCGCGGCCCCGGCGGGGCAAGCTTTGCATCGCCGCCGATCCTCGAAGCGGCTTCGTATCCCGCCTCGACGGCCGCGAGACTGGGCGCCAGCCCGTCGCGCGATTTCTTCAGCGTCTTCTCGACCACCGCTCGCACCGCGTCCTTGGGCAGGCCGATCAGTCCGGCCGCAACGCCAAGGACCACCATATTGGGCCAGCTCCCCGAAATGGCCTTCGCGATGCCCTTGATGCCCAGTTGCGCATAGCGCGCGGCGCTCTTGACGTAGACCTCCGGCGGATTGCCCTGGGCCGGATCGCCGACCAGCAGGCTGGCAGAGTCCAGCGGTATCTCGTCGGCGAAACGGTGCAGATTTTCCCAGTCCACGGCGACCAGCACGTCGAAACGATCGTCCAGGCAGTCGAGCGGGTGGGTGGCGAAGCGGCAGAGGGCGGCGGCCTCGCCGCCGCGGATCTGCGGACCGCTGGAGCGGACCATCAGCCCGTACCATCCGGCCTTGGCTGCGGCCGCGAGCAGCATGTTGCCCGCGGTCATCACGCCAGCCCCGCCGCTGCCGGTCACGGCGACCGATACGCTGGTGCGCGCTGCGGCGCCCGCCCCCTTCTTGACATCTGTCACAAGTGATCTCCTTCCATCAAAGAGAAGCCGGCGACGGCCCCACTGTAGCGTCGAAGACTGTCTCAGAACGCGCCTGAAACAGCATCCGATCAACGCTACACAAATTCGCGCTTGACAGCTTTCTAGTAATTCAGTACGATAATACTAAATTAGTAACAGCCCCACGTCAAGTCCGGCGTACAGCGAGCGCTCAAAATAGCAGAGAATGGTGCCGTTGCCCTGCTTATTTGGTTGGCGCGATGCCCAACCGGCCGGCTCCAGGGCGTCTCTCCATCACCGGGTCGCAATAGTAAAGGCGCGGAGCACGATATGGCTGGTTGCCGACAACACGAGAGGAGCATTGTCTGATGGCCCCGACACTGAAACAGATCGTAGGCCGCTGCGAAGCGCTGTTCGAGGATCTGCACTTCGACGCAGTCAAGCAATGGAAGGCGGCCGTGCCCGGCCGCAAGGCGATCGGCTACATGCCGGTGTACGTGCCGCGCGAGATCGTGCATGCCGCAGGCATGTTGCCGGTCGGCATTTTCGGCGGCGGCGACCAGTTGGAAGTGATTCAGGGCGACGCCTATTACCAGAGCTACATCTGCCGCATCCCGCGCTCGACCCTGGAAATGGGGCTGACCGGGCGGCTGGATTGCATGGATGGGATGCTCTTTCCATCGATCTGCGATGTCATCCGCAACCTGTCGGGCATGTGGCAGGTCCTGTTCAAGGACAAGTACGTGCGCTACATCGACGTACCGCAGAACTACCTGGATTCGGTCGGCGGCGAATTCTACATCCACGAGATGCAGGTGCTGCGCGACGACCTGGGCAGGCTTGCCGGCAAGCCGGTGACCGACGACGCGCTGCGCGCATCGATCGCGGTCTACAACGACAACCGCCGTGCGGTGCAGGATCTCTACACCTACCGCGCCCGGAAACCCTGGCAGGCGCCGACCTCCGAGGTCTATCTGGTCATACGCGCGGGCATGGTCCTGCCCCCCGAAGAACACACGCAGCTGGTGCGCGATTACATCGCCGCGGTCGATCTGGAAAAACGCGCGAAGCGCGACAACGCGCGCGTGGTATTGACCGGCTCGTTCTGCGAGCAGCCGCCGCTGGGCCTGATCAAGTCGATCGAGATGTCCGGCTGCTATGTCGTGGATGACGACTTCGGGCTGGTGATGCGCTGGCTGCTGGACGATGTGCCCGTCACGGACAACCCCCTGCTGGAGCTCTCGAAGGCTTTCCTGCACCGCTCGAACCAGCAGGCGTCCAAGTACGACGACAAGAAGGAAGACAAGGGCAGGCTGCTGGTGCAGTCGGTTAAGACCTACTCCGCCGAGGGCGTGATATTCGCGGCGCCGTCGTTCTGCGACCCGGCGCTGCTCGAGCGGCCCATGCTCCAGGACGTGCTCGCCAAGCACAAGATCCCCTACACCGCCTTCAAGTTCGCCGAAAACACGGGCCAGATGGCCCCGATCCGGGAACAGGCCGGCACCTTTGCCGATTCAATCAAACTGTGGAGCGCCGCATGAGCCGGAAAGCAGGCAGCGCCGAAGCGTCGCGCCTCGGAACCTGCGCAGCGAAGGCGCTGCAATGCGCCGGCTACGCTGTGCCGCTTCGCTGGCACGGCCGCTTCGCCGGCGCCCCGCGCAGCGGGGATGCGACCCGGCGAGTGCGGCAAGGTGGCCGACACACCACTGCCTATCACCATACGAACGCCAAGGAGGCCACCGCATGAGCACCCCTATCCAGATGACGCCGCCGCAACCCTCCAAGAAGCCCATCCCCGAGGTCCAGAAGGAGGACGCGATGTGGCTGCAGAAGGAGATGATCAACGCCAACTACCATGATCTGGCCACCGCGCACGATCACGGCAGGAAGATCTGCGCCACCTTCGTGCCGGGAAACCTCAATGAACTGATGATGTGCTTCAACTTCGCCCGCAGCCTGCCGGAGACCAACCAGCTCCAGAACGGCATGCGCAAGAAGTCCGGCAAGTTCATCATGGACGCCGAGCGCGACGGCCATTCCGAGGACGTCTGCACTTACGTCAAGTCCGACCTGGGCATGATGCTCAACGGCGAAACCGGCCCGACCGGCGAGCCGATGCCCAAGCCCGACTTGCTGCTGCTGTCCTACACCGGCTGCTTCACCTTCATGAAGTGGTTCGAGCTGATCCGCCAGAAGTACGACTGCGAGACCGTCATGCTGCACACGCCCTACCAGGGCGACGGCAAGATTTCGCAGAGCATGCGCGATTACGTCATCAAACAAATCAAGCAGACGGTGATCCCGACCCTGGAGCGCGTCTCCGGAATCAAGTTCGACATCGACCGGCTGCGCCAGTACATGAAGGAATCGGCCAAGGCCGAGGACGATCTGGTGAAGATTCTCCAGTCGGCGAAGAACCGCCCGTCTCCGATCGACGGTTACTTCGGCGCCGTGTATTACATCGGACCGATCTTCACCGCGTTCCGAGGCACCCCCGAGGCGACGCAGTTCTACGACAGGCTGCGCAAGGAAATCGACCAGCGTGTCCGGGACAAGAAGGGGCCGATCACGCCCGAGGGCGAGCTCACCGAGGAAAAGTACCGGCTGATCGTCGAAGGCCCGCCCAACTGGACCAGTTTCCGCGACTTCTGGAAAATGTTCGCCGACGAAGGCGCGGTGGTGGTCGCCAGCACTTACGCCAAGGTCGGCGGCGTCTACGACTTCGGCTTCCGCCACGACCCGGACCACCCGCTGGAGTCCCTGGCCGACTACTGCCTGGGCGTCTACACCAACCTGAATTTTCCGCAGCGCATCGACATGATCTGCCGCTACATGGACGAGTACCAGGCCGACGGCCTCTTGATCAATTCGATCAAGAGCTGCAACAGCTTTTCCGCCGGTCAGCTGCTGATGCTGCGCGAAGTCGAAAAGCGCACCGGCAAGCCCGCTGCGTTCATCGAGTCCGACCTGGTGGACCCGCGCTACTTCTCGGCGGCGAACATCAAGAACAGGCTGGAGTCCTACTTCCAGATGATCAAGCAGAAGCGCTCCGCCGCCGCCGCCGCGGCGATGCACTGACGAGGAAAAGAAGACATGCGCTGCTTCATCGGCATTGATCTCGGGTCCACCACCACCAAGGCGGTGGTGATCGACGAGCAACAGAACGTAATCGGCCGCGGCATCACCAACTCGCGATCGAATTACGACACCGCGGCGAAGATCGCCCAGCAGGAGGCGCTGGTCAACGCGCGCTTCTACCTGTTTCGGCAGGCGCTGTCCCGGTCCGGCGCACTGAACGGCGCGCTCGAGGATTTCCTCGCGCAGCTCGAGCGCGACTTCCGGCTCGAGCAGTTCCTGGTGCAGCTGGCGGACCTGGAGACGACCTGCCTGCGCAACGCCGAGGGCGCACGCTTCGGCGACGAGAGCAAGGCCGTCTTGTCGGCGCTCACCGAGGTGTTCAAGCGGCTGCAGGAAGAAGCCCCGGCGCTGTTCGCCCCGGGTGCCAAGCGCAGGTCCGACTTTTTCCGCGACATCGCCGGCAGCCGCTACCTCGCCATCGGCGAGCAGGTCGCCAAGGAAGCCGGAACGCGCTACGACATGCTGTGCAACGTGTTCGACCGCTCGATCATCGAGGTCGAAAACCGGGTCTACGGGGATGCGATCAGCGCCAACCTGCTCGCTGCGCTGGACCGCACGTTCATCGCGATGCCGGACACCGCGAGCCGCGGCGATGCCGTCCGCGCGCCGATCAGGAGCGTGCTGGACACCGTGCTGGAAGAAACGTACACCGTCGGCACCGGCTACGGCCGGGCGCGCCTGCCCTTCTCCAAGGAGCACATCCGCTCGGAGATCCTGTGCCACGGCCTGGGCGCGCACATGATGCACGCGGGCACGGCGACGGTGCTCGACATCGGCGGCCAGGACACCAAGGCGATCCAGGTCGACAAGAGCGGCATCGTGGAAAGCTTCCAGATGAACGATCGCTGCGCGGCGGGCTGCGGGCGCTACCTCGGTTACATCGCCGACGAAATGAACATGGGACTGCACGAGCTGGGGCCGCTGGCGATGAAGTCCACGAAGACCATCAAGATCAATTCGACCTGCACCGTGTTCGCCGGCGCCGAATTGCGCGACCGGCTGTCGCTGGGCGACAGGCGCGAGGACATCATGGCGGGCCTGCACCGCGCCATCATCCTGCGCGCGATGTCCATACTCGCGCGCTCCGGCGGCATCCGCAACGAATTCACCTTCACCGGCGGCGTCGCCAAGAACGAGGCGGCGGTGAAGGCGCTCAAGGACCTGGTGCGGGAAAACTACGGCGAGTTGACCCTGAATATCAATCCGGAATCGATTTACACCGGGGCGCTCGGCGGCGCGACATTCGCCTGGCGCGCGGTGGTCGAGGAAGGGAAGACCCTGGAGGCGAGGACATGAGCGCCGCTGATCGTGAAGTCGGCACAGGCAGCGCGATGATCAACAGCA
>MEQZ01000144.1:5117-5186 GCA_001770425.1 Betaproteobacteria bacterium RIFCSPLOWO2_02_FULL_65_20 | reverse complement strand
ATCGGCCTCGAGCGCGCGATGGCCGGATTTCAGCCTGCCAAAATCGGCCTCGAGCGCCCGATGGCTGGA
>MEQZ01000144.1:0-5072 GCA_001770425.1 Betaproteobacteria bacterium RIFCSPLOWO2_02_FULL_65_20 | reverse complement strand
TTCGATATTCAGTCGCTGAGCCAATGCGCGCGCTTCCTCAGCCTGGGCCAGAGCCTGGGCAAGCTCTGCCGGCGGAATGCGGCTGCGCCACTTTTCGAAGAACTGGGCCCGACCCCTCTGCGTGCGCTCGCCATCGGGATCGACGGACAGCCCCGAATCGCCCGTCAGGCGATAGGTCGCCGAGATGCCGGGAATATGCGTGAAGTCGGTCACGCAGGCGAGCTGATTCCAGAAGTCCCAGTCCTCGTAGACCTCGAAGGCCTGGTCGAAGCGGGGGCCCCGTTGGAGCAGGGTTCGCGCGAAGAGCACGGCATGGATGGGCAGGAAATTGGCCTGCCACAGGCGCACACGGTCATAAGGCTCGCTCAGCTCGCGCACCGGCGAACCAAGCGCGTCGACCACGCGCACGCCGGTATAGACGACCTTCCGGCCGGGCGCGCGCAGGGCGGCCTGAACCAGCCGCTCGAGGTGATCCGGATCCATGCTGTCGTCATCGTCGAGAAAGATCAGCCAGTCCCCGCGCGCGGCGTCGAGCGCGGCGTTGGCGGCTGTGGGTCGCGCGAGCGACGGGCCGCCGGCGTTGACAACGCGCAGCGGGAAGCGCCCGCAGGATGTACCCAGCGCAGCGTGTTCGCCGCCCCTGGCGTTGACGACGACGACCTCGACACGGGGATAGGTTTGCAGCGCAACGGCATCGAGCGCTTCGCGCAGGGACGGCCGGTCCATGCTGCGCACCAGCACCGAAACCAGCGGCATATCCGGCGTGTCGGCAATCACCAGAATCCTTGGTTCACAGGTTTTGCTGCAAATGAGTCAAGTTTCATCCTGCGACGACAAAAATCCGCAAGCACGCTCGCTTGATGCCCTAGGCCGGATGGAAATCCGCAGTTCGGGCGCATTCTACTGCTAATGAGCCGTGCCATTCGGCGTATGATCCGATGATCCCTGGCGAAACAAACGCAGGCCTCCGCGTTCTCGCCACCCGATGATACAACCGCAAATGAGTGCCATCCCCGACTCTCTCGACCGTACCGCAACCCACTGGGGCGAGGAGGCTGGCACCTGGACTGTCGGGCGCGGACGGAACTGGTTTGAGGTTCCGGCGGTGCAGGACCGAATAAGCCGCCTGATTACTGGTCGGTCAGACACGGACCTCTACCATTGGTTGATGGAGCTGGTGGCAAAGCGTGGCCGGTCCACGCCATTTGGTACGGTGCTCACGCTCGGTTGCGGCGCGGGCGACCTGGAGAGGGGGCTTTACGGGATAGGCTTCGCCCGGCGTTACGAGGGAATCGATGTCGCGGAGCAGGCCATCGGCAGGGCGCGCGCGGCGGCGGCCCTGTCCGGCGCGGACATCACCTACGAAGTCGCCGATATCAATACCCTGGCGCTGAAAGCCGAAAGCTATGACGCGATATTCTGCCCGATGTCGGCGCATCATTTTTCCGACCTTGAATCGGTATTTGGCGAAGTGCATCGCGCGCTCAAGCCTGGCGGTTTTTTCTTTCTGAATGAGTACATCGGCCCCAAGCGCTTTCAATGGCCCGCACACCAGGTCGCGCTCATAGACCTTCTGCTCCGGAATCTGCCCGAGTGCTGGGTGCGCACCGCGGAGGGCGGATTGCGCCGCGGTTTTGCCGCACCCACTGTCGAAGAGGTGGTGAGAGTGGATCCGACCGAGGCGGTTCGCTCGGACGAGATTCTGCCGGTTCTGGCGCAGCAATTCGTGATAACCACGTACGCGCCCTATGGAGGCAGCTTGTTGCATGGTCTGCTGGATCATATCGGCGTCAATTTCGTCGGTGACGACCCCGAGGCAAAGGCCATGCTGAACACATTCTTTGCTCTCGAGGACTGGGCGTTGAGGAGCGGGTTCTTGCAACACGATTTTGCGGCAATCGTGGCCCAACGGGCGCGCGACGTGGGTGGTTCGCCCGGAATTCGGGACCCGAACTGGGGTAATCACGGGCCAGTGCTTAATCAGCTCGAACAGCAGAAGCAGGAACTTGCCTCTCTGCAAGCGCAATTCACGGCATTGCGATCGTCCAGGTCCTGGCGGTTGACCGCCCCGCTGCGCTGGCTGAGGCGGGCAATCGCCCGATCAACCGCTTAGGCGCGCAGACGAGGGCGCATCGCTCGCGTCCAGCGCGGCCCTCAGCTCGGCCTGACGCTGATTCTCCGACTTGTGAAGCAAGAGAGGATCGCGCGCCAACTCCGACGCGCTGGCGACGAAATAGGCCTCCGCCGCCTGGATTTCCATCGGCAGCGTGTAACTGCGGAATTGATTGAGGGCGGTCATGTGCTTGTCGTAGCGCTGGCGCAGCAGCTGGGAGCCGAAACACGCCATCGCCGCCTGCTTGCGCTCGACGACGTCGGTGATGTCCAGCAGCAGGTTGGGATAGAGCAGGGGGATGCCCACTTCGTACATGGCCAATCGCAGCTCGCCACCGAGGCGCCGCACCGCCTGCGTGGCGGCGATCGCCAGGGCCCGATGGTCAGGGTGAATCTCGTGCAGCGAGGGGGCATAGACGAAATCCGCCCTGCATTGCAGGATGGCCTCCCGGATGCGCCCGACCAGCGGTTCGCCATACGTCAGCTCGCGGTCCTTCATGCGCCAGAAAACCGGTCGGCCGTAGCCCAGCACCTGCGCTGCGCGCAGACTCTCCTCTTCGCGCACGCGGACATAGTCCTCTGAACCGGCGGCGTCGGAAGCGTAGCCGCCGTCGGTGACGATCACGACGTGCACCGGATCACCCGCCGCCACATGGCTCATGATCGCGCCGCCGCAACCGAAGACCTCGTCATCCGGGTGCGGTGCAAACACGAGCGCGATGCCACGGCCTACCTGCCGGTGCGCCTCGTAAGGGATGAACAGATGTTCCATGTTTCGGATGCGCCAGAGAATCCAGAGGTAATTCTAGGGGCAAATGCGGTCGGGTGCCGCATGGCGGCGAGGCAGGCACGGGCGGCACGGCTGCGCGCCCGGAGTGCGCCGGCTTCGACCAGGCGCGCCGCGGGCCGGCGCACCGGCAACGCTTGCTCTCAGAGGGCCAGGCGGTTGTTCTCGTTCTGGAACACCGCCATCCGGCCGGCGATGTCGCTGAACTCGCCGGCCGACATGCCGCCGGGATGTTCGCGCAGGTTCAGGTGAAAGCGGTTGGCTCGCCTGCCCTCGAGATAGTCGGAGCTGACCAGGTCCTTGTCGATCAGCAGCTGACTTCGCTTCGCCACGTCGTAGAGCGGCGTGCCCTCGAGCGGGATATAGGTGAAGAAGTGGAAGAACTCGGGCGAGATCGCGCGGTTCAGCGCCAGCGTTTCCTCGCTGTCGCCGATGGTCTCGAAGGGCATGCCGACGATGTTGAAGGTCAGGCGCTGGATCCCGACCCGGCCGGCGTTTTCCGCGGCCCTCAGGATGTCGTCGTTCTTCATCTTGCGCCCCAGGCGGGTCTCCCGGTAACGCTCCGAGCCGCTCTCGATGCCGAACCAGATCGTATGGCATCCGGCGTCCCGCGCCGCCTTGCAGAACGCTTCGTCCATCCGCTCGACGCGCGCGTTGATGGAAAACGGCAGGTTGATTTTCTCGCGGTACTGCTCGAAGAAGGCGAGCGCGTATTTCACGTTCACCATGAACAGTTCGTCCCAGAACTCGAAATACTCCACGCCGTAGTGGGCCTTCAAGGCCTGCATCTCGGCGATCAGGGCGTCGATATCGTACTTGCGGATGTAGCTTCCCTCGCCCTTGTACATCTGGAGCAGGGTCGTGTTGGAGCAGTAGGTGCACTGGTAGGGGCAGCCGCGGCCGGTCATCACCGGGAGGATGAACTTGTCCTGCGGTCCGAACACCGAGATGCCGAGCCCGCGCAGGCTGCCGTCGCGTTCGAACAGCGAGTAATCCGGGAACGGGTAGGCATTCAGGTCCTCGTTGAGGAATCTTTCTCCCTTGGCGATCGAGCCGTCGGGCCGCTTCGCCCACAGGCCGGCGATGGGCTCGCGAAGGGCGGCGTCGGCGTCGTCCGCGAGCAGCCGGCCGAGGAGGTCGGCAAAGGGCTGCTCGCCGTCCCCGACGCAAATCATGTCCACTGCCGGGTAGGCGATCGTCTCATCCGGGGCGAGGATGGGCTGGTAGCCGCCGATCAGCACCCGCGTGCCGGGCGAGACTTCCTTGACCGCATCGATGTACACGCGTATTTCCCGCCAGTGCGGACACATGCACGAAAACGCCATCAGGTCGGGGCGGATTTCGGCGATCCGCGAGCGGAACCACGCCACGGAGTACTGGTCCTCGGGCAGCGTCTTGTTGATCGCCACCAGGTGCCGGTCGACGTTCGGGAAGCGCTGCTTGACCAGGGCGTTCAATACCGCGAGCGGCATCGACAACTGGGCGCCCTCCGGTGCGTAAAAGGAGAACGCCACCGTCAATCGCTGGTCCGGATTCGACGCCGCCGGTTCCGCCCTTCGGGAGCGGGGAAACGGGAGTTTGATCTTGGAGAGTTGCATCACGGATCCTCCGGGTGCCGGGGCACGATCAGTCCGACGCGCGCGGGTTAACCACGGTATCGAAAGGGTTTTTCTTGCGTGGGACGGCGGCGGGCGGGAGCTTGAGTTCGAACGTCGGCGCCTTGGGCGCCTTCGCCATGAGCATCATGGGGAACACTGCGCGCACTGTACTCCGAATGCCGGACTCACGCAATTTCGCCTGCGCAGCGCACCGGGTCCGGTATGGCCGGAGCTGCACAGGTGACTTCGATTTGCCTTACTCGATCTCCCGATTTCGGAAAGTTAGAAGTACCAACTTCCCGAAATCGGGAGACGCATACGTATACAAACCCAAAATCTTCGCCAGGTCTGTCTACACTTGCGGCGCAAGAAATCATTGAGAATCGTGAAAGCGAATTACAGTATTTCCTTGCCCTCCGTAGGGCGCGGGTTCACCGCGCCATGGATGCTTGCCTTCCGTAGGGCGCGGGTTCACCGCGCCATGGATGCCGATGGGTCCGTGGCCAGGCGCGCTGAAGCTGCGCCCTACAGGAATCTTCACCGCGCCATGGATGCTTGCCTTCCGTAGGGCGCGG
>MEQZ01000143.1 GCA_001770425.1 Betaproteobacteria bacterium RIFCSPLOWO2_02_FULL_65_20 | reverse complement strand
GCCGCCCAGGCGCGACGCCACCGTGATCTCCTTGATCAGGCGCGTGAACACCTTGCCCCTCTTGGCATCCACCAAAGCCTTCTTGTGCTTGATGTTTGCCCATTTTGAATGCCCTGACATATGAACCCGATAATCTCCTGAGACAACGTATAATTTTAGCATTTAACGTCGGCAACACCGCCACCGACCACGCGAATTCGGCAAACGGGAGCGAAAATGGATCTGGGGATTCGGGGAAAGAACGCGCTGGTTTGCGGCGCGAGCAAAGGGCTGGGCCGCGCCTGCGCGACGTCGCTCGCACGCGAGGGCTGCAGCGTCACGATCGTCGCACGCGACAGGGAGCAGCTAGAGAAAACCGCCGGCGAAATCCGCGCCGCAACCGGCGCAACCATTGCTGCAGTAGCGGCCGACATCACCACCGACGAGGGCCGCGCCGCCGTGCTGGCCGCTGCGGGAACCCTCGACATCCTGGTCACCAACGCGGGCGGCCCGCCCGCGGGCGACTTCCGTCAGTTCAGCCGTGAAGACTGGCTGCGCGCGCTGAACGCCAACATGCTGACGCCGATCGAACTCATCCGCGCCACCGTCGATGGAATGATGGCGCGCAAATTCGGGCGCATCGTCAACATCACTTCCGGCGCGGTCAAGGCGCCGATCAACGTTCTCGGGCTTTCCAACGGCGCCCGCAGCGGCCTCACCGGATTCATCGCCGGCATCGCGCGCGAAACGGTGAGCCACAACGTGACCATCAACAACCTGCTTCCCGGTGCATTTGCGACAGAGCGCCTGGTCAGCCTGTTTGCCGCCCAGGGCAAGGCGCGCGGCGTAGCAGCCGAGGTTGCCGCCGAGGAACGCCGAAAGCAGATTCCCGCCGGACGTTTCGGGGAGCCGGAGGAGTTCGGCGAGGCCTGCGCGTATCTGTGTAGCGTCCAGGCAGGCTATGTCACGGGCCAGAATTTCCTGATCGACGGCGGGGCCTACCCGGGCACGTTCTAGCCCGAACCGCGCACGGGCGGCATCGTCAGGCCTGCCGTTGTTTGCCCTTACGCGGACGGCGTCCCGTCCGCGTGGATCCCTGATTGCGCGCGGATGAAAAACTATCCGCACGCAATCAGGGATCTTGAACGAGACCTCTCCGAGGGCTCTTGTCGTTAACCCGAACCGCGCCTTCCGTACGGATGTTTTCTATCCGTGCGGAAGGCGCGGTTGGCGCGCGCTAGCGCGCAAGAGCACCTGCGGCATGCGTCCGTCTAGTGAGCCGCCTCCGCGATCAATTTCAGCAGTTCGGCGGCCTGGGCGATGCCCTGCCCCTGCGCTTTCACCGCCCACTCCCGGGCCGCCGCGCTGTCGCGCTCGGTCCCGATCCCGAACGCGAGCAGCCGCGCCAGGTTGAACTGCGCGGGCGCGAAACCGCTCTCGGCGCTCTTTCGGTACCAGCCCAGCGCCTGGGCGGGCTCGCGCGAGACGCCACGTCCGGTTTCGTAGAGCTCCCCGAGGTTGTTCTGGGCCGCGAAATCACCCGCTTCCGCTGCGGTCCGGTACAGGTCTGAGGCCCGCGACAGCGATTCGGTCGTCCCCTCGCTTGCGTAGAGCCACGCGAGCACACTGATCGCGCTGACCCTGCCCTGCGCGGCCGCAGGCTGCAGCCATTTCTTCGCACAGGCCGCATCGACGCCGGCGCCTTCGATGCATGCCCGCCCGAGCGCTTCCTGGGCCGCCGCATTGCCGCCGCCGGCCGATCGCTCGAGCCATCGGTACGCGCGTTCCGGTTCGGCCTTCGACAGGCACTGCGACGCCCGGTAGGCCGCCGCGGCGTGTCCTGCGTCGGCCGCCTTCGAAAAATAATCGCAGCCACGCACCGGGTCTCTGGGAGCAATGATGCCATCGGCGTGAAAGAGGCCCAGCGCGGCCTGGGCGCGCGCAGGCTCATCGCGCGCGAATTGCGTCACCCGCCACAGCGTATCCGCAAGCGAGGTCCTGATCAGCGCCGCATAGGTCGACGCTTCCTCGGCATGTCCCAGCGCTTGTGCCTGCAGTACCCGATTGGCCGCCTCGACCGAAATCAAGCCGAGGTTCCGGCGCGCCTTTTCATCCCTGGGACTGGCCTTGACCACGACGCGCTGCCGTGCGATCAACGCCTCAAGCTCCGGGGCCGAGCGCTTGAGCAGATCGCCTGCTGCGACGGGTGTGGCGGTCGGTGCGGGGCGAGGCTTCGCCTGCACAATCTTCCGGCGCGCGGTCCTGGACGGGTGCGCCGCTGGTCGACGGAGCGATTTTTCCTTCGCCGCAGGTTCCTTCGCCTGACTCGCTGACGCGTCGGCCGGCCGCGCCTGAGAAGCGCCCTGGGCGCACGCAATGGCAGGTAGCGCCGCGAGCACCAGCCAGACCCACGGGCGAAGGCCCGGCGCGGCCTGCAGCCTAGTCATGGTCGAGCGGGACTGGCGCCATGCAAACAGCATGAAACATTTTGCGCCGCGCATCAAGTGGCGCGCCGCCGTCCCGACGAACGGGCCTTGCCTCGGCCCCCCTGCAATCCGCGATCGCCGCGCGCGCTCAACCAAAACATGAAAATGAACGGCAGCAGCCAGACCACGCCCTCGAACGCGACGTGGTGATCAGGCTTGAAGTGACGCTACAGGCAGCGCAGCCAGATGACCGCGACCATGATGAAGCGGCCTTCTTCAGCCGCCCTTGAGCAGGGTCCGAATGTCGACCGCGAGAGTGCCGGCATGACCGGTACCTGCCGTACATTTGCCGCCCAGGTTCGCGGTCCGCACCCGACTTGTAGTGCAGCCACGATTTCTCATTGCTGCACTGCGTCACATCGGGCTTGTTCCAACTGAAACGGTTCAACGCGTTGACACGGCCCAGGGAAACACGGGAAGCATGCCGGCGAGCTGGAATTCACGCCAAGGGGCGAAATTTCCACACCTCCTCGGGCACAGGAATCTTGACACCCATACCCTGCGGCCCTTGCCTGAATGGTGTGCACTAGTGCAAGATTCGCCCTGACGTGATTTGACCGCTTTATTTTTGCAAATAAAAAGAGTAGCGAAATCTTGCGACATTCCCTTCGAAACCCTGTCCATACGCCCGAGCCC
Source organism: Betaproteobacteria bacterium RIFCSPLOWO2_02_FULL_65_20 (assembly GCA_001770425.1). Taxonomy (GTDB): domain Bacteria; phylum Pseudomonadota; class Gammaproteobacteria; order Burkholderiales; family SG8-39; genus JACQTO01. The sequence goes on along the minus strand of MEQZ01000143.1, from coordinate 2,146 downwards.
GAGGCCGGCGGCGTAGAGGGCACCCCTATCTGCCGTTCAACGCTGAGCGCCTGCGCAATTCCGTCCAATCAACCGGGTCCACAGTTATGGTCGTAGCAATCGCATTGGTAGTGCTGATCGTTGGCTCCCTGCTGTTTCACTACCTGAGCCCGTGGTATTTCACACCGATCGCCTCCAATTGGGGAATGATCGATGACACCATCACAATCACGTTCTGGGTGACCGGATTTGTCTTCGTCGCGGTCAATCTGTTCATGGCCTATTGCGTGATGCGCTACCGTTACCAGAAAGGGAGAAAAGCGGATTACGAACCCGAGAACAAGAAGCTTGAGGGGTGGCTGGTCGGACTGACTACATTGGGGATCGTCGGCATGCTGGCCCCCGGATTGTTTGTATGGGCAAAATTCGTAGAGGTCCCGAAAGACGCGGCGGTGTTCGAGGCCGTGGGCAAGCAGTGGCACTGGAGTTTTCGCTTTCCCGGCAAGGACGGCTTGATGGGCACCGTCGATGCCCGGTATGTCAGCGACAAGAATCCGTTTGGCTTGAATCCGGACGACCCCTTCGGACGTGACGACGTCCTGGTCACAAGCCCGGAAGTGCATCTTCCGATCGGCAAGCCGGTCAAGGCACTGCTGCGCTCGGTGGACGTGCTGCACGACTTCGCCGTACCGCAGTTCCGGGTCAAGATGGATTTGGTGCCGGGTCTGGTCACGTTTGTCTGGTTCACCCCTACCCGGACGGGAAGATTCGACCTCCTCTGCGAAGAATTGTGTGGCACCGCACATTTCACCATGCGTGGCAAGATTGTTGTGGAAGAAGAACAGGCGTTTCAGGAGTGGTTGAGCAACTATCCGACGTTTGCGCAATCCATGGCGCAGATAGCCGGCGACGCCGAAGCGGGCAAGCCGCTGTTCGCGGCGTGTGCCGCCTGCCATGGTTCGCAGGCGGAGGGTAACCCGGCGATGAATGCGCCGAAACTGAGCGGCCAGGGAGACTGGTACCTCAAACGGCAGCTGATCTATTTCAAGCACGGCACCCGGGGTGCACACGAGCTGGATGTCTTTGGCAAGCAGATGGCACCGATGGCCGCCATACTGGTGGATGACGCCGCCATCAATAATGTCATCACCCACATCAAGACGCTGCCGGATACTCCTGCCCCACCCACGCTGAAGAACATTGCGGCCAATGGTCGAAATCTGTATGTAACCTGCGGAACCTGTCACGGCATCGACGGACGGGGCGAACAGGCGACCAACGCCCCCCGGTTGGCAGGCATGAGCGATTGGTACATGGTCACCCAATTGAAGAATTTCAAGCAGGGCATACGCGGCGCCCATCCCAAGGATATCTACGGCCCCCAGATGGCGGCCATGGCCGCGATTGTGGCCGACGACCAGGCGACCGGCGACCTGGTTTCCTACATTAATACGTTCAAATAAAGCGGTTCGGGCGAAATAAAGAACCAAAGAAAAGGGAATCTCAATGAGTTACGTTGCGCACGACGAATCGGCTTTTGTCCGACCCGCCGAAACCGAAGAGATGGAGCTCTACCATCCGAAAACCTTCATCGGAAAGTACATATGGAGCCAGGACGCAAAGGTCATCGGCATCCAGTACTCGATCACGGCGATCGCGGTGGGCCTGGTGGCGCTGGTATTGTCGGGAATCATGCGGCTGCAGCTTGGTTTTCCGAACACGTTTTCGTTTATCGACCCGAGCAACTACCTTCAGTTCGTGACCATGCACGGCATGATCATGGTCGTCTACCTGCTCACCGCGCTGTTCCTGGGGGGGTTCGGCAATTACCTCATTCCGCTGATGATCGGCGCCCGGGATATGGTCTTCCCCTATGTAAACATGATCAGCTACTGGGTCTATCTGTTCGCCGTGCTGCTGCTGATGGCGAGCTTCTTCGTACCCGGCGGCTCCACCGGCGCGGGCTGGACTCTGTACCCGCCGCAGGCCATCCTCGAGGGCACTCCGGGTGCGCATTGGGGAATCATCCTGATGCTGGTCTCGCTGGCTTTCTTCATCATCGGATTCACCATGGGCGGGTTGAACTACGTGGTGACGGTGTTGCAGGCGCGCACGCGCGGGATGACCTTGATGCGCATGCCCCTGACGATATGGGGCATATTCATGG